>JBLNCI010000044.1:0-91116 GCA_050260515.1 Gemmatimonas sp.
GGTTCGCGCTCTGGAGCTACCTCGGCGCGGACACACGTCGTCGTCAGCGGATCAGCGGAATCCGCCTTTTACCTTCCCCATAAGGGTCAGTAGGGTGCCACGCTGCGTTGAAAGCGTAGCCGACACTACCGATGCTGCCTCAGTCGCCGGATCGCGACGCTGTTGTTATCGGTACCTGAAAAGAAGTGCGTCGCGACCCGAAGGGGAAGCGCCGTTGCCTCTCAACTTCATCCGCCGCTCCGGTGTCCCAGTTGTCGGGGGCCTCTCGCGGCTTCCTCGCTCGAACGGGAGCGCTAATGCGCAATAGCTCCCCTCGCTTGTCGCGATGCGAGGACTGTGCGCGCAGGCGAAACGCGGCACAAGGGGGCTGTGGAAAGTCTGGGCCGGTTCGCGCGGGGGCTGTGGAAAGTGACGGACCTTTGTCCGTCATGGTCAGCCCTTAGGACCGCGCTCACGCGGTCCGTTCAAAAAGAGGGGGGCCGACCATCCACGAGTTTCTTTCTGCTGTTGCCGACAAAAACTCGTGGATCCTCGCCCTTCGGCGAGGATGACGCAGTGTTTAGGGTGGGCACCGTCTATGCCCTCTCCCCGTCGGGGGGAGGGTTGGGTGTTGGGTTCGCAACGCGCGGTTTTCACCCTCACCCCTCCCTCTCCCTCAACGGAGACGGAGAAATGAACAGCGCCGCACCGTCCGTGTCGCCTGAAGGCGCCCGCGGAACTGTGGAAAGCGGCGTCGGTTGCTGTTACAGCAACGGGCGCCGACACCCATCACCGACGGAGTACCCCATGATCACCCGAACGGCCGCCGCGGCACTGCTCGCGGGCGCAATCGCGACGTCCGGGTGCGGCGGGGCGCGCCCGCAACCCGAGGCGGAGGTCGGCCCGATCCACGCGGTGATGCCGATCGAGCCGCTGCAACCGGTCAAACCGATGCAGCCGATCCAGCCGATGTCGCCGCAGAAGGCGCCGCCGCCGGTGTTCGCGCCGGACGACGACGCGCCGACGTGCACGACCGAGAGGCAGTCGAAGCAGGAGTGCTGAGCCTTCCCATCGCCCGGGTCATGCCCGTGGCGCGTGGGCCTTGAGCCGAACCGACGCGCGCGACAGCCGCCGGTAGAGGTTGCGGCGGTTCGCCACCGGCCACCAGTCGTAGAGGAAGATCTCGATCGGCTTCCAGTTCGCGACCCAGCCGAGGATGATCAGGCCCTCGCCGATGAAACGGGTGACCTCGCCCGTGCCGTAGACGTTGGCGATCGCGCGCTGCGCCACGAGGCACGCCGCGAGCACCGCGAGACCGATCGCCAGCGACCGGCGTCCGACGCGGAACAGCTCGCGCAGCTCGAGGCCGACGATCTCGGCCCGATAGTCGAAGTAGCGGCGCAAGGCGCCGGCGAGATCGTCGTGCGCGGTCCGCGCCTCCTCCGCCGGTACGTGGATCACGATCTCGATCGCGTCCTGCTTCGGCAGCTCGCGCGCCCAGCCGACGATGAACTCCTCGGCCTCGCGATCGAGGTCCTTCTCGCGGAACGGGAACGGATCGAGGGAGTTGAAGAGCTGCTCGATCTTCTCGACGCGAATCTCGATCGCGCCCTTGCCCGCTTCCCGCGCCATCGCGTTCACCCAATTGTGGCGGCGCGTTTCATCCGCGGTGCTGCACCCGCTCGACGCCTTCGGCGCGCAGGTCCTTCCGCGTCTCGTAGTTGATGTGCTTGATGTCGTCCTGCGAGCCCGAGCGCGTGCCCATCATGATCATCGGGCCCGGGCCGGTGTTCTCGAGCTGGTAGAAGGACCCGCCGCGGATCAGCGCCGCCTTGCCCGGCGTCAGCACCGCCGCGCCGCCGTCGGGGAAGCGCATCGTGCACTCGCCCTCGATGACGTAGAACGTCTGGTCGGCGTTGTGGCAGTGCATGTCGTCCCTGTCGCCCGGCGTCGGGTAGTAGTGCACCCAGGCGTGCAGCTTGCGCGTGTTCATGACGACCGTGCGCTTCTTCTCGCGACGCGCGACTTCCAGCGTGTCGATGATCTCGATGGTCATGATTCGCTCCCTGTCCCTGTTCGCCGATGGGGTGGGCGTTGTTGCCGCAACGTTCTCCGTTCCGCGATTGAAACCGCTTCGCCAGCGCTTGTCACCGTGTATCGGCGGGCTTGAAAACCGCCCCGGGACACCGAAAGATACCGCCAACCAAGATCCGGCCCACGACCGGACGGAACCGGCGACGGGGTGGAGACGTGCGTATCGGACATCGATCGAGACTCGTCGCGCGTTCGCTGTGCGGCGTGTTGGCTCTCGCGGCATGGACGGCCACCGGCGCGGCGCAGACGCCGCAGTCCGTGAGCGACATCGCCGCGGTGCTCGAGCACGAGAAGCCGGATCCCACCCGCGTCGAGAAGCTCGAGGAGCGCTTGCGCCGCCCACCTCCCGCCGGATCGGGCGCGCGCGAGCTTTCCGCCTATTACCTCGACCGCGGCGACGCTTATCACGGTCTCGGCCGCAGCACCGATGCGATCGCGGCCCACGAGCGGGCGATCGAAGCCGGCGGGCTCAGCGGCTTCGACCTCTTCTACGCGCGCGGAGTGCTGGCCACGAACTATCGCACGGTCGGCAATCTCGCCCGCTCGCTCGCACTGAACGAGACCCGCGTCCAGGAGGCATCGAACCCGCAGGGCGCCCGGCGCCTGCCCAACACCTATCGCACCCTCATGGTCGACCAGCTGGCGCTCGGCGACCTCGAGGCCGCCGAGGCCACCCAGAAGAGACTCGACCGCAGCGTGCGCGACGTCACCGGCGGCAACACGCCGCCGGTGATCAAGACCAACTACCGCGCGATCGAAGCCGATACGCAGGGCCGCCTGTTCGAGGCCCGCGGCCTGTACCGCAGGGCCGAGCAGGCCTACGTGAAGGCGTCGCAGCTGTATCAGGAGGTGCTCGACAACCTGCGCGGCTGGCCGGGCAACCGGCCGAGCCCGGACCCCTTTGTCCAGGCTCGCGACCTGGCGCTCGCCAATGCGGGCGTGAACCAGGCGCGCCAGGGACGCTTCACCGAAGCGGAGATCAGTGTCCGGCGCGCGCTGATGAACGAGATCCAGTCCTTCGGCCGCTACGGCGCGGCGACGACGCCCATCGTCGGCCAACTCGCCAACGTCGTGATGCAGCAGGGCCGCTACCGCGATGCCGAGCGGTTGGCGCGGATCATGGTCGAGACCTACGCCGATCTCGGCTACCCCGCCGAGGTCCCGCCCGTGGTCAGGGCGAAGGCCCTGGTGATGAAGACGCTGGCGCTCCAGGAGCACTGGGACGCGGCGGCGGCCGAACTCGCCGACGTCGAGCGATCGATGACAGGTTGGGACGCGTCCCTCGCCGCTCCGGTGCTTCAAAGCATCGAGCGCATCACCGTGCTGCTGCGCAGCGGGCGAATCGACGACGGCATCGCCGCCGCCCGCGCCACGCTCGACCGCAAGGCGGCGATCCTCGGCAACGACCACGTCGAAACCGCGCTGGCGCGCGGAACCCTCGCCGTCGGCTATGCGGCGGGCCAGCGCGGGGCCGAGGCGATGCCGCTGTTCGCGCAGGCCGTGCCGGTGCTCACGTCCAACGCGGGCAAGTCCGACGACGCCTCGGGCGGCATCGCCGCGAGCGACCAGCAGATCCGCCTGATCGTCGAGACCTACATCGCCTTGCTCGCGACCGCGCGCGATGCGCCGCCCGGCATCGATCCGGCGCTCGAAAGCCTGCGCCTCGTCGACTTCATCCGCGGCCAGTCGGTGCAGCGGGCGCTCGCGGCCTCGAACGCCCGCGCCGCGGCGAGGGATCCCGAGCTCGCCGAGATCGTCCGGCGCGAGCAGGACACCAAGCGCCAGCTCTCGGGCATGTACCAGGCGATCAACGACGCACTGTCGCTTCCGCCGCAGGAGCGCAACGGCAAGGCCATCCAGGACCTTCAGGCCAAGGCCCGCGCGCTCGCTGCCGCGCGCGACAACGACTGGCGCGCGATCGAGCGCAAGTTTCCGCAGTACGCGAATCTGATCGATCCCAAGCCGCCCGGGGTCGACGAGATCCGCGCGGCGCTGAAGCCCGACGAGGCGTTCGTGTCGTTCTATCTCGGTACGCGCAGCAGCTTCGTGTGGGCGGTCCCGAAGACGGGACCGGTCGCGTTCGCCGCCGCGCCGGTCGGCGCCAACGAGGTCGAGACGAAGGTCGCCGCGCTTCGCGAGGCGCTCGAGCCCAAGGCCTCCACGATCGAGGAGATCCCGCCGTTCGACGTCGCCGCGGCGCACGAGATCTACCGGATGTTCCTGCAGCCGACCGAGGCCGCGTGGAAACCGGCACGGCACCTGATCTTCGTCACCAACGGCGCGCTGGGGCTGCTGCCGCTCGGACTGCTGCCGACCGCGCCCGTCACGGTGGACACGGCGGCGCAGCCGAAGTTCGCGGGCTACCGCGCGGTGCCGTGGCTCGCGCGCACGCATGCGGTGACGCTGGTCCCATCGGCCGCCGCCTTCACGTCGCTGCGCGGCCTGCCCCGGCCGCGGCACGAGCGCGCGCCGATGATCGGCTTCGGCGATCCGCTGTTCAGCCGCGAGCAGGCGCGGGACGCGACGCAGGTCGCCGACGCCTCGGGCGCGGCGACCGCCACGCGCGGCGTGCCCTTGAAGCGCCGCAACGCGCCCCAGACTCAAGGCGTCGACAAGGCGGAGCTCGCGCTCCTGCCGCGGCTACCCGACACCGCCGACGAGCTCCGCTCGATCGCGCTCGCGCTGCAGGCCGACCCGAGCAAGGTCGTGCACCTCGGCAAGAGCGCCAACACGCGGATGGTGAAGAGCAGCGATCTCGCCGGCTACAAGGTCATCGCCTTCGCGACCCACGGCCTCGTGCCGGGTGAGCTCGAGGGGCTGCACCAGCCGGCGCTCGCGCTGAGCGCGCCCGACGTCGCCGACGTCGATGGCGACGGGTTGCTGACGATGGACGAGATCCTCGGCCTCCGGCTCGACGCCGACTGGGTCGTGCTGTCGGCGTGCAACACCGGCGCCGGCGCCGGCGCCGGAGCCGAGGCCGCGTCGGGACTGGGACGGGCATTCTTCTACGCGGGCACGCGGGCGATTCTCGTCACCAACTGGTCGGTGCATTCGGACTCGGCGCGCGAGCTCGTCACGGACCTGTTCCGCCGCCAGGCGGCGTACCCGGCACTGTCGCGCGGCGAGGCGTTGCGCCAAGCGATGATGGCGCTGCTCGACGGCCCCGGCCTGCGGTCCGGCGGCCAGACGCTGTTTGCCTACGGCCACCCGCTGTTCTGGGCGCCCTACTCGCTGATCGGGGACGGCGGCGGCACCTGAGGTGCGACGCCGCGCGACGGCGCTACCCCTCCAGCCACTCCTGCCAGCCGTCCCAGCGCTCGATGAGGCTCGCGAGCAGCGCGTAGCCGGACGCCTTCGGGTGGATGCCGTCGCCCGCTTTCAGCGCGCGCAGCCAGCGCCAGCGGGTGAAACCGCGCGCGGCGAGCGGCGTGTAGAGATCGAGGAACGGCACGTCGAGTTCCCTCGCGACGTGGGCGTAGGCCTCGACCAGCTTCTTGGCGCGGACGTTGATGTAGTCCTCCTCGAGGTCGGGGAACGCGTCCTTGGTCTTGTGGCCCGGCACCGGCGGCACCGGGCTCAGCCACAGCACCGGCCACTTGGCCTTCGCCTCCGTCACCATGGCGCGCGCGACCTTCACCGACTCCGGCGGCGGCACGCGGAACAGCTCGCCGCCCGACGACTGCATGTCGTTGATGCCGAACATGAACACGACGGCGCCGGGCGCGGTCGACGGAAGACGCGCCTCGACCTCCGCCTTCCAGCGGCGCTCGATGTCCTTCGACGTGTCGCGGCGGATGCCGAGGTTGTAGCCGGTGAGGTCGTGGCCCTTGCGGCGCCCCGACGCGATCAGCCGACCGGGCCAGCCCAAGGCCGTGTCGTCGAGAGTCCCCTGGGTGATCGAGTCGCCGACGAAGCAGATACGCAGTTCGGTCATCGCGCCGTTGTTCCTTGTTATGGCCTGGCTTTTGATGGTGTGGGCTTGTCGTTGCGGATCAGCGCGCCCGCGCCTGGGCGAGCGCCTGGAGCTGGGCGAGGCACGCCTCGCGGTCGGGGCGGAAGTCCTCGTCGGCCCACCACTCCTCGACCGCCCTGAGCGTCTCGCCGAGGTCGGGGCCCTGCGGGATGCCGAGCCGGAGCGCGTCCTCGCCGGTGACCGGGAACACCGCCGGCCGCCACCGCTCGGCGACGTCGATCAGCGCGCGCCACGCGGCGTCATCGACGTGCGACGCGACCGCGGCGTCGCCGGCCCGGGCCTCGACCTTGCGGGCATCCGCCCAGTTGAGCAGCACGTGATCGCGGAAGCGCTCCTTGCCCATGCGCTGCAGCATGCGGCGCACGGTGCGCTCGCTCATGCCGGGCGCGATCGGCGCCGAGGTCGCGAGCTGCGCGAGACGCGCGCGCTCGCGGTTCGACAGCCTGAGGCGATGGGCGACGTCGATGGTCGGCGGACCGCCGCCTTCGAGCGCGGCGGCGAGCCGCAGCAGCGCGTCCGGGGCGACGGCGAGCATGTCGGCCTCGATCGCGGCGAGCGCGCGCAGGCGCGCGAAGCTGCCGGCCTCCGGCAGGACGTGCGCGAGCACGCCCTCGCGCTCCATCAGCGTCAGCGTCGCCGCCGGGTCGCGCGCCTCGAGCAGCTTGAACAGCTCGGCGTGCACCCGCTCGCCCGACAGCGAATGCAGCTTCGGCGCCATGGCGCGGCAGGCGGCGAGCGCGGCGGCGTCGGGCCCGGCGCGGTCGAAGTGGGCATGGAAGCGGAAGTAGCGCAGGAGGCGCAGCACGTCTTCCTCGATGCGCTCGCGCGGATCGCCGACGAAACGGACGCGCCCGGCCTTGATGTCGGCAAGGCCGCCGAAGGCGTCGTAGACCCGGCCGTCGGACGCGAGGAACATCGCGTTCATGGTGAAGTCGCGCCGCGCCGCGTCCTCCTTCCAGTCGTCGGTGAAGGCGACGCGCGCGCGGCGACCGAAGGTCTCGACGTCGCGTCGCAGCGTGGTGATCTCGAACGGCTTGCCGTCCACCACCGCGGTCACCGTGCCGTGCTCGATGCCGGTCGGCACGGCACGGATGCCGGCACGCGCGAGCAGCTCGGCGACCTGCTGCGGCGGCTCGGGCGTCGCGATATCGATGTCGCGCACCGGCGCTCCGTGGCCGAGAAGCTCGGCCGTGAGCGTGTCGCGCACGCAGCCGCCGACGAAGCGCGCCTCGGCGCCGTCGGCCTGCAGCGCCGCGATCACCGCGCGGGTGTCGCGGGCGGTCATCCACTCCCGGGGCGCGATGGTGAGATGCGATTCCACGACGGTCCGTGCGACGGTTGGGGACGATGCGGTGCGGGACGGTACGCCGACGACGGACGCAATCCTAGCACCCCCGGGCGAAGGCTCCAGTGACCAGAGGGGCCGGAACGGATCCGGCGGAGAGCCTCAGCCACCCGCTTTCTTCGTCATGGTCGGGCTTGGCCCGGTGGGTGCCTCGCCTGAAGCGGGGCATGACGAAAAAAGCAGGTCGGCGCTACTCCCCGCCGACGTGCTCGGCCACGGCGACCAGGATGCGCGCGGTGAAGCCCCAGATGCGGCGGCTCTCGTAGGGGATCGAGTAGATGTGGCGGACCGCGTCGCCGCGCCGCACCTCCTCGGCGATGCGGTTGGCGGGGTCGAGGATGTGGGTGAACGGCACCTCGAAGGCGTCGGCGACCTCGAACGGATCGAGCCGCAGCGCGAACGGCGGCCGGACGACTCCGACCACGGGAGTGACGCGGTAGCCCGAGATCGTGCCGTAGTCCTCGAGCGCGCCGGCGATCTCGACGCTCGACGGCGGCAGCCCGACCTCCTCCTCGGTCTCGCGCAGCGCCGCGGCGGCCGCGTCGGCATCGTGGTGCTCCATACGGCCGCCCGGGAAGCTGATCTGGCCGCCGTGGTCGGCGAGATGCGCGGTCCGCTGGGTTAGCAGCACGGTCGGGCCGTCAGGGCGGTCGATCAAGCCCACCAGCACCGCGGCGCGGGTCAGCTCGAGTCCGGGCGCGCCCTCCTCGACGCCCCTCGCCTTCGCCGCCGCCTTGAGCGCCATCGCGTACTCGGCCGAGCCGAAGATGATCGCCGAATCGGCGAGCCTCAGCGCCGCCGCGCGCAGGAACTCGGGCTTCAGGCGATCGATGATCTCGTCGAGCGACATGGCCGTGCTCATCGCGATTCGCCGCGCGGCGGCTCGAGCGGGAAGAACGCGCCCGCGCTCCACACGCCGAGCGGCGAATTGCCGCCGACGTCGCGCGGCACTGCGAGCGCCGCGAGCTCGTAGTAGACCGGGCGCGCGATGCGCGCCTCGATGCCGGGCTCGACGACGATGTAGGGACGCGGCTCGTCGACCGTGCCGCGCACGATCAGCGGATGCTCCGGCGACAGCACGACCTCGCGCTCGACATTCGTCGTGAACACAAGTTGCGCAACGCCCTTGTCCTCGGCCCGCATCGCCACCGCCACGAACGGCGCGTCGTCGACGTCCACCGCCTGGCGCTCGTACGGGGTCACCAGCATGTAACCGTCGGCCTCGCGCCGCAGCACCGTCGCGAACAATCTGACCATTTCGGGGCGCTGGATCGCGCTCCCCCGGTAGAACCAGGTGCCGTCCGCGGAAATGCGGAACGGCGCGGCCCCTGCGGCGGTCGAATCGTGCGCCGCCGAGGGCGTCAAGGGGTCGGAATTGAGGCTCGCGCTGGCCATGGTGAACCATCATATAATATGTGCGTTACGCCCGTGAGCATCGGCCACGCTGCCCACCGCGCACCCGTCAGCAGCACGCCCGTTCCAGCATGGAGGACCCAGTGATCCCCAGCGATCCGTCCGGCGTCATGTCCCGCAGTTCCGCTTCGGTCGCCGAGGACGGCGCCGATCTCGCCCGCGCGATCGAGACCGCCGGGCAGCGCGTGCGTCTCGTCAAGGAAGAGCTTTCGCGCCTCGTCTTCGGCCAGGAGGCCGTCATCGAGGAGGTGCTCGTCACGCTGCTGTCGGGCGGTCACGCGCTGCTGGTCGGCGTCCCCGGGCTCGCCAAGACGCGGCTGGTGCGCGCGCTCGGCGACGTGCTCGGCCTCGACGACAAGCGCATCCAGTTCACCCCCGATCTGATGCCCGCCGACATTCTCGGCACCGAGATCCTCGAGGAGCCGTCCCCCGGACGGCGCGCGTTCCGTTTCATCGCCGGCCCGGTGTTCTGCCAGCTCCTGATGGCCGACGAGATCAACCGCGCGAGCCCGCGCACGCAGTCGGCGCTGCTGCAGGCGATGGAGGAGCGCTCGGTCGCCGTCGGCGGCGAGTCGCGCGCGCTGCCGACGCCGTTCCACGTGCTCGCGACCCAGAACCCGCTCGAGCAGGAAGGGACGTATCCGCTGCCCGAGGCGCAGCTCGATCGCTTCCTGATGCAGATCGACGTCCGCTATCCCGACCGCGACGCCGAGCGCCGGATGCTGCTGACCACCACCGGACCGACGGACGCGCAGCCGCGCGCGGTGATGACGGCCGACGAGCTGATCGCCGCCGAACGCCTCGTCCGCCGCCTGCCGGTCGGCGAGTCGGTGGTCGAGGCGATTCTCTCGTTGGTGCGCTCGGGCCGCCCCGAGACCTCGACCGAGGATCTCGTCACGCGCTACGTCGCGTGGGGCCCCGGTCCGCGCGCGAGCCAGGCGCTGATGCTGGCGTCGCGTGCCCGCGCCCTGCTCGAAGGGCGCCTCGCGCCCTCGGTCGACGACGTCGTCGCGCTCGCGCCGCCGGTGCTACGGCATCGCATGGCGCTCGGCTTCGCCGCGCGCGCCGACGGCGTCACGCTCGACGACGTCATCGAGCGCCTCGTCGCGCCGCTGCGCTGACTGGAGCCATCGTGGCATCAAGCGCAGAAACGCTCCTCCTGCACCGCGCGGAGGCGGCATCGGACCGCCTCCCGCCGCTGCTGGTCGCCGCCGAGCGGGTCGCCGCCGCGATCCAGATCGGCGTCCACGGCCGCAAGCGCGCGGGGCCGGGCGAGACGTTCTGGCAGTTCCGCCCGTACCGCGAGGGCGATCCCGCGAGCAAGGTCGACTGGCGCCGCTCGGCGAAGGGCGATCGCCTGTTCGTCCGCGAGCGCGAATGGGAGGCGGCGCAGACCGTCTGGCTGTGGCGCGACGCGTCGCCGTCGATGGAGTACCGCTCGCACAAGAACCTGATGACCAAGCGCGAGCGCGCCGAGGTGCTGCTGCTCGCGCTGGCGCTGGTGCTGGTGCGCGCCGGCGAGCGGGTGGCGCTCTTGGGCGGCGAGCCGCCGACCACCACCCGCGCCGGCATCGATCGCATGGCGGCGGCGCTGCTGCGCCCATCAAACAATGCGCCCGGACTCCCTCCGGCCGAGGGCACCGTGCGCTACGCGCGCTTCGTCGCCTTCGGCGACTTCCTCGATCCGGTCGACGACACCGCCGCGCGCCTGCGCGCTCACGCGAGCCGCGGCGTCAAAGGCCACCTCGTGCAGGTGTTCGACCCCGCCGAGGAGACATTGCCGTTCGCGGGCCGCGTCCGCTTCGAGGGGCCCGAGTCCGAGGGCGAGACGCTGATCGAGCGCGCCGACAGCTTGCGCGAGGCCTACGGCGAGAAGCTCGCGGCGCATCGCGCCGGTCTCGCCCAGGCCTGCGCGCGCCTCGACTTCACCTTCGACACGCACCGCACCGACCAGCCGGCGTCGGCGGCGCTGCTCCCTCTCTTCGCCGCCATCGGCGAGCGCGACTGACATGCTCGATCTCGGGTTCATCGCCTTCGCCAATCCGCTGCTGCTCGCGGGGCTCGCAGCACTGCCGCTGATCTGGTGGCTGCTGCGGGTGACGCCGCCCGCGCCGCGCCACGTCCGCTTCCCGCCGATCCGCCTGCTGTTCGGGCTGGAAGCGCGCGAGCGCACGCCGGCGGCGACGCCGCTGTGGCTGGTGATCCTGCGCATGGTGCTGGCGGCGCTCATCATCCTGGCACTCGCCGATCCGATCCTGTCGCCGAGCGCCGCGTTGCCGGGCGGCGGGCCGGTCGTGCTGGTGATCGACGACGGCTGGGGCGCCGCGCGCGACTGGAGCGCCCGCAAGAAGGCGGCGCTCGACGTGCTGACCCGCGCCGACCGCTCCGGACGGCAGGTCGCGCTCATCCCCACCGCGCCGCCACCGACCGGCGAGGCGCCGTCGCCAGCCCGCCTGATCTCCGCCGCCGACGCGCGCTCGGCGCTGGAGGCCCTGCAGCCGAAGCCGTGGCCGAGCGATCGCAGCCGCGCGATTGCCGCGCTGGAGCGCGGCGGCTTCAAGGGCCCGGCGATCGCGGTGTGGGTCAGCGACGGCATCGCCGGCGAGGGCGACGCCCGGCTCGGCGAGACGCTCCAGCATCTGGGCGGGCTCATCGTGATCCGCGGCGAAGGAGTCGACACCGCGCATCTGCTGATGCCGCCGCGCACCGATCCGTCGGGGCTCAAGCTTCAGGCTCGCCGCGCGGACGCAGGCCGCAGCGATCAGATCTGGGTGCGCGCGACCACCGAGGACGGCCGGCTGGTGTCGCGCGCCCGCGTCGACTTCGCTTCGGGCTCGCAGACCGGCGACGGCGCCATGGGCGTGCCGCTCGAGATCAGGAACCGCATCGCGCGTCTCGCCGTCGAGGGCGAGGACACCGCGGGCGCCACCGTCCTGATGGACGAGCGCTATCGCCGTCGCGCGGTCGGCATCCCGACCGCGGTCGCGCGCGAGGCGCAACCGCTGTTGTCCGAGCGCTACTATCTCGCCCGCGCGCTCGAGCCGTTCGCCGAAGTGCACGAAGGCAAGATCGCCAATCTCATCCAGCAGGGCGTGTCGGTGATCACGGTGCCGGATTCGGAAGCGCTCGACCCCGAGGCCCGCGCCCAGCTCCGCGCCTGGGTCGAGCAGGGGGGCACGCTGGTGCGCTTCG
Source organism: Gemmatimonas sp. (assembly GCA_050260515.1). Taxonomy (GTDB): domain Bacteria; phylum Pseudomonadota; class Alphaproteobacteria; order SMXQ01; family SMXQ01; genus DATJIG01. Next base: position 11,997 of record JBLNCI010000044.1, read on the forward strand.
CGGGCCCGCGGCTCGCCGAGCGCGCCGACGATCTGGTGCCGGTGAAGCTCCGCGGCGGCGGCCGCACGCTGGGCGGCGCGCTGTCGTGGTCGGAGCCCGCCGGGCTCGCCCCGTTCGGTCCCGACTCGCCGTTCGCCGGCATCACGGTGGCCGACGACGTGAAGGTCGAGAAGCAGGTGCTCGCCGAGCCCACGCCCGATCTCGCCCAGCACACCTGGGCGCAGCTCCAGGACGGCACGCCGCTGATCACCGCCGCCAACAAGGGCCAAGGTCGCATCATCCTTGTCCACACCACCGCGAACGGCGACTGGTCGAACCTCGCGCTGTCGGGTCTGTTCGTCGAAATGCTGCGGCGCGTCGTCGCGCTGTCGGCGGGCACGGCCGAGGTCGCGCCGGGCGCGACGCTGGCACCGTTCCGGTCGCTCGACGGATTCGGCCGCCTGACCACGCCGCCGCCGGCCGCGCGGCCGATCCAGCCCGGCGCCAAGACGGTCGCCGAGCCCGCGCATCCGCCTGGGCTCTACGGCGGCGACGACGCGTCGAGCCGGTTCGCGTTCAATCTCGCCGACGGCGCGCCGGCGCCGACGCCGGTCGCGATCCCGCAAGGCGCCGAAGTGCGACCGGTGCACGCCGAGACCGAACGGGCGCTGAAGCCGTCGCTGCTCACCGCGGCGCTGTTGCTCGCCATCGCCGACACCGTCATCGCGCTGCTGCTGCGCGGGCTGATCGCGCTCCCCGGCCGCCGCGCCACCCGCGCCGCGGCGGGCATCGCGCTCGCCGTCGCGGTCGCCATCGGCACCGCTCACGCACAGGCACCGGCCAACGACGACAAGTTCGCCATGGACGCCGCCGCCGCCACGCGGCTCGCGTACGTCATCACCCACGACGGCGCCGCCGACGACGTCAGCCGCGCCGGACTCTCCGGGCTCACCCAGGTGCTGGTGCAACGCACCGCGGTCGAGCCCGACGAGCCGATCGGCGTCGACATCGAGCGCGACGAGCTGGCGTTCTTCCCGATGCTCTACTGGCCGATGACCGAGGCCCAGCAGCCGCCGTCGCGCGAGGCACGCGAGCGCATCGAGGCGTTCCTCAAAGGCGGCGGCACGATCGTGTTCGACACCCGCGACCGCCAGATGGGCACCGACGCCGGCCCCGGCGCCGCAAAGCTGCAGCAGATCGCCACCGGCCTCGATCTGCCGGCGCTGATGCCGGTGCCCGCCGATCACATCCTGACGAAGTCGTTCTACCTGCTGCAGGACTTCCCCGGCCGGTGGGCCGGCGGACAGGTGTGGGTCGAGCGCAACGAGACGGCGTCGAACGACGGCGTGTCGTCGATCGTCGTCGGCTCGAACGACTGGGCCGCGGCGTGGGCGATCGACCGCAACGGCCGGCCGCTGTATCCGACGACGCCGGGCGGCGAGCGCCAGCGCGAAATAGCGATGCGCTTCGGCGTGAACCTCGTGATGTACGTGCTGACCGGCAACTACAAGGCCGATCAGGTACACGTCCCGGCGATCCTCGAACGGCTGGGGCAGTAGGACGTCGATGGGCAGCTTCAGCAGCATCGTCTTTGATCCGTACCTGCCGCTGTGGGCGAATGTCGCCATCGGCGCGCTCGCGGCCGCGGCGATCCTCGTCGCGCTGTTCGTCGGCGCGCGCGGCGCGATCGTGCGTGCGCTCGCCTTGGCTGCCCTGTTCGGCGCGATCATGAATCCGACGCTGCGCGACGAGGAGCGCGAGCCGCTGCCGTCGGTCGCCCTCGTCGTCAAGGACGACAGCCCGAGCCAGGCGGTGGGCGAGCGCCGCGCCCAGGCCGAGCAGGCGCGCCAGCAGATCACCGACAGCCTGCGCAAGCTGCCCGGCATCGAGGTGCGCGAGGTCACGGCCCACCCCAACGGCAGCGACGCCGGCGACGGCACGCATCTGTTCTCCGCCGCCTCCGAGGCGCTGGCCGACGTGCCGCCGGCCCAGGTCGCGGGCGTCGTGATGATCACCGACGGCGAGGTCCACGACGCGCCGAAGGACGCGAAAAACCTCACCTATGCCGGACCGCTCCATGTGCTGCTGACCGGCTCGCGCAACGAGCGCGACCGCCGCCTCGTGGTCGACCGCGCGCCCGGCTACGGCATCGTCGGCCAGGATGCGACCTTCACGGTGCGCATCGAGGACCAGCCCGAGGCGCTGACGCGCGGCGCGATCCGCGTCGACGTGACCGTCGACGGCGAGCCTCTGGCCCCGCAGACCGCGACGCTCGGCCAGCCGCTGTCGATCACGGTTCCGATCCGCCACGGCGGCGCCAACGTCGTCGAGATCGCGACCGACGTGGTGCCGGGCGAGATCACGCCGATCAACAACCGCGCCGCGGTGGTGATCGAGGGCGTGCGCGACCGCCTCAAGGTGCTGCTGGTGTCGGGGCTGCCCCACAACGGCGAGCGCGTGTGGCGCAACCTGCTCAAGGCCGATCCGTCGGTCGACCTCGTCCACTTCACGATTTTGCGGCCGCCGGAGAAGCAGGACGGCACGCCGGTGCGCGAGCTGTCGCTGATCGCCTTCCCGACCCGAGAGCTGTTCGAGGAGAAGCTCGACACGTTCGACCTCGTCATCTTCGACCGCTACCATCGCCGCGGCATCCTGCCGACCGCATATCTCGACAACGTCGTGCGCTACGTCCAGAACGGCGGCGCGGTGCTCGAGGCGGGCGGTCCCGGTCTCGCCAGCCCGAACGGGCTCTACAACACGCCGCTCAAGGCGGTGCTGCCGCTGGTGCCCACGGGCCAGATGATCGACCGGCCGTTCAAGCCGCACGTCACCGAGATCGGCCGCCGCCATCCGGTGACGATGGGGCTGCCCGGCTCGCAAGGGGGGCCGGACGACGAGCCGTCGTGGAGCCGCTGGTTCCGCCAGGCCGACGCCAGCGCGCGCGGAGGCCAGGTCGTGATGGAGGGCGCCGGCGGCAAGCCGCTGCTGGTGCTCGACCGCGTCGGCCAGGGTCGCGTCGCCGAGCTGTCGTCCGATCAGATCTGGCTGTGGGCGCGCGGCTACGAGGGTGGCGGTCCGCAGGCCGAGTTGCTCCGTCGCGTCGCGCACTGGCTGATGAAGGAGCCGACGCTCGAGGAGGAGGACCTGCGCGCCGTCGCCCAAGGCTCGAACGTCACGGTGACGCGCGTGAGCCTGTCGAACGATCCGGTCGAGGTCGCGGTGCGCACCCCGTCTGGCCAGGACCGCTCGCTGACGCTGGAGCCGGCGGGCGATGGTCCCGCCCAGGCGACGCTCGCCGCCGACGAGCCCGGCGTGTGGCGGTTCGACGACGGCACCCACAAGGCGGTCGCGGTGGTCGGCGCCGAGCTGCAAAAGGAGCTGGCCGACGTCCGCGCCACCGAGTCGATTCTCACGCCGCTGGTGCGCGCCAAGGGCGGGGCGGTCGACTGGATCGCCGACGGCATCCCGGAGGCGCGGCTCGCCCGCGTCGGGCAGACCGCCGCCGGCCGCGGCTGGATCGGCTTCGCCGGCGGGGTCGACTATGTCGTGAAGGGCGTGCGCGAGATTCCGCTGATGCCGGCGTTCCTCGCGCTGCTCGCGGTGCTCGCGGCGCTGGCCGCGGCATGGGCCCGCGAATCGCGCTAGGTCCTCGCTCTAGACCTTCTCTCGCAGCAACTCGTCGATCTTCAGCGCCAGCGCCTCGATCGAGTAGGGCTTGCTGATGAGGTGCACGCCGGGATCGAGCACGCCGCCGTGGACGATGGCGTTCCGCGTGTAGCCGGTCGTGAACAGCACCTTGAGCCTGGGATTGAGGCGCAGCGCCTCCTCGGCGAGCTGGCGGCCGTTCATGCCCGGCATCACGACGTCGGTGATCATCAGTTCGATGTCCGGATCGGCCGCGAGCAGCGCCAGCGCACTCGGGCCGCTTTCGGCCTCGACCGCGCGATAGCCGAGCTCGCGCGCCATGTCGGCGGTGAACGAACGCACGTCGGCCTCGTCTTCGACGATCAGGATCGACTCCCCATGGGCGGCATGCGGCATAGCGGGCGTGGACGCGGCACCGACGGTCACCGGTTCCTCGTTGAACCGCGGGAGGTAGAGTTTCACGATCGTGCCGTGGCCGGGCTCGCTGTAGATCTTCACGTGGCCGCCCGACTGCTTGATGAAGCCGTGCACCTGGCTCAGTCCGAGGCCGGTGCCCTGGCCGATCTGCTTGGTGGTGAAGAACGGATCGAAGGCGCGCGCCACCACATCCGGCGGCATCCCCGTCCCGGTGTCGGTGACCGCGATCATGACGTACTGGCCCGCGGCGACGTCGGAATATCCCGCGACGTAGCTCTCGTCGAGATGCGCGTTCGCGGTCTCGATGGTCAGCTTGCCGCCCGAAGGCATCGCGTCGCGCGCGTTGATCGCGAGATTGACGATGGCGTTCTCGAGTCCGTGCGGATCGACCTTGGCGCGCCACAGGCCGCCGGCAAGCACGGTCTCGATATGGACGGTCTCCGGGATCGTGCGCCGCAGCACCTCGCCCATGCCGGCGACCAGCTTGTTGACGTCGAGGACCTCGGGCGACAGCGGCTGCTGGCGGCCGAACGCGAGCAGCCGGGCGGTCAGGTTCGCCGCGCGCTCGGCGCCCTGAATCGCCGCCTCGGCGTACTTGCGGATGTCGGCCTCGCCGCGTTCGATCCGCCGCAGCATCAAACGCAGGCTGCCGAGCACGATCGCCAGCATGTTGTTGAAGTCGTGCGCGATGCCGCCGGTGAGCTGGCCGATCGCCTCGATCTTCTGCATCTGCCGGACCTGCGCCTCGCTTTCCTCGCGCAGTCGCATCTCGGCGCGGAGCTGGGAGGTGCGCGCGGCGACCTCGGCCTCGAGCGTCGCGGTGAACGCGCGTTGCCGCTCGAGCGCATCCGCCAGCACCTCGGTGACGGCGTTGATCTCGCGAATCTTGGAGTACGGCCGCACCAGCGGCTTGCCTTCGTTCACCGCGCGGGCGGCGTCGCTCAGCCCGTGGAGCGAGTGGTCGATGTGCCGCGCCAGCAGGAACACCAGCGCGACGACGATCAGGGCGATGACGGCTCCGATGATGCCGAGATCCCGCAGCGCCGCCTGAAGCGGAGCCTCCAGCGCCGCCTGGGGCATGCCGACGGCAGCCGCCCAATGGCTGTTCGGGGCGTCGGCGACCGTGGCGATCAGGGGCTGGCCGTCGAGCGACATCGAGGGAATGACGCCGCGGCCGCCGTTCAGGAAATACCTCAGGATATCGGGCGAGAGATGACGGCCGGCGAACTGCTCGGCGGCTCTCGAACGGGTGAGGATGGTTCCCGTGGAATCCACGATCGACACCACCCATTCCGCCGGCACCCCCGGCTGGTCCATGACGGTGCGGAAGTCGCCGCCGTTGAGCCGCGTCGCGAGCACCCAGCGAACGTCGCCGTCGATGACGACCGGAACGCCGACGCCGGTCAGCAGTTCGCCGTGGCCCGCGCCGTGGATCACGCCGGTGATGTAGGTCTTAGGGTCCCCGAACACCGGCGCCCATACGCTTTCGTCCGCCTTCGGCAATGGCATGCCCTCGGGGAAGAACGTGTTGACGACGTGCTGTCCGTCGCGGCGGATCAGGGCGAAGTAGCGGCCGGTCGCCGCCGTCGCGTTCCTGAGCCGCTGTTCCGCCGCCGCGAGGTCGCCTTGGAGGAGAAGCGGCGACGAGGCGAGTACGCGCAGCGCCGCTTCGGCGGCCGCGAATTCCGCGTCGACCGCGCGGGCGACACCTTCGGCGCTCTGCTGGATCTGGATTTCGGCGCGCGTCCGCTCGCTGGCGGCATAGCGGTGGAGCAGAACGCCCGCGAACATCACCGTCGGCACGACGGCAACGATCACGAGCATCAGCAGGACGATGCGCACGGGCAGTGCGCGGGGGGACAACCGCAGGAGGGGCATGCCGCTCGCGTACTCCGTTGACGGCGCGAGAGCTTACCCGGACGGCGCGAACGCACAAGCGTTTCCGAACTGTGTCGGACGGCCGACACAGCGCGCGAGAACCGTCCCGCCGTTAACGATTAAGACGGCGGGCATGCGACAGCGTCCGGCCGAAATGCCGCGGTGGAACGCGTCAGCGATCCGGGAGGGCGAACTCGGCGACGATCGGCGCGTGCAGCGACTGCGCCGGTGGGTTCTCCTCGCCGATCTCCGCCTCGTCCATGAGGCTGTCGTTGAGGACCTCGGCACCGCTCTGGGCCGCCATCAGCGCCGGCGAGACGAGGACGTGGTCCAGCGTCTGCCTGCGACCGGCGTGGATGATCGTATGACGGCGCTCGGCGGCGACGGCGCGTTCGGCGGGCACGAGAATGCCGCTCGCGACCGAACCGGCGCGCGTGCCGATGCTGTCGTCGCGCCCGAGGATGACCTCGACGGGCGTGTGGTGCTCCTCGGCGTTAAAGTCGCCCATCACCGCGACGAGCGGCTCACGCTCGGCGGCGAACACCTGATCGAGCCACAGCCGCACCTCAAGCGCCTGCCCCGCGCGCTTCATCTCCGAGAGCACGTAGCCTTCGGCCCATCCGCCGATCGAGCGCCAGTGCTCGCGATCGAGCTTCTGGCCCCGCACCGGAGCGGGCAGCGGGGCGCGGAGGTGCACCGCGGCGACGTGCAGCGCGCACCCGTTCGGCAGCGTCGTGCGCACGATCAGCGCCGGGCGATCCCAGCTCAGCGCCTCCGCCTCGGACGCCGTCGGGCGGGCGGTGGTCGCGCGCCACATCGGCGCCGGCACAAGGTCGTGCCAGAGCTGGCGGACGTCGTCGATGGGCCAGCGCGACAGCACGACGATGTTGTGGATGTCGGCGTAGTCCGTGCCGTCCCGGTTCTTCGTCGCGGCGCGGTGGAAGCGCTCGTACGGAGTCCCTTCGAGCAGCGCGTCGAGCGCCCGGAACGAGCGCGGGTGCGCCTTGGCGCCGGCGCCCTCGGGCGGCTGCGGATCTATCTCCTGCAGGCACAGGACGTCGGCATCGAGGCGCAGCAGCATCGGCCGCAGCGCCGCGATGCGCGCATCGAGCGGCGCGGTGTGCTTCGGGGCGCCGAAGTTCTCGAGGTTGAAGGTGGCAAGTCGCAGACGCACGGAGCTCTTCCGTCATGCACCGGGAGACCGATCCCCCTCACCCTCCCCTCTCCCCCTGAAGGGGGAGAGGGATGCGGAGGGTTAGCGAGCCCGGCGGCGCAGCAAGCGCCGACGGGGAGCTTACCCGAAGCCGGGTGAGGGGGCGCGTTGTCCTCACGCCCTCGGCCGAATCAAAACGGCCTCTCCAAGGGAGAGGCCGTTTCGTCGCGAGCTTTTGCAGGCAGCGCCGATCAGCGCGGCTTGCAGCGTACGTCGACGACCGCGACGCGCCCCTTCTCGACCTCGCGCACCGCGCGCTTCAGCGCGCCGGCGAGCTCGTCGGGCTCGGTGACCGGCCCCTCGGCCCAGGCGCCCCAGCCGCGAGCGAGGCTCGAGAAGTCGACCTCGGGGTCGAGCGTCGTGGTGCCGATCCAGGCGTTCTCGGGCGGACGGCCGCGCATCTTCGCGACTTCGCCCTGGTGCTCCTCGTCGTTGTACCAGGACAGGTTGTTGTTGATGACGACGAGCAGCGGGACGCGGTTGTGAACCGCGGTCCAGATCGCGCCCGACGACATCTGGAAGTCGCCGTCGCCGACCACCGCGACCGCGAACTGGCCGCGATCGCGCGCGGCGAACGCCGCGCCGACCATCGCGCCGGGACCGTGGCCGACGCCGCCGCCGCCCGAGTGGCCGACGAACTCGCCCGCGCCGCCGAACTCCCAGACGCCTTCCGGCCAGTTGCGGTGGTTGCGCAGCGTGAGGAACCACGGCTTGTTCTTCACCGCCGCCCACAGCTCGCTGACGAGGCGGTGGGGCGAGATCGGCTTGTCGTTCCAGCGCTCCTTGATCGCCTTCTGCTGCTTCGCGAACAGATCGGCCTTGCGCTTCTGCACGGCCTTGGCGCGGGCCTCGATCTTCTTCCGGAGCGACGGGTTCCTGGCGATCTTCGCCTTCACCGCGTCGACGAGCTGGCGCAGGCCGACCACCGGATCGGCCATGAGCTGCAGCGTGGTCGGGGCCACCATGCCGCCGAGGCGCGACCACGAGCGGATCGCGAGATCGTTCTGGGACAGGTCGATCAGCTTGCGGTTGCCCGCGCCCTCGCCGCGCTGGCCGCGCACGCGCGACGAGTAGGCGTCGACGGTGTTCGACAGGTCGAACATGTCGACGCCGAGGATGACGTCGGCGTCGGCGATCGCCGAACGATCGCCGGTCAGGTTGTGGGGATGGCGCGACGGGAAGCAGACGAAGCCGCGATCGTCGATGTACATGCAGCCGAGCGCCTCGACGAGCGCGACCAGCGGCTTGGTGGCTTCGGCGTTGAAGCCGATGCGGTTGGCGGTGACGATCGGGTTCTTCGCCTCGAGCAGGATGTCGACGGCCTCGGCGAGCGCCTCGGGATTGACGCCCGACGCCGCGGCCGGCTGGTAGTAGCCGGCCTCGAAGTCCGGCAGCTCGATCGGGCCGTCGAGCTCCTGCTCCTGCAGCCCGGCGTCGACCGAGACGTAGACCGGCCCCTGCGGCGCGGTCTGGGCGATCTTGTTGGCCCGGACGATCGACTCGAGCACGCCCTCGACCGTCGTCGCCTCGTCGTCCCACTTCACGAACGGCCGGATCAGCTCGCCCTGCACGTTGGCCGAGTGGAGATAGTCGATCGCGCGACGGAGCTTCGGATCGGACGGGCCCGACCCGCCGAGGACGACGACCGGCGCGCGCGCGCACCAGGCGTTGTAGACGCCCATGACGCCGTGCATCAGGCCGACGAGGTCGTGGAGGATCACCAGCGACGACCGCCCCGTCGCGTTGGCATAGCCGTGGCCCATGCCGACCGCGATGTCCTCGTGGTTGCACAGCACCGCGAGCGGCGCCTCGTTGCCGTTGTAGTTGATCAGCGAGTCGTGGAGGCCGCGGTAGCTCGATCCCGGGTTGAGGAACGCGTACTTGTAGCCGAGCCCGCGCAGCACCTCGGCCATCGCGTCGGAGCCGTACTCCGGCTTGTTGCGGCGCGCCTTCAGCTTGACCGGCCGGTCGGGGAGCGTGGCGTTGTTCGAGGCTCGCGCGGCAGAGGCGGCAGAGGGCTTCTTCGGCATGGTTCGCTCGCTGGATTGGGGTGGCCGCCTCCGCCGGGTGACGGGGGCGCGGCTCGTACCTTCGCTGCGCGACGGCGGAGCCCGGAAGATGGAGACAAGCTGGGCGCTTTCGTACCATTCCGCCGCCGCGGCGGTCAAACCGGGGGCCGTTTCGGGAGCCGCTTTTCAAAGCACGGTGAGCGGGTCCGGCGGGCCTTGATGGGGCCGACCGGCGAGGCTACTGTCCGACACCGCCCGGCCGTTCCGGCGGGAACCAGGACATCATCCGTGAACCAGACGACGCTGCCCGCGCTTGCCTCCATCGAGGACGTGCTCGCCGACGCCCGCAAGGGGCGCATGTTCATCCTCGTCGACGACGAGAACCGCGAGAACGAGGGCGACCTCGTCATCCCCGCCGAGAAGGCGACCGCCGAGCAGGTCAACTTCATGGCCAAGCACGGGCGCGGCCTGATCTGCCTCTCGATCACCAAGGAGCGCGCCGACGCGCTCGGCCTCGCGCCGATGGCGCCGCGCAACGAGTCGCGCCACCAGACCGCGTTCACCGTCTCGATCGAGGCCAAGGAAGGTGTCACCACCGGCATCTCCGCCGCCGACCGCGCGCAGACGATCGCCGTCGCGATCGACCCGAACAAAGGCGCTTCCGACATCGTCACGCCGGGTCATGTGTTCCCGCTCGTGGCGCAGCCCGGCGGCGTGCTGATGCGCGCCGGACATACCGAAGCGGCCGTCGACATCTCCCGCCTCGCCGGACTCAACCCGTCGGGCGTGATCTGCGAGATCATGAACGACGACGGCACGATGGCGCGGCTGCCCGACCTCATCGGTTTCGCCCAGCGCCACGGCCTCAAGGTCGCGACGATCACCGACCTGATCGCCTACCGCCGCCGCAACGAGCGGCTGATCGAGGTGGTCGCGGAATCGACGCTGCAGAGCCGGTTCGGCGGCGACTTCAAGATCAAGGTCTACGCCAACAAGATGGCCTACGCCGAGCACCTCGCGCTGGTGTACGGCGACGTCGCCGGCGACGAGCCGGTGCTGGTGCGCATGCATCAGGTGAACCTGCTGGCCGATGCGTTGGGCGACGTGACGCCGGGACAGTTCTTCGGCGGCGACTCGCGCGCCCGCGGCGGCGAGCTCGAAGCCTCGATGCGGCTCATCGCCAAGCGCGGCCGCGGCGTCATCGTCATCATCCGCGAGCCGACTCCGACCACGATCAGCCGTCAGCTCAAGGAGCGCGACGGCCTCGCCATGCGCACGCCGATCGCCGAGTTGCGCCAGTACGGACTCGGCGCGCAGATCCTGCTCGATCTCGGCGTGAAGAAGATGATCCTGCTGTCGAACACGCGACGCACGATCGTCGGCCTCAACGGCTACGGGATCCAGCTCGTCGGCCAGGAGCCGATTCCGCTCGCCGAGTGACGGCGGGCATCCGGACCTCGCCCGCTCCCAGTAGTATCCCGGAAGTCGTCCATGACGCGCACCTCGATCGCCATCGCAGCGGCCGCGATCCTGGTGCTCGGGGCGGGGCTGGTCCTGTTCCGCTCGACGGGCGCGCACCGCGCCGGTCCCTCGGATGCCCGTCAGGTCGCGCGCGGCGCGGCGGTGTACGCCGACCGGTGCGCGGTGTGCCATGGACGCGATCTCGAGGGGCAGCCGAACTGGCAGGCGCGCAAGGCGGACGGCCTCCTGCCGGCGCCGCCGCACGACGCGACCGGCCACACCTGGCACCATCCTGACGCGCAACTGTTCGCGATCACCAAATTCGGCCTGGTGCCGCCGATCGCTCCCGAAGGCTATCGCAGCGAGATGCCGGCGTTCGCCGCCACGCTCAGCGACGACGATATCTGGGCGGTGCTGGCGTACATCGAGAGCCGGTGGCCGGCGGACATCCGCGACCGCCACCGCCAGATCGACGCCGCCGCGCGCTGAACCGGAACTTTCGCCGGGGCGCGGCCGTTTGCTTTCTCTTCGCCACGGATGGAGGCCCGCCATGCTCGCCCGCGAGATGATCTCCGCCCACCCCGACATGCAAGGCGGCGTCAGCGACGTGCTGATCCGCTGCATCGAGGAATGCTTCGGCTGCGGCCAGACCTGCACGTCGTGCGCCGACGCCTGCCTCGCCGAGCCGATGATCGACCGCCTCAAGGAGTGCATCCGCCGCTGTCTCGACTGCGCCGACGTCTGCCTCGCCACCGGCCGGGTGATGTCGCGCCGCACGGGCTCCGACCGCAACGTCGTGCGGCAGATGCTCGAGGCGTGCGCCGTCGCGTGCCGGCACTGCGGCGACGTCTGCGAGCACCACGCCGAGGAGCACGCGCACTGCCGCATCTGCGCCGAGGAGTGCCGGCGCTGCGAGCGGGCGTGCCGCGAGGCGATGCAGAGCGTCCACTGACGGGTTGTCGCGGCCTACGTAACCCTTCGGCCGACTCGGACATTTCACAATAAAAACGGGCGCTTCTGTCAAAGCGCCGTTGCGCCCGCGCGGCAAAGCCCGTAAAAAATTCATGGTCAAAACGGGCGTTCCGTCCGGTCACTCGCGCGTGGCCTTCGAACGCTCTACCGTTGAGGCAGGGAGTGGCACCCGAATCGGCGACGCGCCGGATCGGCGTGCGGCCACCGCTGTCCCTCGACGGACAGCGGTCGCAACAACAAGGTTCATCATGGCCCGCACGAAAACGAAGTCGGCGCGCAAGCCGGCAAAATCCCGCTCGGCGACCCGCAAAGTCGTCAAAACCGCCCGCAAGATCGCCGCCAAGCTCGGCGCCAAGCCGTCGGCCGCCAAGGCACCGAAGAAGAGGTCGTCGTTCGTCACCCTGTTCGGCATGAAGATCGAGGTCGAGCGCCGCGGCAGGGGCCGCCCGCTGGTCCTGATCCCGGGCGAGGACGCGCTCGAGGCGGACCTCCCGTTCGTCGACGAGCTCGCGCGCTCGTTCGAGGTGATCATCCCGTGGATGCCGGGGTTCGGCCGCTCCGAGCGCCCCGACTGGGTCGAGAACATGGACGATGTCGCCTACATCTTCCTCGACCTGCTCGACGCGCTGAAGCTCAAGGACGTGACGCTGGTCGGGTTCTCGCTCGGCGGCTGGATCGCGGCCGAGATGGCGATCAAGAACACGAGCCGCATCAAGAAGCTGGTGCTGGTCGACGCCTACGGCATCAAGGTCGGCGGCAAGCGCGACCGCGACATCGCCGACGTCTGGTACCTGCCGGCGGAGAAGGTGCTCGAGCTCAAGTACGTCGATCCGGACAAGGGCAAGTTCGACTACCCGTCGATGCCCGACGAGAAGCTCGAGATCATCGCCCGCAACCGCGAGACCACCGCGCGGCTGTGCTGGGATCCCTACATGCACCACCCGCGGCTCTATCGCCGCCTGCACCGCATCGACGTCCCGACGCTGGTGCTCTGGGGCGAGAAGGACGGCGTCGTCACGACCGACTACGGCCGCGCCTACGCCAAGGCGATCAAGGGCGCGAAGTTCGCGTCGATCCCCAACGCCGCGCATTTCCCCCACGTCGAGGCGCCCGAGAAGTTCATGAAGGAACTCTCGCGCTTCGTCCGCTGATTTCAAACGCCGAAGGAGCCACACGATGGACGCCTGGCACTTTACCGAGATGCCCTACCCGCACCTGCCGGATCTCTCGACGATCCCCGGCATCCGGGTGAACCTGCCGAACAAGCACCTCGATCCCAAGGTCGCGGCGGATCTCTACAACCGCTACCTCGACGAGCACATGCTGGCCGACGAGCTCGGCCTCAACTGCATGCTCAACGAGCACCACCAGACCGCGACCTGCCTCGACGTCGCCGCGCCGCTGTCGGCGGCCATCCTCGCGCGGCAGACGAAGAAGGCGCGCATCTGCATCCTCGGCAACCCGATCGCCAACCGCGCCAATCCGATCCGCATCGCCGAGGAGATGGCGATGATCGACTGCATCTCGAAGGGCCGCCTCGACGCCGGCTTCGTCCGCGGCGTGCCGTACGAGGTGTTCGGCGCCAACTCCAACCCGACCCAGACCCTGGAAAGGCTCTGGGAGGGCATCGAGCTCGTGCAGCTCGCGTGGACCAGCCACGACGGCCCGGTGAACTTCGAGGGCAAGTTCTGGCACAAGCGCTGCATCAACATCTGGCCGCGCCCGTATCAGCAGCCGCACCCGCCGATCTGGATCACCGGCTCGTCGGACAAGGAGAACATCAAGAAGACCGCCCGCCACGGCTTCACCTTCGCGATGTTCCTGCAGCCGCACGAGAAGGTGCGCGAGATGTTCGACGCGTTCCGCGAATCGTCGCCCGACGACAACCCGAACCTCAAGCTCGCCTACATGCCGCTGGTCTACACCGCGGATTCCGAGGCCGAGGCCGAGGAAGGCGCGAAGCAGCTCTCGTGGTACCTCCACGCCAAGACCGAGGCGCAGTTCCGCAACCCGCCGGGCTACGTGCCGGTGGCCTTCAACGTCAATGCGCTCAAAGGCAAGTACTCGGGCCGCACCGACGCCGTCCGCACCCAGGGCATGGACTACCTGCGCGACCAGGGCGTCCTGATCTACGGCACGCCCGACCAGGTGGTGCAGCAGATCGAGCGCCTGCAGAACCTGCTCGGCGGCTTCCGTCACCTGCTGATGATGCAGCAGGCGGGCTTCCTCAGCCACGAGCGCACGGTGCGCAGCATGACGCTGTTCGCCAAGGAGGTGTACCCGCGGGTGAAGCACCTCGGCGTCGAGGCGCCGGAACGCAAGGTCGCCTGATCGTCAGATACCAGGGGGCGCTCCGGGCGACGGAGCGCCCCTTTCCTTTCCGCCCCTTTCCCGTCGGCCCAACGCACCCGAGTCGATCCGCATGGACGCCTGGCACTTCACCGAGATGCCGTATCCGTACCTGCCGCCGCAGGACCAGTACACGTCGGACCGCGTCAACATGCCGAACTCGGTGTGCGATCCGAAGATCGCCGCCGATCTCTACAACCGCTACCTCGACGAGCACATGATCGCCGACGACCTCGGCCTCCACATGATGCTCAACGAGCACCACCAGACCCCGACCTGCCTCGACACCGCGGCGCCGCTCGCGGCCGCGATCCTCGCGCGGCAGACGTCGAAGGGCCGCATCTGCATCCTCGGCAATCCGATCGCCAACCGCGCCAACCCGATCCGCATCGCCGAGGAGATGGCGATGATCGACTGCATCTCGAAGGGCCGGCTCGACTGCGGCTTCGTCCGCGGCGTGCCGTACGAGGTGTTCGGCGCCAACTCCAATCCCACCCAGACGCTGGAACGCCTGTGGGAAGGCATCGAGCTGGTGAAACTTGCGTGGACCAGCCACGACGGCCCGGTGAACTTCGAGGGCCGCTTCTGGCACAAGCGCACCATCAACATCTGGCCCCGGCCCTACCAGCAGCCGCACCCGCCGATCTGGATCACCGGCTCGTCGGACAAGGCCAACATCCAGCGGGTCGCGCGCGAAGGCTACACGTTCGCGATGTTCCTGCAGCCCCACGAGAAGGTGCGTGAGATGTTCGACGCCTTCCGCGAGGCCTCGCCCGACGCGGACCCGAACCAGAAGCTCGCCTACATGCCGCTGGTCTTCACCGCGGATTCCGAGGCGGAGGCCGCGAAGGGCGCCGAGGCGCTGACCTGGTACATCAAATCGAAGTCGGAGCCGCAGTTCCGCAACCCGCCGGGCTACGTGCCGGTGTCGTTCAACGTCAACGCGCTCAAGGGCAAGTACTCGGGCCGCACCGACGCGGTGCGCCGCCAGGGCCTCGACTACCTCAAGGAGCAGGGCGTGGTGATCGCCGGCACGCCGGACCAGGTCATCGCCCAGATCCGCCGGTTCCACGATCTGGTCGGCGGCTTCCGCCACCTCCTGATGATGCAGCAGGCGGGCTTCCTCGACCACGCGTCGACGGTCAAGAGCATGACGCTGTTCGCCAAGGAGGTGTATCCGGCGATCCGCGACCTCGGCGCGACCAAGAAGGCGGCGTAATGAGATCCCCCTCACCCTACCCGCTCCCCGTTGGGGAGAGGGATGCGGAGGGTTGGCGAGCCAGCGACGGGTTGCACCCCGTCGCCCTTTTGAAGGCGGCGCTGAAGGCGCCGATGGCGAGCTTACCCGTAGCCGGGTGAGGGGCACTGTTCACCACTCAATGAGACCGACAGCAATGGGCAAGTACGTTTCCGTCGACGGGATCAACACGCACTATCTCGAGGCCGGCGAGCGCTTCAAGGGCAAGGCGCCGACGGTGCTGCTGCTGCACTCGGCCGAGTTCGGCGGCGCCGCCGAGCTGTCGTGGGAGTTCAACGTCGGCCCGCTCGGCGAGCACTTCCACGTGCTGGCGCCGGATCATCTGGGCTTCGGCCGCACCGACAAGGTCTTCGATTTCTGCGGCCAGTTCCCGCGCCGGATCCGCCACATCGCCCGCTTCGTCGAGACGATGGGCGTGAAGCAGGTCTACGTCGTGGGCAGCTCGATGTCGGGCGGCCTCTCGCTCGCGGTCGCCGCGCGCGACAAACCCGACTGGCCGATCGCCAAGGTCGCCGCCTGCTCGGGCGGCGGCGATGCCCCCGACAACGAGGCGCGCAAGATCCTCAACACCTACGACGGCTCGCGCGAGCACATGAAGCGCATCGTCGAGGTGATGTTCGTCGACCCGAAATGGGCCAACGACGAGCGCTACATCGATCGCCGCCAGGAGCTCGCGACCCTGCCCGGCGCGTGGGAGGCGACCCAGGCGGCGCGCTTCAAGGCGCCGTTCCGCAAGCCCCCGGCCGACCGCGGCGAGCGCGACGCCATCCGCTACGACAACATCAAGGTGCCGTGCCTCATCATGGCCGGCCGCCTCGATCCGTTGCGCGCGCCGGGCTACGCCGATAAGCTCGCCGCCGCCATCCCGGGCGCCGAGTTGCACGTGTTCCAGAACGCGTCGCACATGGGCAACATCGAGTGCGCGGCCGAGTTCAACGAGCGCCTTCTGCGTTTCCTGAAGGCCTGAGAGAGGACCAGTCATGCTCGACGGAGTCGCGCTCCGCCAGTTCGCCAGTTGCTTCGCGACCGGCGTCGCCGTCATCACCACCCGCGACCCGTCGGGCAAGCCGTTCGGCCTGA
This sequence comes from Gemmatimonas sp., assembly GCA_050260515.1. Taxonomy (GTDB): domain Bacteria; phylum Pseudomonadota; class Alphaproteobacteria; order SMXQ01; family SMXQ01; genus DATJIG01. The sequence continues at coordinate 28,258 of JBLNCI010000044.1, forward strand.
CCATGAACGCGATCTCGAGCGTGTCGCTCGACCCGCCGCTGTTCCTGATCTGCGTCGACAAGCGCTCGAACACGCTGCAGCCGATCCTCGACAGCAAGGCGTTCGCCATCAACATCCTCGCCAAGGGCCAGGAGGCGATCTCGAACGTGTTCGCCGGCAAGTCCGAGGACAAGTTCGCCGGCATCGCCCACCACGCGGGCAGCCACGGCATGCCGATCATCGACGGCGCCCACGGCGCGGCGGAGTTCTCGGTGTTCGCCGACTACCCGGGCGGCGACCACGTCATCATCGTCGGCGAGGTCCGCTCGATCGAGACCGCCGCGGTCGATCCCCTGCTCTACTTCCGCAGCAAGTACGGCGCTTTCGCCCCGGCGGGGTGAGCCGCCCGGCGCGTTCCGGATTTCTCCACAGCGCGCGCCCGCCCGTCGGCGCAGGGTCTGCGCGGTGTCCCACCGCCGTCTCCAGCCGAGCCCGGCGTGGGACACTTCGACCGCGCGGGATTCGCAACGGCATCAATAGCTTGACCCCTCGCTGTGGAGAACTGTCCCACTGTCCCACACCGGCCATTTGGGACACCCTGGGACAGTTGGGACACTTTTGCACAGTCGAGTGACAGGGCGGAGGGAGCGTCGGCGCTTCCCCCTCACCCCGGCCCTCTCCCTCAAGGGAGAGCGAGACAACGAATCGCGCGCCGTGGTCGTGATGACCGTGAAGATTCTCGTGCGGGTACCCTGCTGTCGTCATGCCCGGGCTTGCCCCGGGCATCCACGTTTGTTCTGAATTCTGGAAAGAAACACGTGGATGCCCGCCTACGCGGGCATGACGAAGAAAACGACCGGGACGAGCGATCCTGCCAAGACAAGGACGCGCCCGAGTGCCCACTCCACTTAGACGTTACGGCATGAGGACAAAGCACGCGGGCAGGAAAAAGGGCGCTCCGTGGAGGCGCCCTTTCCATTTGTGGCCGTCGCGACTGCGATTTATCGCTGTCGCCGCAGTGATCGCGTTACTCCGGCCTCTCGCCGAGCACGGTGAGGCGGCGCATGAGCCTGGGCTCGGTCGCCTCGAAGTCGGTGCGGGCGTGCGCGGTGCAGCGGTTGTCCCACATCAGCACGTCGCCGAGCTGCCACTTGTGGGCGTAGACGTTGTCCGCGCGCTCGATGGTCTGGTAACAGACCTCGAGGATTTCGGCGCTCTCCTTCTCGTCCATGCCCTCGATCTGATACGTCATCAGCCGGTTGACGAACAGCGCCTTGCGCCGGGTCTCGGGGTGGATGCGCACGATCGGGTGCGCATAGCGCGGGGCGTCGGGCGCGACGTTGCGCGACGCCGTCACCGAGGCGTTGTCGTAGTCGTAGACGTGCAGCACCTTCTTGCCGGCGATCTTCTTCTTGATGTCGTCGGGCAGCAGGTCGTAGGCGCGGTAGAGATTGGCGAACAGCGTGTCGCCGCCGGTCTTCGGGATCTTCAGCGAGTACAGGATCGTCGCCTTGGCCGGGCGCTCCGTATAGACCTGATCGATGTGGAACTGCATCTCGCCGACCGGCAGGGCGTGGATGAACTTGCCGTCCTTCTGCTGGTTCGAGATGTACATGATCGCCGGGTCCTCGCCGGCGAACTCCGGCGTGTGGATGCGCGACAGCTCGCCGAACCGCGAGCCGTAGGCGATCTGCGCCTTGGAATCGATTTCCTGGTTGCGGAAGCAGATGACGAGGTTCTGCAGCCACGCCGCGTGCACCGCGGCGAAGGTCTGGTCGTCCATCGGCTTCGACAGGTCGACGCCGACGATCTCGGCGCCGAGCGCGCCGCCCGACGGGCGCACCTCGATGCGGGAGCGGGCGGTCATGCGGGTTGCCATGGCACTCTCCTGGGCCGGACGTCCGGCGGGTACGGGGCCATGCTCCGGCGCGATTGCGGCGGAACGCGGGCCCTCAGAAAACAATTAGGTTTCTAACGGTTATTATACGGCCGAGCGGCGCGGCTGGCAAGAAAGCCCACGGGACGGGAAACGCGGAAACCGGCGGTTTCCCACAGGTTTTTACTGCAGCTTCTCGGCGCTGGTGATGATGGCGTTGACGCGCGCCAGCACCGCGGGCGACGCGCCCAGCACCTCTTTGACCACCGCCTGCACCTCCTCGCCGGTCGACGGGCTCAGGTCGCGGTTGGCCTTGTCGCACTCGGCGATCACGTCCGCGTCCTTCATCGTCGCGTCGAAGGCGCGGCGCAGCGCCGCGACGCGCTCGGCCGGCACGCCGGGCGTGGTCGCGAACGGGCGCGCGAACGCGACGTCCGACGACATCAGCCGCAGCACGGCCCGGTCCTCGGGGTTGCTCGCGAGATCCATCATCAGCGGCACGTCCTTGAGATCGGGATGCGGCTCCAGCCCGATCTGCACGATCTGGAAGATCTTCTTCTCGGCGAGCCACTGCGGATGGCCGCTGACCCACGACGCCCAGATGTTGTGGCGGGCCTCGACCTCGCCGCGCTCCATCGCGAGGTTGACGTCGTTACCGCCGGGGTAGGCGACGATCAGCTTGAACTTCGTCCCGACGATGCTGTTGAGCGCAAGCGGATTGTAGGCAGACGGCGTGTTCGCGCCGGGCGCGCCGAGGATCACCTCGCGCCTCTTCGCGTCCTCGATCGAGCGGATCGGGCTCGTGTGCCACACCGAGATGACGTTGGGCGACTTGGTGGTGTTGCCGATCCACGCCCACTCGGTGACGTCGAACTGGACGCCGCGCTGCTTCGAGGCCTGGGCGAGCGGCATGGTCGAGAGCGGCGTCTCCAGCACCGTGCCGTCGCGCGGCGCCTGGACGTGCAGCCAGTTCGCGGCGGTGATGCCACCGCCGCCCGGCATGTTGCGCGGGACGATCGTGGGATTCCCGGGGATGTGGCGCGACATGTACTGCGCCACCATGCGGGCGCGCAGGTCGTAGTCGCCGCCCGGGCTGCTCGGGATGATCATCGAGATCGTCTTGCCGCGATAGAACTCGGCGACGGACGACGTCTGCGACTGGGCGGACGCGGGGGCCGCGACAGCCAGCGCCGCGACTGCCAGCGCAGCGGCAACGAGGGCCATGCGAGCGGAGACACGCACCATCACAACCTCCCTGCTCCTCTGACGGAAGCTGGGGGGAATGGTCGCCCGCAGGGGGCTGGCGGTCAATGAGGTAGCGAGTGCTGACTCCGTCATGCCCGGCCTTGCGCCGGGCATCCGAGCTTCCGCAGGCGCCGCACTCCTTAATTAGGTAGCCCGACGTTCACCGTCTGGCCGGTCATATAGTTGGACATGTCCGACAGCAGGGAGGCGCCTATGTAGTAGCGAGCACGCTAGACGTCAGTTACGGCCACTCCTGAAGGGATCGGGACCACTCCACAATGGCAGGGCATCCCATTCAGCGCGGGTCATGATGCGCTGTTCGCCATCAACAGATGCGAGAACTTTTGCATCCGCCCCAGTGATGCCACCGAATACCGCTGCTTTGCCGTTCCAGTCGCGAATCCATGCCTTATCTGTCGCTTGATCACTCATCGCCGCTCCAGTGTCATGCTCTTCCCCATGAAGGAAGATGGATACTGATTTGGAAGCTTCAACCCCGTTCGAAGGCCGCTCGGAGTCCACTGAGCCTAGGCCTCGGTTTTTGGCTGGCAAAGCGAAAGGGACTACATGAACCTCGCGGCAAGGTCGTCCGGTATTCCGGATTCCGCCAGCAATTGCGGTACCAAGTTGAGCGGTCGGCTATAGTCTCCGGCGAGCGTGTGGAACAATCGACGTAGGGGAAGACATGAACACGAGGAAGGTTTCCACCGGCACGGTCCCTGGGCGTTTGGGGGCGCGCACTACTCGCGCGTTAAAGCGCCGCGAGGAAGCTATTAAACGATACGTCGAGCAAGGTATGACGCACGAGGATGCAGTTAAGCGCGTCGATCGGGAGATGAGGGATAATCCGCGGGGCGACTGGCGAGCAGGCTAACAGTTGCTGAGGGCTCATAGAATGTAGTGAAATCAATTATCTAGCTTAAGGCCCGTAGCCGTCTACTCAATCCGGTGACGCCCGGTTACTATCTTCGCGCTATGGTCGAAGCGCTCGTCAATCATGAACTTCTGCGCTGGGCGAGAGAGCGTGTGGCGCTGTCTACCGAGGATCTTGCGCGCAAGATTGGCGTCAAACCGGAACGCTTGGATGCCTGGGAGCAAGGCGAGCAGCACCCCACATTCAAACAAGCGGAGAAGTTGGCTGCGGCAACCTATATTCCGTTTGCCTACTTGTTCTTGGACGATTCTCCCGATGAGAGCCTGCCGATACCCGATCTTCGGACGTTGGGCAGCGAGACGCCGCAAAGGCTAGATGCGAACTTCCTCGACCTGATTCGAGATATTCAATTCAAGCAGGATTGGTATCGCGACCATTTGCTTGCTGAAGGTGCAGAGCCGCTGACCTTCATTGGAAAATTTCAACCTTCTGCCGCCATCGGTGATGTCGCTAACGATATTCGCCAGACACTGACGATCAGTCCTGCGACACGAGCCGCATCCCCCTCCTGGGAGGGATATCTGCGGCTCCTGATGGATTTGGCAGAGGCAGCGGGTATCTGGGTTATCCGAAATAGTATCGTCGCGAATAACACTCGACGGCCCTTACGGGTGGAGCAATTTCGCGGATTCGCAATCAGCGATCCAATAGCTCCCCTGATCTTTATCAATGGACGAGACGCCAAAGCTGCTCAGATTTTCACGCTAGCACACGAAGTAGCCCACCTGTGGTTTGGTGCAAGCGGTGTCTCCAACGTGCCGCTCACATACAGAAACTCCGATTTTGCAGATAGCAGCGCAAATATTGAGCGTATCTGCAATCAGGTTGCAGCTGAGGTTCTTGTCCCTGGCGCGGAGATCCAACATCTGTGGAACCGAAGACTAGATGTTGCCGAGAATGCTGCAGGCCTTTCCAGAGAATTCAAGGTCAGCCAAATCGTGTTAGCAAAAAGAGCCTTCGACCTCGGTTTGATCTCTTGGGATCGCTACAAAGAGTTCTACGACGGCGAGAGCGCGCGCTGGCGTTTAGAACGAGAGAAAGAGTCCGCCGGCGGCGACTACTATCGAATTGTACCAATGCGTAATGGCCGGAAATTCACCAATGCCGTCCTCATTAGTGCGATGCGCGGTGAACTTCTGTTACGGAACGCTTCTGCGCTTTTAAACGCGAAGCCAGCGACGATAAAGAAAATGTATGAGAAGCAAATGGCGGACTAAAAATGCGCTACTTGTTAGACGCGAATGTGTTTATTGAAGCGAAAAACCGATACTACGCTTTCGATATCTGCCCAGGATTCTGGGACTGGATGGATCACGTCGTCACCGGAGACGTCGGGACTGTAACAAAAGTTCTGGACGAGATCGCCGAAGGTACCGACGAACTTGCAACGTGGGCGAATGGGCACAAGAGCGGCAATCTCTATTTGGAAATAAGTGACACGGCGACTCAGCAGCGGTTGAGTGAAATCACAGCCGCAGTTCAGGCTGGCGACTATAAACCTGCTGCAAAGGCGAAGTTCCTGGCCGGAGCGGACCCGTGGCTGATTGCTAAGGCAAAAGTACTTGGCGCGACGGTGGTGACCCACGAAGTGCCGGCCCCGCTCTCAAAAATCCGGGTCCCGATCCCAAATATTTGCGACGCGTTCGGCGTAGCGTATGCCAATACGTTCGATACCTTGCGCGTATATTCCGCTGCATTCGTATTGAAGGCATGATCCGGCGTTAGCGCCGCTCAGTGCATCATGTGGCCGCCGTCGACGTTCATGGTCTGGCCGGTCATGTAGTTCGACATGTCGGACAGCAGGAACATCACGGCGCCGACGAGGTCGTCCGGCACCTGGTCGCGCTTGAGCGACTTGTTGGCGAGCGCCGCCGCCTTGTTCGCGACGTACTGGTTCGACGAGTTGGCGACCTGGGTCTCGCTCAGGGTGAAGCCCGGCGACACCGAATTGACGGTGATGTTGTCGATGCCGACCTCGCGGGCGAGCGCGCGCGTGAGGCCGACGACGCCGGCCTTCGACGTCGTGTAGTGCAGACGGTTGGGCGTGCCTTCCCAGACCCGCGACGACGAGATGTTGACGATCTTGCCGCCGCCCTGCTTCTTCATGTGCGGGTAGACTGCGCGGCAGCACAGGAAGATGCCGCGCAGGTTGACCGCCATCACGCGGTCCCACTCCTCGACCGGGATCTCGAACCACGAGCGGCGCGCGAGCACGCTCATAAGGGACGCATTGTTGACGAGGCCGTCGATGCGGCCCCACGTCTTGATCGCCGCGTCGGCCATCGCCTGGGTCGACTCGGGGCTCGAAACGTCGGTCGCCTTCGGCAGCGCCTGCCCGCCCGAGCCGTTGATCGACTTCGCGAGCGCCTCGTTGGCCTCGCCGTCGATGTCGGCGATGACGACGCGGGCGCCGGCCTCGGCGAGGCGCTGCGAGTAGACCTTGCCGATGCCCTTGGCGCCGCCGGTAATGATGATCACGCGGTCCTTGAGATCGAGCGCGGGCTTGGTGGACGAGATGTCGGCCATGACGGAACGTTCTCCCGGTGGAGTGATGGGTGGCGGGGACTAGCGCTTCGGCCCCGCGAGGATTTCCTTGGCGCGGGCGACGGTGGCGGGCGGCGCCGCGTACATGCGGCCGATCAGCGCCTGCACCTCCTCGCCCGACACCGGGCGGATCTCGACCTTCGCCTTGTCTGCGTCGGCGAGCAGCTCGGGGTCGGCGAGCGCGTCCATGAAGCCCTTGCGCAGCGCGGCGGCGCGCTCGGCGGGGGTGTTCGGGGGCAGCACGTACGGCCGGCCGAACACGAGCTGGCCGTAGATCAGCTCGACGACCGCCTTGTCGGCGGGCTTGGCAAGCTTGGCCAGCACCGGGACCTTCTCGGCATCGAGCACCGGATGCCCCGAGAGCGATTCCTGGAGGATCGGCTTCACCCGGCCGGTCTCCTTCCAGTCGGGATACTGGCTCGCCATGCTCGAGTAGTAGACGCCGCAGATACCGGCGACCTCGTTGCGCTCGAGCGCAAGGCCGATCTCGCGCGTGCCGGGATAGCCCGACACGAGGTGGAACTTGGTGCCGATCAGCCGGTTGTCGGCGAGCGGGAAGTCGCGGGTCGAGCCGCCGGCGGCGGACGCGCCGACGAGGATCTCGTTCGCCTGCGCCTCCTTCAGCGTCTTGGCCGGCGACGCCTTGCCGACGATGCAGACGCTGACCTCGCGATTGGTCGAGCCGAGATAGACGAATTTGTTGGCGTCGAACTGGGGCGGACCCTTGGGCTCGCCGAGCAGCGGATCGACCAGCGCCCCCGAGAACAGCGCCGCGATCGACGTGCCGTCCTTGGGCGCGACGTTGTAGCTGTACGACGCCGCCTTCTGGCTGCCGGCGCCCGGCAGGTTCTTCGGCACGACGTTGGGGTTGCCGGGCACGTGCTTGCCGAGATGGCGCGCCAGCACGCGCGAGTAGGTGTCGTAACCGCCGCCGACGTCGCTGCCGATGATCAGCTCGATCGCCTTGCCCTTGTAGAAGCGCGCAACGGCGTCGCCCGCGTCCTGGGCGAGCGCTCCGCCCGGCGTCGACGCGACCGCGAGGGCCGCGACCGCCAGCACCGCGGCACTCCGCGGGATCATTGCCGTGTTCCCCGGCGCACGCGCGTCAGTGAATGCCATAGAGCGCCTGGGCGTTGGGGCCGAGGATCTTCTCGACCGCCGCGGCGCCGATCTTATTGCCGCTCTTCAGCATGCGCAGCGCCTCGATCTCGGTCGAGGTGTCGTGGTGGCCGTAGTCGGTGCCGACCACCAGATTGTCCTCGCCGGCGTACTGGAGCACGTAGGGCAGGTCGTCGGTGACCTGACAGGCGACGTACATGTTGTACTGCTTCATCGCATCCTTCGGCAGGCGCTTGCCGCGGCGCTTGAAGCGGAGCTCGAGGTCGTTGAGGACGTAGGGCACCCACTGCGCCGACGTCTCGACGAAGCCCCAGCGGACCTTGGGGAACTTCTCGGGGATGCCGTCCATGATCAGCGAGTGGAACGCGCCGATCACCGGCAGCTTGGCGCGGTTGAAGCCGCCCTCGTCGTGATAGACCTCGTAGTGCTGGAACGAATTGTTGCCCGAGTGCATGCCGATGCAGAGATCGAGCTTGCCGGCGATCTCGTAGAGCGGGAAGAAGTACGGATCGCACAGCCGCCGCTCGGCCTCGAGGCCGCGGACGAAGATGCCGCAGGCGCCGTGGTCCTTGGCCCAGCGCAGCTCGTTCTCCCACTCGGACGGCGTGTAGACGGGGAGCTTGGCGACCCACAGCAGGCGCTCCTTGCCGCGCTTCCAGATCTCGCCGAGCCAGCGGTTGTAGGACCGCACGAGCGCAAGCTCGACCTTCGGGTTCAGCGTGATCGGCCGCAGGAACAGCGTCGGGTAGAGCACCTGCACGTCGATCGACAACTCGTCCATGTGGGCGAGGCGCTTCTCGATGTCGCGCATCTCTCGCGCTTCCTCGGCGGTGTTGGAGCCGACGTTGACTTCCTTCGGCTGCAGCCGGCCGTCGACCACCCACGCCTCGCGGACGCGGTTGCCCTCGTTGCTCTTGGTGCTGCTGTCGGACGCGTACTCGACCACCAGCGGCCGGAGCGCCTTCTCCGCCTCGGGGATGTAGCTCCACGTCGTCGTGGTCTCGAGGACGTGGGCGTCGGAATCGATGGTGGCCAAGCGACGCATTGACGATGTCTCCTGATGGGCGGCGATGTTGACGATGAGCGGGCGACCGGGGTCGTTCCCGGCCGTATGTCTTGGTGGCGGCTATTTCTTGGTGATCTGGGCGTCGGCCGCGGCCTTGATGATGTCGGGCGGCGTCGCGAACATCCTGGTCACGAGCTCCTGCACGCGGTCGCCCGAGACCGGGTTGACCTCGAGCTTCGCTTTCGCCGCCTCGGCCTTGTAGCCCTCGTCCTTCTGCGCGGCGAGGAACGCCTCGCGCAGCGCCTTGACGCGATCCGCGGGCACGCCCGGCGGCAGCACGTACGGCCGGCCGAACTCGAGCTGGCCGAAGATCAGCTCGAGGATCTGGCGGTCGCGGTCGGTCTTGACGAAGTCCCAGACCATCGGCACGCCGCGCTTCTCGAGGTCGGGATGCGGCTTGAGCGCCATCTGGACCCAGAACACCAGCTTGTCCTCGCGCAGCCAGTCCTGGCTCTGGGTGACGATCGAGGACCAGAGCTGGCCGCAGATGCCGTGGATCTCGCCGCGCTCCATGGCGAGCAGCATGTCCTTGGAGCCTTCATAGCCGGCGACGATGCGGAGCTTCGAGCCGAGCACGTTCTGCAGCGCGGCGGCGAAGTCGCGCGACGAGCCGCCCGAGGCGGACGCGCCGACGATGGCCTCGGTGGTGAAGGTGTCCTTCAGCGTCTTCACCGGCGCCTCGTGCCAGATCATGCACGTCGCGACCTCGTTGTTGGCGCTGCCGAGGTAGCCGAACCTGGTCGGGTCGTACTGGGTGCGCTTCCGGGCGTCGAACAGCGCGTCCATGATCGCGCCCGGGAACAGCGCGCCGAACGTCGAGCCGTCCTTCGGCGACACCGCGTACAGCGTCGCCGCGGCCTTGGCCGAGCCCGCGCCCGGCACGTTCTTCGGCACGATGTTCGGGTTGCCCGGGATGTAGTCGGGCATGTGGCGGGCGATCAGCCGCGCGTAGAGATCGAAGCCGCCGCCCGGGGCCGAGCCGATCAGCACGTCCATCTGGCGGCCCTTGTAGAACGACTCGACGCTCTGGGCGTCGGCGGTGCCGGCAATGGCGACCGAGGCCGCGACCGCGGCGATGGCTGCAAGGCGCTTCATGGTGTCTCCGTGGAGGCTCTCGTCAAGCACGTCAGATGGGCTGCTCGCCCTGGATGGTGAAGCGGCGGAGGTGGCGCCGCTGCTCGGGATCGAAATCGGTGCGGGCGTGAGCGGTGCAGCGATTGTCCCACAGCAGCAGGTCGCCGACGCGCCACTTGTGGGTGTAGCGGTAATCGGGATTCTCGACCGCGTCGAACAAGACGTCGAGGACGTTGCGGCTGTCGCGCTCCGACAAGCCGTCGATGCGGTCGGTCATGAGGCGGCACACGTACAGCGCGGTGCGATGGGACAGCGGATGCACGCGCCCGACCGGATGGGCGTAGTGCGGCAGCGCCTCGCGCTCGGTCGCCGTGAAGCGGTCACTGCGCGTCGCGCCGTAGTCGAAGTAGTGCACGGCCTTGCGCGTCTTGAGCTCGTTGCGCAGATCGGGCGGCAGACGGTCCCACGCGGTGTAGAGATTGGTGAACATCGTGTCGCCGCCCTCGGACGGCACCTCGATCGCGTACAGGCAGGTGCCGGTCGCCGGCAGCGCCGTGTAGCACTGGTCGATGTGGAACTCCATCTCGCCCTCGGGGAGCGAGCCGATGTACTTGCCGTCCTTCTTGAGGTTGGAGACGTACATGACGCCAGCCGGCGCGTCGGTCCCCTCGCTGCGCGTCTCCTTCGGGCGCGTGCGGTCGCCGAGCGCGCCGAAGATCGCGCAGAACCGTCGCTGATCCTCGACCGAGAGATTCGCCTGATCGCGGATGACCAGCACGAGATGCGCGGTCCACGCGTCGCGCAGCGCCTGCTGCGTCGCCGCGTCGAGCGGCCGCGACAGATCGAGGCTGCGGATCTCCGCGCCCAGCGCGTCGCCCAAAGGCGCGACGTCGATCGTCGCAACCGCCATCCGTGCTCTCCCCTGGTGGTTCCCGAGCGGGATTGTCGTAAGAAATCTAAGGGTATTGTGGCAGCGCGCCGCCACGCCGTCAAATAACGAGGCGCCATTTCATTTTCGCCCGAGCGCGCGCCGCAGCGCGCGCTAGTCGGCTCCGGCCCAGAGCCCGATCAGCGCGGTGACCGCGATCACCGCGAGGCTGCCGTTGACGACGATCAGCAGCCACGGCGGGAGGCGCCGCGCGTCGGGCCTCGGGCGCAGGTAGCCGGGCGTCAGCTCGCGCCACACGCCGGCGATGAACGCGAAGGCGCTGAACACCAGCAGCACCGTGGCCGCGGTCCACAGCGCCCAGCCGGGCGCGATGTCGGCCAGCAGCGGCTTGGCCCCGACTCCGCTCGCCAGCGCGGCGAGCCCGGTGCGCACCCACGCGGCGTAGGTTCGCTCCGCCGCGTAGACCGTCCGGTCGGCGGCGAGCCGCGTGCGCCGATCCACGCTGTCGTCCGAGTCCGCCACGTCCGCTCCCACGGTCCGCTTCATTCCCTGCGACACAAACGAGAACCGTCGCGTCAGAAACGAAAAACGGGGCGGATGTCTCCGCCCCGTTTCGTGTTGTTTCGTCGACCTTCGGCTACTCGAGCTCCCAGGACTTCTCCAGGATGCCCGACTTCTTGCCGTTGGTGACGTAGTACTTCCACAGCTTCTTGACGTGGTGGTCGCGCGCCTCGGTCTTGAGGATCGAGTCCATCTCCGCGTCGGTCAGCGGCTCGAGTCCGGCGCCCATCGACATCGTCTCGATCTGCGCCTTCGCGTTCTCCTCGAAGTGCACGGTGTCGACCATCAGCGCCGGCACCGATTCGGCGACCAGCACCATGCCGTGGGCGCGCATCAGCGCGACGTTGTGGTGCGCGAGCGTCTCGGCCAGCGCCACGCCCTGCTCCTTGCGCTTGATGTGCGAGGGATCGTTGTGGATCGGGAACCCCGACTTCCAGCGCGAGGCGCGAGCGCGCATCGGCAGGAGCTTCGCCGTCTTCGTCATGGTGAAGGCGATCGCGAGCTCGGAGTGGTTGTGGATCACCGCGTGGACGTCGGGGCGCTTGCGGTAGATCTCGGCGTGGATCGCGGTCTCGGACGGCGGCTTGCCGTCGCCCTCGAGCACCTTGCAGTCCATGTCGACCAGCAGCACCGATTCGGGGCGGACCTCGGTGCGCGGCTCGGTGCGGATCTGGATGTAGAAGCGGTCGCCTTCGGGGGCGCGCGCGCTGATGTGGCCGCTGTAGGTCAGCAGGCCCTCGTCGTTCAGGATGCGGGTCGCCGCCGCAACCTGGGCGCGCAGCAGCGCGCCGGTGTTTGCCGTAGCCATCGGATCTCCCTCGTTTCTGAGGGGGCGGAGTGTAGCCGAACGCGGCGCCGACGCCTACTCCGCCGGCCGGGCCGTCAGCGCAGAAGCCCGACCCAGTCGGACGGGATGACGCCGTCCTCGAGCCCGGCCTCGACGTAGTAGGACCACAGCTTCTCGACGTGGTCGGCGCGGTTGGAGCGCGCCGTCAGCAGCTCGAGCTCGGCGGCGGTCAGCGGCTTGAGCTTGCCGATCTGGGTCGCCTGGATGTGGGCCTTGGCGTTCTCCTCGAAGTGCACCGCGTCGATCATCAGCGCCGGCACGCTCTCGGCGAGGATCACCCCGCCGTGGGCCCGCAGCAGCGCCGCGTTGTTGCGGCCGACCGTCGCCGCGAGCTCCTTGCCCTGCTTCATGGTCTTGATGTGGCTCGGGTCCATGTGGGTCGGCACGCCCGATTTCCAGCGCACCGCGTGCGACTTCATCAGCGCGATGTCGACGCCCTCGACCATGGTGAAGGCCGCGGCGAGCTCCGAATGCGTGTGCACCACCGCGTGGGTGTCCGGGCGCGCGCGCAGGATCTCCGAATGGATGAACACCTCGATCGGCGGCTTGTAGCCCGGCGGGCCCTCGAGCACGTTGGCGTCGAGGTCGCACACCACCAGGCTGTCGGGGCTCACCTGCGCCCGGCTCTGGGAGAACGACTGGATCAGGAACGCGTCGCGATCCGGCAGCCGCACGCTCATGTGGCCCGAGTAGTTGAGGATCTTCTCGCGATGCAGCAGCCGGGTGCAGGCGGCGAGTTGCGCGCGCAGCGGCGCGACCTTGGGGTCGGTGTTCCAGCGGGTGGCCATGTCGGAGTGCTCTGACGACGAGGAGGGAAACGGAACGCGGGGAACTTAGCCGCTCGGGATCACGGGGTGAAGTGGTCGAGGTTCTTCTTCATCGACGCGAGCAGCGCCTTCATGCGCTCGAGGTCGCCGTCGCCGATGCCGCGCGTCGCCACGCGGTTGATCTCCGGCACGAACGGCAAGAGCTTCGCCTTCAGCGCGCGGCCCTTGTCGGTGAGAAAGATGTTGATCTTGCGCCGGTCCTTGACGTTGCGGACGCGTTTCACGTAGCCGCGCCGCTCCATGCCGTTGAGCGCGGTGACGGTGGTCGGCTCCATCATGCCGACGCGCTGCGAGAGCTCGCGCTGCGTGAGCCCGTCCTCGGCCCACAGCACGCGCAGGAAATACCACTGGCCGATCGACACGCCGTGCGGCGAGATCTTCGACTGCAGCGCCCGCGAGAAGCCGCGATAGGTGTCGCGCAGCACGTAGCCGATGCTGCTGTCGAACCCGGCCTCCTCGGAGGGCGGTTCGGCGCTGGTTTCGGGAAGGGGCCGGGCCTCGTTGCCGCGCGTCATCGTTCCTGCCGCGTTGTTTCGCTGCGTGTTGTCGCCGGAAAAACGAGCCTCGACGGGGACCTCGAATTGCCGGAGAGCCTCTCCGCGGGTTATTGTAATGGGTAAACTTAGAATTCCAAGGGTTACCCCCGCGGCGATGGCGCGGGTTCGATCGGCATTTGATGGAAACTGTCGAGATCAAGCGCTCTATCCGCGCGCGCGCGGAGGAACTGGGCTTCGCAGCGGTCGGTTTCGCCGGCGCAACCGCCGGCGACTCGACGCGCCGCGCGCTGCGCGCCTTCATCGCCGACGGCCGCTACGGCGACATGGAGTGGATGGCGGCGACGCCGGAGCGGCGCGAGAGCCCGCGCGGGCTGTGGCCCGACGCCCGGAGCGTCATCGTGCTCGCGCTCGACTACGGCCCGCCCGGCGATCCCCAGGCGCACCTCGCGCGCCCCGAGCGCGGCGTCATCGCCGCCTACGCCAAGGGCCGGGATTATCACTACGTCGCCAAGAAGAAGCTCAACGAGCTCGGCGGCTGGATCGCCCGCACCTTCGGGTGCGAGATAAAGCACTTCGTCGACACCGCGCCGGTGATGGAGAAGCCGCTGGCGCAGCGGGCCGGCCTCGGCTGGCAGGGCAAGCACACGAATCTCGTGTCGCGCGACCACGGCTCGTGGCTGTTCCTGTGCGAGCTGTTCACCGATCTCGAGCTGCCGCCCGACGAGGCGGGGCGGGATTCCTGCGGCACGTGCCGCGCCTGCATCGACGCCTGCCCGACGGCGGCGATCACGGCACCCTACCGGCTCGACGCGCGGCGCTGCATCTCGTACCTGACGATCGAGCACAAGGGCACCATCCCCGCGGAATTCCGCGAGGCGATCGGCAACCGCATCTACGGCTGCGACGACTGCCTCGCCGCCTGCCCGTGGAACAAGTACGCGACGCGCACGACCGAGCTCGCATTCCTGCCGCGCATCGAGCTGACCGCGCCCAAGCTCCTCGACCTGGTCGAGCTCGACGACGCGACGTTCCGGGACGTGTTCTCGCGCTCGCCGATCAAGCGGCTCGGCCGCGCCCGATTCGTCCGCAACGTGCTGATCGCGCTCGGCAACACCGGCGGTCGGGTGCCGGGCGCCGTCCCGGCGGTGCGCCGCCGCCTCGACGACGAGGACCCGCGCGTGCGCGCCATGGCGGTGTGGGCGCTCGCACGACTCGATCCCGACCGCTTCGCCCACGAGCGCGCGGTGCGCTTCGACAGCGAGACCGATCCCGACGTCTGCGCCGAGTGGCGCGCCGGCGCCACCGCCGCGGCACCCGCTCGCCTTGCCGCCGCCCAATAGCTCGCCCCGATAGTCCGCCCCGATAGTCTGCCCATGAAGCTCTCCGAGTTCGATTTCGAGCTGCCCCGCTCGGCGATCGCGCAGCGCCCGGCGGAGCCGCGGGATTCGGCCCGCCTGCTCGTGATCGGCGATCCGACGGAGCGCGGCGTGTTTGCCGACCGCATCGTCCGCGACCTGCCGTCGCTGCTCGCGCCGGGCGACCTCCTCGTCGTCAACGACACCCGCGTCATCCCGGCGCGGCTGTTCGGCGCGCGCGGCAGCGCCAAGGTCGAGGCGACGCTCCACAAGCGCGAAGGCACCGGCCGCTGGGCCGCGTTCGTGAAAGGCGCGAAGCGCCTCAAGGACGGCGACCGCGTCGACTTCGGCGACGGGTTCGCGGCGACGGTCGCCGGCCGCGGCGAGGGCGGCACGGTGATCCTCGACTTCGCCAGGAGCGACGCCGACCTGCTCGCGGCGCTCGACGTCCATGGCCGCATGCCGCTGCCGCCCTACATCGAGCGCGGCGACGACGCCGACTCCAGGGACTACGACGACTACCAGACCGTGTTCGGGATCGAGAGCGGCAAGCGCGGCGCCATCGCCGCGCCGACCGCCGGCCTGCACTTCACCGATTCGCTGCTCGCGGCGCTCGATGCGCGCGGGATCGCGCGCGCGACCGTGACGCTCCATGTCGGCGCCGGCACATTCCTGCCGGTCCGGGTCGAGAACGTCGACGAGCACGTGATGCTCACCGAGATCGGCGAGGTGCCCTCGAGCGCGGCCGATGCCATCGCCCGGACGCGCGCGCGCGGAGGCCGCGTCGTCGGCGTCGGCACCACGGTGACGCGGATCCTCGAGACCGCCGCGGCCGAGACCGGCAGCGTCCGCCCGTTCGCCGGCGAGACCGATCTCTTCATCACGCCCGGCTATCGCTTCAAGGCGATCGACCTCCTGTTCACCAACTTCCACCTGCCGAAGTCGACGCTGTTCATGCTGGTGTCGGCGTTCGCCGGGCTCGAGCGCATGCGCGCCGCCTACGCCCACGCGATCGCCGCCGGGTACCGGTTCTACTCCTACGGCGATGCGTGCCTGCTACACCCGCAGCCCGGAGCGACCGCGCGCTCGGTCTAGGCCACGTCGTCCGGTCGGCGTGTTGTCATTTGCGCCGGAACGGCGCAGACTTCGCGAAAATACAAGAACGTACACCGGGAGGAACAGATGGCCCTCAAAGGGGGCGCGGCGCTCGTCGCCGCGTGTTTGGCCGCGAGCAGCGCGGCGAGCGCTTTCGATCGTATGGGCGCGTTCAAGATCGGCGCCGGCATCGGCGCGGAGCCGTGCCGCGAGGTGATCGCGACGATCGCCGAACCGGCCCCGTCGGCTGGAAAAGGCACCTCGAGCCGCGCCTCAGCGTACGCCGCCTACATTCTCGGCTTCCAGACCGGGATGAACGCCGCGACGCCGCGCACCCACGATGTCTTCCAGGCGCTCGGCGACGACCCAGTGCCAAAGGCGTTCGTGTGGGTGAAGACCTGGTGCGAGACCAATCCGGACTCCACCTTCGGAGCCGCCGTCGTGGCCTTGTCCCACGCGGTGATGCCGAAGAGCTAGGCATCCCCATCAATCTTCCGTTAACCATCTGCGGCTTAACGTGACAGGCCGGCGGCAGCGGCCTGTCGTTTCCGTACGCGCAACGCGTGCCTTTCTGGGGCGGAGTGACATTGTGCGCGCGACTCCATCAACACCACGATCGGTCGGGTCGCGTGCGCTCGGCGTCGTCCTCGGCGACGGCCCCTATCGCCTGCTGTATGGCGGCGCCGCCGCCATCATCGCCGTCCTTCTCACCGCGACCACCATCGTCGTGCTGTCCATGCGCGAGGCCGCGCTCCAGAACGAGGAGCACGAGCTCGCGACGCTCAGTCTGACGCTCGCGGAGAACGCCGATCGCACGCTTCAGGCGGTCGACGTCGTCCTCCAGACCGTGGCGGCGATCGCGGAGACCGGCACCGTCACCGACGAGCGCACATTCGCCGCGGCGATGTCGAGCCGGGAGGTGAACGCGACGCTGCGCGATCGTCTGCGGAGCAGCACGCAGCTCGACGAGATCCGTGTCTTCGACGTGCGCGGGACCCTGCTCAACTCGTCGCGGTCATGGCCGCCGCGAGAGATGAACGCCGCCGACCGCGACTACTTCCGCCCGTTCCTCACCAATCCCGCCCTCGAAGTGGTCATCGGCTCGCCGGCCCGCGATCGGGACACCGGCGAGTGGCGGCTCCATGTGGCGCGGAAGATCACCGACGCGCAAGGGCGCCTGCTCGGCGTCGCCGCGGGCGCTCTGCCGCTGCGGTACTTCGTCGACCTCTATCGCGCCGTCCTCGCCTCCGACGACGCCGCCATCGCGCTGATCAAGCCCGACGGCATGCTCCTCGCCCGGTATCCGACCACCGATGCCGTCGGCCGCCGCTTCGCCGACTTCGCCGGGCAGCGGGCGCTGCGCGGGGGAATGTCGGGGACGATTCGCGAGCCCAGCCCGCTCGATGGCTCGTTCCGCATCAAGGCGGCGCACGTCACCGCCAACTACCCGCTCGTCGTCCTGACGACCCGGATGATGGACGCGGCGCTCGAGCCCTGGCGCCACCTCGCGCGCCTCATCGTCGCCATCGCCGCCGGCTGCGTGGCCTCGATCGCCGTCGCCGCCCACGTGCTCGCGCGATACTTCAAGGCGCACGAGACCCTGACCCGTACCCGTCAGGAGCTGGCGCTGCAGGAGGAGCGCGCCGCCGCGTACGAAGCGCTCAAGGAGGCCAAGGAGGCGGCGGAGGACGCCAACCGCGCCAAGTCCGAGTTCCTCGCCAACATGAGCCATGAGCTGCGGACGCCGCTCAACGCCATCATCGGCTTCTCCGAGCTGATGCTGACCCATCCGTACGGTCCGATCGGCGACCAGCGCTACGCCGGATACATCAGCGACATCAGCAACAGCGGCCGCCACCTGCTCGACATCATCAACGAGATCCTCGACATCGCGAAGATCGGCGCCGGCAAGCTGACGCTGGACACGCAGCGGTTCGACCTCGCTGCGATCGTCGCCGAGAGCGCCGCCATGGTGCGGGTCAACGCCGAACGGGATGGCCTGCGCCTTGCCGTCCACCTCGATGCGAGGCCGTGGGTCACCGGCGATGCCCGCAAGATCCGGCAGGTGCTGCTCAACCTCCTGTCGAATGCGATCAAGTTCACGCCGCGCGACGGCGCGATCGACGTCCGTCTGTCGATGCGCCCCGACGGCGCCGCCGCGATCTCCGTCGCCGACACGGGCATCGGCATCGCGGCCGAACGGCTCTCGTCCATCGGTCAGCCGTTCGTGCAAGGCGATTCGGTGCTGAACCGCCGGCACGAAGGGACCGGCCTCGGCCTCGCGCTGTCGAAGGCTTTCGTCGACCTGCACGGAGGCTCGCTCACCGTGGCAAGCGAGCCCGGCAAGGGCACCACCGTCACCGTCGTGCTGCCGCCCAATCGCGACAACGAGCGCAGCGACACGGAGTCCCCGCTGCTCGTCGCCTCCTGAGCACCGCGCCCGGTCGGCCTCACGGGCCGGATCGTGTATAAAGCCGGGCAACGCTCACCGCTGCGGACATCCGTCCCGTGACGACCGCCATCTCGTTCGACCTCCTCGCCCGCGACGGCGCCGCTCGACGCGCCCGCCTCGGGACCGCGCACGGCGTCGTCAATACACCGGCGTTCATGCCGGTCGGCACGCAGGCGACGGTGAAAGGGATGACATGGCAGTCGGTGATCGACACCGGCGCCGAGATGGTGCTCGCCAACACCTACCATCTGATGCTGCGGCCGGGGGCGGACGCGGTGGAGAAGCTCGGAGGTCTCCATGTCTTCTCGGGGTGGCGCGGCCCGATCCTCACCGACTCCGGCGGCTATCAGGTGATGTCGCTCGCCGCGCTGAGGAAGATCACCGAACACGGCGTCACGTTCCGCTCCCACATCGACGGCACGATGCACGAGCTGACGCCCGAGCGGTCGGTGCAGATCCAGCACGCCCTCGACGCCGACGTCTCGATGGTGCTGGACGAATGCGTGAAGCTTCCGGCGCCGGTCGAGGAGGCGAACCGCGCGATGGAGCTGTCGCTGCGCTGGGCGTCGCGCTCGAAGGCGGCATTCGTACCGCGCCCGGGCTACGCCCTGTTCGGCATCGTCCAGGGCGGAACCGACGCCGGGTTGCGCCGCCGCTCCGCCGAGGGTCTCGTCGCCATCGGCTTCGACGGCTACGCGATCGGCGGCCTCGCCGTCGGCGAGGGCCAGGAGGCGATGCTGGCGACGCTCGACGTCACCGTGCCCCATCTTCCCGCCGACCGGCCGCGGTACCTGATGGGGGTCGGCACGCCGTCCGACCTCGTCCAGGCCGTCGCGCGCGGAATCGACCTGTTCGACTGCGTCATGCCGACGCGCTCCGGTCGGACGGCGAAAGCGTTCACGCGGTTCGGCGAGATCAATCTGCGCAACGCGCGCCACGCAGGCGACCCGCGACCGCTGGATGAGACGTGCGATTGCCCGGCCTGCGCGGGCCCGACCGTCGGCGGCGGGCGCGCCTATCTCCACCACCTGTTCCGGGCCGACGAGATGCTCGGGCCGATGCTGCTGACCTGGCACAACGTGCGGTTCTACCAGCGGCTCATGGCGGGCATGCGCGCGGCGATCGCCGCCGGCACGTTCGCCGACTTCGCGGCCAAGACGCTCGAAGACCTCGGACGCGGGGATATTCCGGCGCTGTAGCGCCCTTGTGCGGCCGCATCCCGCCGCTTACCTTCCGGCCATGGCCAAGAAGCCCCGCTCCGCGTCCAAATCTCGCACGACGTCCCTTACCCAGCTCGGTCGCGCGTCGGCACTCCCCACGTCCCCGGCGGACGCAAGGCTCGAGACCTTCGCCAACCCGCACCCCGGGCGCACCTACGTCGTGCGCTTCACCTGCCCCGAGTTCACGTCGCTGTGCCCGATCACGGGCCAGCCCGACTTCGCGCACCTTGTCATCGACTACGTGCCCGACCGGCGCTGCGTCGAATCGAAATCGTTCAAGCTGTTCCTCCACAGCTTCCGCAACGAGGGCGCGTTCCATGAGGACTGCACGCTCACCATCGCCGACCGTCTGGTGGCGGCGATGAGGCCCAAGTGGCTGCGCATCACCGGCGCGTGGTATCCGCGCGGCGGCATTCCCATCGACGTCTACTACCAGACCGGCGCCCCGCCGAAGGACGCCTACATCCCGGAGCCCGGCGTCGCGCCGTATCGCGGCCGCGGATAAGCGTCCCGCAGGAGCGGGCGCAACCGCATGGCGCCGATGATCGGCACGCCGGCAGGAACATCAGCGACGAAGTGATTCGTCTCGTCGCAGAGAGCGATCTCGCCTACCGCGGCGAGCGCAGACATTCTGAGATCTTTCTACTCATGGGGAGACCGCTGCGCGATCGCGCACCGGATCTAACTTCATTCTGCAACGAGAGCAGGCCTGACTCGCTCGTGAGCAAGGACGCAGGCCGAACCTCGAGTCTGACGCCGCAGTCATTCGCCCATTGGCGCGACAAAGCAAACGAATAGCGACACAGCGGCGGGACGAATTTATGTCGCGACGGCGATTGTCGCGCGGGGTTACCGCTTGTAAACGCTCCGCCCTGGCGCCATCTATTGCATGAAGCGTGTGCCAGCCGATCGTACGATCGCTTCGTTAGCCCACCGGGCGCGGGCACCATCCGGCGAGCCGCCACTACCGACCGATACCGACAGAATCCGCGCGCCGTGCTCCACTGGAGCCGCCGCAGCGGATTCTCCAGGGGAAGAGCTTCGGCTCTTCCCCTGTCGGTCCGGCGGCAACCGGAAGGACATGCTCATGAGTTTGCGCAGCGCCGGATTCCCTCTCCCCTCCGTCATCTTCGACGCCGAGCTCAGCGCGTATGGCGCAGCGCTCTCGGAGGGCTGGCCTCTGCATCACGACCGGGCTGACGCTCGCCGGACGCCGGCGACGGACGAGCCGTCGAGCGCCGTCCTCGATGTCGTGTCGCCGCAGCGCGCGCGCCCGGCGAGGATCGCTGCATGAGCACTTCTGATGCGAGCCGCCGCGAGTGGTTCACGCCCATCTGGGCGGTACCGGTGCTGCTTCTCATCCTGGTGGCGCTCTATACCATCGCGAACGGGGGAATACCGGATTCGGGTGGTCTCGCAGTGCCCTCGGCGGTGACGCCATGAGCAGCGGCGCCAATGCCCGCGCACGGGTGACGTTTCGATACCGGGTGAAGGCCGCCATGCTCCGCCGCGAAGCGCGCCGCCCGTGCAATCTCCGGGTGCGGACCCTGCTCCTCTACAGCGCCAGCGAATACGACTGGCTGGCGGGTGATCCCGACGACTGCTCGGAGACCGCAGCGATAGAGCTAGACCTTGCGGAACCGACGCTCCACTAGGCCTGAAGCACAGCCGCGCTGTCAGACAACGGCGGACCTTAAAGTGGTTTAACGACCGCGCCGGAACCGAACCTTGCGGCGTAGCATTCTGGACGCGTGTGGTCACTCGATGTGATCACCTCGCCGAGGATGTGCGATGGCAAAAAAGGGAATCAGCCGCCGGTCGGTTCTGTCCTCCACGGCGTTGTTCGGATCGTATTTGGCGCTCGATCCCTTCGGAGCCGAGGCCCGGGTCATCTCCGGCGATCAGCCGTGGCGCGAAGGCGCGCAGGATCCGCCGCGCCCGGCCGAACCGGGGCCGTATGCGTTCTTCACGCAAGATGAGGCGGCCCTCGTCGACGCCGTCGTCGCGCGCTTCATTCCGGCGGATGATCTCGGCCCCGGCGCCAAGGAAGCCGGAGTCACCTTCTTCATCGACCGCCAGCTCGCTGGCCGCTACGGCCGCGCCGAGACCTGGTACATGCAGGGCCCGTGGGGCGACGGCACCGAGACGCAGGGCTATCAGCTCCGCCTCACCCCGGCTCAGTACTACCGCACCGCGCTGAAGGGCATCGACGACTATTGCCGCACGTCGTTCAGCGGCAAGACGTTCCGCGAGCTCACCGCCGAGCAGCAGGACGGCGTCCTCGACAGCATCGACAAGGACGACGTCAAGCTGCAGGGCGTCGGCGGCAAGACCTTTCTCGACTTCTTCTTCCACAATACCATCGAAGGCTTCTTCGCTGACCCGATCTACGGCGGCAACCGCGACATGGTCGGCTGGAAGCTGATCGGGTTTCCCGGAGCGCGGTACGACTACCGGGACTACGTGACGAAACACAATCAGGACCTCGGCATCCCGCCGGTCGGGCTGAAGGGCCGGCCAGGGTGGATCCCGTCGTGACCGCCCGCAAGAAATTCCGCGTGACAGAGGGAGATCGCTGATGGCGCGCCGCATGCCCCCGGCCGACGTGGTCCTCGTCGGATTCGGTCTGACCTCCGCCATTCTCGCGCAGGAGCTGACCGAGGCGGGTCTCAAAGTCGTCGCCATCGAGCGCGGCGGCTGGCGCGACACCTCCACCGACTTCTCGGTTGCCTACGTGCAGGACGAGCTCCGCTACTACTGGCGCCGCGAGCTGTTCGAGGAGCCGTCGCGCGAGACGATCACGTTCCGCAACAAGGCGAGCGAGACCGCGTTGCCGATGCGACATCTCGGCTCGTTCCTTCCCGCGGCCGGCGTCGGCGGCGCGACGGTGCACTGGAACGGCCAGAACTGGCGTTTCCTGCCGAGCGATTTCGTGGCCCGCAGTCACAACATCCAGCGCTACGGCGCGTCGGCGATCCCCGCGGAGATGACGGTGCAGGACTGGGGCGTCACCTACGACGATCTCGAGCCGCACTACGACCGCTTCGAGTACCTCTACGGGATCTCCGGCAAGGCGGGGAACATCAAGGGCCAGATCCAGGAGGGCGGCAACCCGTTCGAGGGCCCGCGTCAGCGCGAGTACCCCAATCCCCCGATGGAGATGACCTACGGCCCGACGCTGTTCGCCAAGGCCGCGAAAGAGCTCGGCTATAAGCCGTTCCCGGGGCCGTCAGCGAACATGTCGCGGCCCTACACCAACCCGCTCGGTGTGCGCCTTGGGCCGTGCACGTACTGCGGCTTCTGCGAGAAGTACGCCTGCGGCAACTACTCGAAGGCTAGCCCGCAGACGACGATCATCCCGGTGCTGATGCGCAAGGAGAACTTCGAGCTCCGCGCTGAGTGCGAGGTGCTCCGCGTCAACCTCGATTCGAGCGGAAAGCGCGCGACCGGCGTCACCTACGTCGACGCCAGCGGGCAGGAGTACGAGCAGCCGGCGGAGATCGTCGCGCTGTGCGCCTTCGCCTACCACAACCCGCGATTGATGCTGCTGTCGGGCATCGGCAAGCCGTACGACCCCGAGACCGGCGAGGGGGTTGTCGGCAAGAACTACGCCTATCAGATCGTCTCCAGCGTCGACGTGTTCTTCGACAAGGAGATCTTCAATCCGTTCGTCGGCGCCGGTGCCCTCGGCATGATCATCGACGAGTTCAACGGCGACAACTTCGACCACAGCGGCCTCGGGTTCATCGGCGGCGGCTACATCGCCCTCTGGAACACCAACGGCCGCCCGATCGAGACCCACCCCGTCCCGAAGGGGACGCCCAAGTGGGGTTCGAAGTGGAAGCGGGCGGTCGCCGAGAACTACCAGCACGTTCAGAGCATCGCGACCCACGGAGCGGTGATGAGCCACCGCGGGAACTACCTCGACCTCGACCCGACCTACCGCGACGTGTACGGCCAGCCGTTGATGCGGCTCACGTTCGACTTCACCGACAACGAGCACCGGATGTCGGACTATCTCACCGACCGCGCTGCCGAGATCGCCAAGGCGATGAATCCGCGCGACATCGACGTCAAGAAGCGCGAAGGCTCCTACTCGCTCGTGCCGTACCAGACCACCCACAACACCGGCGGCGCGATCATGGGCAGCGACCCGCGGACCAGCGCGGTGAACCGGTACCAGCAGAGCTGGGACGTGCACAACGTGTTCGTCGTCGGCTCGTCGGCGTTTCCGCAGAACCCCGGCTACAACCCGACCGGAACCGTCGGCGCGCTCACCTACTGGACGGCCGAGGCGATCACGAAGAAGTACCTCGCCAACCCCGGCCCCCTGGTGTGAGGCGATCATGCGCGCGACAGCACTCATCGCCGCCGTGCTCGGATGCGCGATCGCCGCCGCCTCGGCGCCGCGCGCGAGCGCCGACGAGTCGTTCTCGGAGATCGCCCGCGGCAAACGGCTGGTGGATGCCGGCGATTGCGTCGCGTGCCACACGGCGGACCCCGCGAAGCCGCTCGCCGGCGGCGTCGCGGTCGAGACGCCGTTCGGCACGATCTACTCCTCGAACATCACGCCCGATGCCAAGACCGGCATCGGCAATTGGTCCAGCGACGACTTCTACCGGGCGATGCACGAGGGCGTGAGCCGCGACGGCGATCGTCTCTATCCGGCGTTTCCCTATCCCTACTTCACCAAGATGACCCGCAGCGACGTCGACGCGATCCGCGCGTATCTCCGCACCGTGGAGCCGGTCGCGAACACGCCGCCGTCCAACAAGCTGATGTGGCCGCTCGGTCACCGTTTCCTGATGAGCGGATGGAATCTGCTGTTCTTCAAGGCTGGCGAGATGAAGCCCGATCCCGCCAAGAGCGCGGAATGGAACCGGGGCGCATACCTCGTCGAGGGGCCGGGACATTGCGGAGGGTGCCACACCGGCAAGAACTTCCTGGGCGCCGACAAGTCGAGCGCCCGCTTCGAGGGTGCCAACCTGCAGAACTGGTTCGCCCCCAAGCTCGTCAATGATCGGACCGATGGGATCGGCACCTGGACGGCCGACGACATCGTCCGCTACCTCAAGACCGGCCGGAACGCCAAGAGCGGCGCCACCGGCCTGATGGCCGAGGTCGTGCGCAACTCGACGTCCAAGCTCGACGACGGCGACCTGCGCGCGATCGCCGTCTACCTGAAGGATCTGCCGGGCAGCGACAAGACGGGCTCCCCCGCCAGGACCGACGACAAGGTCGTCGCCGCCGGGAAGGCGATCTTCGACGATTCGTGCGGCGCCTGCCACAAGCCGTCCGGCGAGGGCGTGCCGTTCATGTTCCCGCCGCTCAAGGGCAACGCCAACGTGCAGGCCAGCGACCCGACGTCGCTGATCCGCATCGTGCTGGGAGGCGCGCGCACGGAGCCGACCGACGCCGAACCGACGCCATCGGCGATGCCGGCCTACGACTGGAAGCTGAGCGACGCGGAGATCGCCGCGGTCGTGACGTACATCCGCAACGCCTGGGGCAACCGCGCCCCCGCGGTGTCGGCCGGCGACGTGCAAAGCCTCAGGAAGGCGCTCGCAAAGGAGACCGCGAACGCCAGCCCATGATGCCGGACGAAAGCGCTAGCGCTTCTTCTTTTGGCGCGCCTTGCGCGCGGCATACCGCGCATCGCGCGCCGCCTTCGCCGCGGCGGCCTCGGCGATCATGCGGTCCGCCTCGGCGATGCGCTCGGCCTCGAGCCGCTCGTTCTCCAGTCTCTCCGCCTCGCGCCGGGCCGCCTCGGCAGCGGCGCGCTCCGCAGCCAGCCGTTCCTCGGCGGCCTTCCGGTCGGCCTCGCGCCGAGCCTCCCGCGTCCGGCGCTCCGCCGCGATGGCATTGTGCGCCGCCTGCCGTTCGGCGAGCCCCGGATCGCCCGCTTTCGCCCGCGCCCTTTCCAGCAACGCCTGCTTCGCCTTCGCCGCCGTCTTCAAGCGGTCGCCGAAGGTGTCCTTAACGCCCATCTCAATCCTCTCCTGATGATCCGATCGTAGCGGATCGTCTTATGAGGAAACCCGGCGCCCAGGAAAAGCTAAATCGTGATCTCGGCGGGACATGACGGACATGCGCGGCGCTGTCCGACGCCGGCGGTCAGGGCGCGTAGGGCGCCGGGTCGGGAATGCCGGCCTCGGCGAAGCCCTTGAGCCGGAGCTGGCAGGAGTCGCAGCGGCCGCAGGCTCGACCGTGGGTGTCGGGGTCGTAGCAGCTCCGGGTGACGCCGTAATCGACCCCGAGCGCGAGTCCCGTCCGGATGATCTCGCCCTTGCCCATCTCCATCAGCGGCGCGCGGATGCGGATGGTGAGTCGTCCTTCCACCGCCTCGGCGATGGCGAGATTGGCTAATCGCTCGAAGGCGTCGATGAACGCCGGCCGGCAGTCCGGATAGCCCGAGTAGTCGCGGGCGTTGGCGCCGATGAAGATATCGGCGCAGCGCTCGACCTCCGCCAAACCCAGCGCGAAGGCGAGAAAGATGGTGTTGCGGGCCGGCACGTAGGTGACCGGGATGCCCTGCCCGATCTCGTCGCCCGAGCGGTCCTTCGGCACCGGGATGTCGGAGGTCAGCGCGGAGCCGCCGAAGGTCCGCAGATCGATCGGCATCACGACGTGGCGCACCGCGCCCGATGCGCGCGCCACCTGCTCGGCGGCGACCAGCTCGGCGCGATGGCGCTGGCCGTAGTCGAAGGTCAGCGCGACGACGTCGTAGCCCTGCGACCGCGCGATCGCGGCCACCGTCGCCGAATCGAGGCCGCCCGAGAGCAGCACGACCGCGCGCTTGGCCGCCGTGCCCGGGGCCGCCACGCTCACGGCGCGACCTCCTCCTCGAGCGCGGCGGCGACGTCCGCGTCGAGCGCCTTGTTCTTGCGGTAGCGCCGGAACAGCCACACACCGAGCATCCCCGAGATCACGAACAGCGCCACGCTGGTCGCGATCCGCGTCGCCGGCGCGACATGAATGCCGCTGCCGAGCAGCGCGAAGATGATCGTCTGCGGCAGATAGCCGACGCCGCTGCCGATCACGAACGGCACCGCGCGCACACCCGACACACCGGCGGCGAGGTTGGTCACGACGTTGCTCCCCACCGGCAAGAGGCGCACCAGCAGCGTCATCGAGAACGGATTGGCGTGGAGGAAGTCGTCGATGTGACGGATACGCTCGGGGAACCGGTGCAGCACGAACGACCGCCCCATCAGCCGGGCGTAGAAGAACGCCAGCGCACAGCCGATCACCGAGGCGACGGTGCCGAGCACCGTGCCGAGACCGAATCCGAACGCGTAGCCGCCGAGGAAGCAGACCGCCTGGCGCGGGAAGCCGACCGCCGTCAGCACCGCGCCGACCGCGACGTAGAGCACCTCGCCCGAGAGACCGCGGCCGCGGATCTCGGCGTCGATCCAGGATTCGTCGAACAGGCCGAACAGCCCGTACGCCTTCACGAGCCAGCCGAGCGCGGCGAAGGTGGCGATCAGCACCAGGCCGCGCAGGTAGGGCCTGAGCCGCATCAGCTTTCGGCGTCGTAGATCGGTTTCTTGCAGCGGCGCATCAGCCACATGACGCCGACGAGATCCGAGATGCCGACCCACAGGCGATCGAAGAAGCCGTAGTTCGAGGCGCCGCGCAGCCGGGGACGGTGATTGACCTGCACCGTCTCGACCGCGCCGCCGTCGCGGCGGATCAGCGCGGGCAGATAGCGGTGCATGTGGTCGAAGTACGGCAGCCTGAGGAACGCCTCACGGCGGATCGCCTTGAGCCCGCAGCCGGTATCGCTGACGCCGTCGTGCAAGAGCCGCTGGCGGATCGCGTTGGCGAGCTTGGACGAGATGCGCTTGACGGCCGAGTCCTCGCGCTTCCGGCGGATGCCGGCGACGAGGTTCACCGGGACGACCTTGTCGGCGGTTTCCACGTGGGCGAGCAGTTTCGGGATGTCGGCGGGGTCGTTCTGGCCGTCGCCGTCGAGCGTCACGATCCAGTCGCCGCGGGCCGCGTGCACGCCGCTTGCGACGGCACGACTCTGGCCGCACGAGAGCTTGTGACGGACGATCCGCAGCCGGGTGAAGCGCTGCTTCGCTTCCATCAGCCTCTGCCCGGTGGCGTCCGTCGAGCCGTCGTCGACGTAGATCACCTCGAAGTCGGCCTTGCCGTCGAGCGCGGCATGGATCTCCTCGAGCAGCGGGAAGATGTTCTCCTGCTCGTTCTTCACCGGCACGACGACGCTCAGCATGGGCACGCTCGGCATGGCCACGACGGCCCCTCCTCGGGCCTCGGGCGGACAATTCGCACGGCGCGGGGTCCAAGGCAAGGCTCGGCGGCGGCGGTCCGCCATGCCGCGCGGTCATGCGGCGGTCGCGGTGGCCGGGCCCTGCGCTTCTGGTACACTCGCGCCCCGGTGCACGCCCCGTGCACGACGTCCAGCCCCATTCCGTTTCCGACTTCCATGGCCGCCGCCGAACCGCCCGCCTCTCCCGCGTCGACGACCTTCGATGCCCGCGCGCGGGGCGCCCGCGGCCGCTGGGCGATGTGGGCGCTGCTGGCGCTGAGTTTGCTGATGTTCGCGCCGGGCATTGCCTCGCTGCCGGTCACCGACCGCGACGAGGCGCGGTACGCCCAGGCGTCGCGCCAGATGGCGGAGAGCGGCGACTACGTCCATATCCGCTTCCAGGACGAGCCGCGCAACAAGAAGCCGGTCGGCGCGTACTGGCTCCAGGCGACGGCGGCGCGGATCACCGACGAAGTGGGATCGGGCGCGATCTGGCCGTATCGCCTGCCGTCGCTGATCGGCGCCACGTTCGCCGTCCTGCTGCTGTTCGGCCTCGCCCGTCCGGCGTACGGGCCCTCGACGGCGTTCCTCGCCGCCGGCGTGCTGGGCGCCTCCGTGCTGGCGGCGAGCGAAGCCCGCCTGGCCAAGACCGACGCGCTGCTGCTGGCGACCGCCGTCGCCGCGCAGGTTGCGCTCGTGCGGATCTACATCCTGCGCGCCAACGCGGAAACAACCCGCCCGGGACTCGCCGCTGTCTTCTGGATCGCCCAGGGCCTCGCCATTCTGGTCAAGGGTCCCGTGATCCCGTTCGTCAGCTTGATGACCGTGCTCGGTCTGGCGGTGACGGATCGCAAGACGCGCTGGCTCGGCGGCCTGCGGCCGCTGTGGGGCGTTCCGCTCGCGCTCGCCATCGCCGCACCGTGGTTCGTCGCCATCAGCGTCGCCGATTCGGGTTTCATCCAGGAATCCGTCGGCCAGGACCTGATCCCGAAGCTCCTCGGCATCCAGGAGCAGCACGGCGGCTGGCCGGGCACGTATCTGCTGCTGGCGCCGCTCACCTTGTGGCCGGGCTCGCTGCTGCTGGTCCCGGCGCTGATCGTCGCCTGGCACGAGCGCGCCCGCCCCGAGGTGCGCGCGCTGCTCGCATGGCTGATCCCGGCGTGGATCGTGCTCGAGGCGATCCCGACCAAGCTGCCGCACTACGTGCTTCCGCTGTATCCCGCGCTCGCGCTGCTCGTCGCGCGCGCCGCCGTCGAGCGCAGCGCCGAGATTGCCGGCGTGCTCCGGCGCATCAGCGGACGCATCTGGCTCGGCGTGTGGACGGTGATCGGGATCGGCCTGGCCGCCCTCGGCATCGCCGCCGCCGTCTCGCTCCATGCATCCGACGCGCTCATTCCGGCCATCGCGCTGCTCGCAGCGGCGCTCGCCCTCACCGTGGGCGCCTTGATCCTCGCGTCCCGCGGGAACGCCGCCGGCGCGCTCGGCTTCGCCGTCGCTCTGGCCGTTCCGTTCCATGCGCTGCTGTTCGCCGGAGTCGCACCGCGGCTCGACGCGCTGTGGCTGTCGCGCGCTGCCGCCCAGGCCGTCGCCGCCCACTCCGGGCTCGAGACCACCGTGGCGACCGCCGGATACAGCGAGCCGAGCCTCGTCTTCGCGCTCGGCACCCACACCATGCTCAGCGGCGCGAAGGGCGCGGCGGACGCGCTCGCCGACGGGCGCGCGGCGCTGGCCCTCGTCGAGGATCGCGAGAGCGCCGCGTTCCGCGCCGAGGCCGAACGCCTCGGCCTGCACCCGCGCGAACTCGCGACGGTCCAAGGCCTCAACTACTCGCGCGGCCAGAACACCGTGCTGCGCCTTTACGGCGGCGGTTGAGGCTTTTGGCCGGACCGTCCGGTTCGACTTGCGGAACCGCCCCGCGCCGTCATAAATAACGGATAGCGCATTCGCGCGGCCTCCTCCGGAGGGACCGCGTCGCGCGGTCCGGGCCCCTCTGGCAGGCGTACGCCCCGGCGACGCCTGCGATGTCGGACCTCCGTTCAACTTTGATCGGGAGGCCCGGCACATGTCCGACGCCACATCCGTACCCGCCACGCCGTTCTGGTTCTGGATCGCCTTCACCGCGGCGGTCCTCGTCATCCTCGCCTTCGACCTCGGCCTGACGCGTCGTCGCGGCGGTCACGCCATCGGCGTCGCCGAGGCCTGCCTCCGCAGCGCCGCGTATGCGGCGCTCGCGTTCGCCTTCGCCGGCGGTCTCTACCTGCTGCGCGACGGCCAGAGCGCGGTGTCGTTCGTCACCGGCTTCCTGATCGAATGGAGCCTGTCGGTGGACAACGTCTTCGTGTTCGTTCTGGTCTTCGCGCATTTCATGGTGCCGAAGCGCCTCGAGTACCGCGTCCTGTTCTGGGGCGTCCTCGCTGCGCTGGTCATGCGCGGCGCGCTGATCGTGGCCGGCGCCGCGCTGATCGACGCGTTCCACTGGGTGCTGTTCGTGTTCGCCGGCATCCTCATCGTCAGCGGCATCAAGATGCTGATCGCCGCGGACGCCGAGCCCGACCTCGCCCGTAACCCGCTGCTCGCGTTCCTCAGGCGGTTCATGCGCGTCACGGACGACTTCGAGGGCTCGAAGTTCTTCGTCCGGCGCGGGCGCTTCATGTATGCGACGCCGCTGTTCCTCGCGCTCGTCGTCATCAACGTTGCCGACGTGGTGTTCGCGATCGACTCGATCCCGGCGATCTTCGCGGTCACCTCGGATCCGTTCATCGTCTACACCGCGAACGTGTTCGCGATCCTCGGCCTGCGCTCGCTGTACTTCGCGCTGGCCGGGATCGTCCACCGGTTCCATTACCTGAAGTACGGGCTGTCGCTGGTGCTGATCCTGATCGGCGGCAAGATGATCGCGAACGGCGTCTTCGGCGCCGATGCGGTGCCGACGGAGTGGGCGCTGCTCGGGACCGCGGCACTGGTCGGCGGCTCGATTGTCGTGTCGCTGGCACGGCCAGCGCCGGCGGACAAACGCCACGGCTGGGTGCCGGGCACGCCGACAGTGGAGCCGGAGCCGCGGCGCGGCGAGCGCCGGGAAACCTAGACGCGAGACGCTCGTCGCTTCGCCGTCGCCGCCTCGTCAAGCGCCCAGTCGCCGTCCTTTTCGACGACGACAACCCCGTAGTCCTCGGCGGCGCGGGCGGGACTGACGTAGCCCTCGTTGACGTCGGCGACGACCAGTGCCGGATCGCGGCGGAACGGGTCGCCGAAGCCGCCGCCGCCGGGGGTTTCGAGGCGGAACACGTCGTGCTCGCCGAGCGGGTAGTCGGAGTAGCGCGACGGCAGCTCGCGCTCCTGGTTGGTGCCGGGCTTCATGGTGAGCTTGCCGGGCTTGCCCGATTTGCCGCCGTGGACGCCGAGCGCCGGAATCACGTGCTTGGTCGAGCGGATGTTGAACCGCGCGTCGGACAGGTTCTCGTACTCGCGGTGGATACCGAGGCCGCCGCGGAACTCGCCGGGACCGCCCGAGTCCTTCACCAGATCGAAGCGTTTCACGCGGGTCGGGAACTCGCTCTCGATGATCTCGACCGGCGCGATCCGCGAGTTCGACTGGTGGGCGCAGGCGCCCGACAGCCCGTCCTTGTTGGGGCGCGCGCCCGTCCCGCCGCCGAAGATCTCGTACTGCACGTACCCTTTGCCGGCCCGGGTCGAGCGCCCGCCGATGATGATCGAGCGCGAACCGCAGCCGTCGCCGCGGGCGCGGCCGGGCACCATCTGCGCCATGGCGTCGAGGATCGCCTCGACCACAGCGTGGACCGTCGGGTTGTAGGTGTTGAGCGAGGCCGGGAACCGCGGATTGAGCACGCTGCCCTCGCGCAGCACCACGTCGGCGACCTTGAGCAGTCCCGAGTTGATGTGAACGTGGGGATCGGTGAGGCAGATCAGGCAGTAGACGATCGATGCCTTGACCAACGGCGGCCGGATGTTGGCCGGGCCCTGGGTCTGGTCGGCGGACTGCGAGAAGTCGAACTTGATCCTGTCGCCCTGCTTCTCGACCACGACATGGATGCGGATCGGTTTGTCGAGGCTGATGCCGTCGTTGTCGAGCAGCCGCTCGGCCTCGTATCGGCCGTCCTGCCATCCCGCGATGTGCTCGCGCATCGATTCCTCGGAGACGCGCATGAGCTGGTCGAAGCAGGCGAGAAGCTGGTTCTGGCCGTACTTGCCCGACAGCTCCGCGACGCGCCGCTCGCCGAGGCGGTCGGAGCCGATCTGGCCGCGGATATCGCCCAGCACCAGCTCGGGGGTGCGCGAGTTGGCGGCAAGGATGCGTTCGACCTCCTCGTTCACCACGCCGGCGCGGATGTAGCGCACCGCCGGAAGATGAATGCCCTCGGCGAAGATCTCCTTCGCCAGCGCGAAGCAAGATCCCGGCACCGGACCGCCGATGTCGGACTTGTGGGCGATGGTGGCCGAGAAGCCGATGTGGCGCGCGTGATGGAAGATCGGCGTGATCACCGCCATGTCGGGCGCGTGCGGGCTGCCGCCCTCGTAGGTGTGATTGATGAGGTACGCGTCGCCCTCCTGGAACGTGCCGCGGTAGCTCCGCAGCACCGCGGCGGCGCAGGCCGGGAACGCGCCGATGTGGAGCGGGAGCACGACGTGCTGCGCCACGACCTCGCCCTCGGCATTGAGGAGCGCGCACGAGGCGTCCTGTGACTCGCGGATGATCGTCGAGTAGCCGGTGCGGAACAGCGAGTTCTGCATCTCCTGGACGATCCCGGTGAGGCTCGCCTTGATCACCTGGAAGGTGACCGGATCGACGCCGCTCTGATCCATCTTCGTCGCCATGTCACGCCTCATCCGTCACGATGATGTTCTTCCACTCGTCGACGCGGGCGATCTGGCCGGGCGGAACGACGAGCGTCGCGTCGAGCTGCTCGACGATCGCCGGGCCCTTGATCGCATGTCCGACGTCGAGGCGTTCGCGCTGGTAGACCTCGGCCTTGACGTCGGCCCCGTCGAATCGCGCCGTCCGCGAGCCGAGATGCGCGTCCGAGAGCGGTCGGCCCTCGGGCTGGAACCGCGGCATCTTCACTTCGGGCACCTGGCCGATGCCGGCGACCCGGTACGTCACCACCTCGACCGGCTCGTCGGGCGCCGCGTGGCCGAACAACTGCTTGTGCATGTCGTCGAACGCGCGGCGGATGGCGACCACGTCGGCATCCGCGAGCGAGCCGGACTTGACCGGCACCGTGATCTCGTAGCCCTGACCGGCATAACGCATGTCGAGACCGTATTGATAGCTGATCTGGCTTTCGGCGAAGCCCTCGTCAACCAGCTCGCGCCGGGCCTCCTTCGCGAGTTCGGCGAAATGCCCGCTCGCCTCGGAGCCCTTGAGGTCGGCGATGACCTTGAGCCGCGACAGCGCGTGGTCGTGCTTCACGTCGGCCTGCAACAGCCCGATCGCCGAGTTGACGCCGGGATACAGGGGCACGATCACGCCCTTCATGCCGAGATCGCGGGCCATCTGCGACGAATGCAACGGCCCCGCTCCGCCGAAGGCGACGAGCATGAAATCGCGGAGGTCGTAGCCGCGCATGGTGGAGATGGCCTTGATCGCCTCCTCCATCTTCACGTTGATGATGCGGACGATGCCTTCCGCCGCCGCGGCGGTCGACAGCCCCAGCGGCTTCGCCACCTTCTCGTCCACCGCGCGCACGGCCCTGGCGCGGTCGAGCCGCATGCGGCCGCCGAGGAAATTCGTCTCGGAGAAGTAGCCAAGCGCCATGTTGGCGTCGGTGACGGTCGGCAGCTCGCCGCCGCGGCCGTAGCACGCCGGCCCCGGCACCGCGCCCGCCGAATCCGGCCCGACCTCGAGCATGCCCTGGGTCGTCACCCGGGCAATGGTGCCGCCGCCGGCCGACACCGTGTTGATGTCCATCATCGGCAGCGCGATGACGCGGCCGTCGATCGAGACGCGGCTCGCGAACGACGGCTGCGCGTCCTTGATCAGCGCGACGTCGCAGGAGGTCCCGCCCATGTCGAAGGTGATGAGGTCGCGATGTCCCGTGTCGCGGGCCATCGTCACGCCCGCCGTCATGCCGCCGGCCGGACCGGACAGCACCGTCGCGACGGCCTTCTTCGCCGTCGACTCGAACGTCGAGGTGCCCCCGTTCGACTGCATGATGTAGCGCTTCTTCGACTTCATGCCCGTGCCTTCGAGGCTGCGGGCGAGATTGGCGATATAGCGCTCGAGCACCGGCTGCAGGTAGGCGTTGATCACGGTCGTCGACAGACGGAAATACTCGCGGATCTGCGGCAGAACCTCGCAGGACAGCGAGACCGAGACCTCGGGCATCTCCTCCTTGAGGATGTCGCGGACGCGGCGCTCATGCTCGGGATGAAGGAACGAGAACAGCAGGCACACACCGACCGAGGTCACGTTCTTGGCTCGCAGGCGTCGGGCGGCGGCGCGGACGCTCGCCTCATCGAGCGGCGTCAGCACGTTGCCCTGGAAATCGACGCGCTCCTTCACCTCCCAGGTGAGGCTCTGGGGCGCGAGCTTCGCCGGCTTCTCGTAGAACATGTCGAAGATGGTCGGACCGTACGGGATCGACTGCTCGCCGACCTCGTAGATGCCGCGAAAACCCTCGGTGACGATCAGGCCGGTGCGCGCACCCTTGCCTTCGAGCAGCGCGTTCGTGCCGACCGTGGTGCCGTGGCAGAAGTACTCGATGTCGGTTGGCGCAATACCCTTCTCGAGCAGCGCCTGGACCCCGCCGAGGATCGCCTCCGATGGATCGTGCGGCGTCGAGGGCAGCTTGTGAATGGCGATGGAGCGGTTGGTCTCGTCGTAATAGACGACATCGGTGAAGGTGCCGCCGGTGTCGACGGTGATGCGGAACTGTCCCATTACGATCTCGGCTGAGTGGACTCGGCTGGGTGGACATTGCGCGAGGGGCGGCGCCGAGACGGCGCCGCCCCTCGCATATGGCGGCTACTTCCGCGCGGCGGCGGCGCGGGCGATGACGTCCTTCGGATACGAGTGCAGCTTCTGCAGGAGCGCGTCGACCTGTTCGCCGGTCGTCGGGTTCACCTCGAGCTGCGCCTTGGCGGTGTCGGCGAGGAATCCGGGATCCTTCATCGTATCGGCGAAAGCGCGCCGCAGCACCGCGAGCCGGCCCGCCGGCAGTCCGGGCGGCGCCATGAAGGGCCGTCCCATCGCCATGTTGGCGAAGGTCAGCTCGAGCACCTGCCGATCGGCCTCGTTCTTCGCATAATCGAGGACCAGCGGGATGTCCGGATGCTGCGGGTGCTTGTGGATGCCCACCTGCACCAACGGGATGATCTGCTTGTTCACCAGCCAGTCGTTCTTGCGTGAGGTGATCGAGGACCAGTACCAGCCGCAGATGCCGTCGAGCTCGCCCTTCTCCATCGCCGCCCAGATCTCGTTCGTGCCGGGATAGCCGGAGACGAGCTTGAACTTGGTGCCGAGCACCGCATTGAGCACCTTCGGAAACACGTACGGATCGCCGCCGGGGCCGGTGCCGCCGACGGTCATCTCCTTCTTGAAGGCATCGTCAAACGTCTTCACGGGGGAGGTGTGCCACGCCTGGCAGGTCGACACCTCGTCGTTGACGCCGCCGATCCAGCCGAACTTCACGGCATCGAACTGCGCGCCGTCGTTGCCGAACAGCGGTTCGAAGATGACGCCCTGCTCGACGATTCCGAAGTACGTCCCGTCCTTCGGCGCCACGTTGTAGATGTAGTTGGCGGCCTTCAGCGACCCGGCCCCGGGCATGTTCTGCGGCACCATCGTCGCGCCGCCGAGATGGCCGCCCATGTGCTTCGCGAGCAGCCGCGCGTAGAGGTCGTAACCGCCGCCGGTGCTGAACCCGATGATGACGTTGACCTGCTTGCTCTTGAAGAAATCGGTCTCGTCGGCGGCGCGACCGGGCCCGGCGAAGACGGCAAGTGCGGATACGGCAAGGCCGAACGCGAACGCGACACGGATGCGAATCATGACACTCTCCCCGTTTGAATGACCCGTTGGGTGTCGTCGCCGGCGGGCTTCGCCTCTTCCGGCAGGGACGCGCGACTCCCCGCCGCACGCTCCGGCGCCTACTATCGGGCCTCCGCGCCGGCTTGGAAAATGCCATTCCGCCGGCGCGCCGAACAGGCCAAGAAGTAGACCTATTTTTCGCGGATTTCTGCGGCTTTAGCCGGGGGTCCGGGAGGGGTTTTGGCGGCGGCCTTGCGGCCGATGCGACGCGCCTGCGCCCGCAGGCCCGGCTCCGACCGGAGCAGAGTCTCCCACAAACCGAGATAGCGCTTCACCATCGCCTCGTACTCCGCGACCGCGCGTGCGGTGGGGTGGACCAGGCGCTTGCGGCTGTCGTTCGGCGCGGGCCGGATGGCGAGGAACCCGAGCGATTCGGCGTCGGCCAGCAGCTTGCGGGTCGTCAGCCGCGAGCAGCTCGCGACATCCTGGCAATCGCGTACGGTCGGCGGCGCCTTGCGGTAATGGCCCCGCATCACCAACGTCCAGATCAATGTGTGATCGAACGAGCTGCGGAAGAAGAAGATGCTTTTGCGAATCTTGCTCGCGCGCTGGGTCTGGAAGCGCCAGTTGGCGAACGCAAGATAGACGTCGTCGAACCCGGCCATCGCCTCAGCGATATCCCTTGAAGCCCTCGACCAGGTACAGGCGCAGGACTCGTTCGCGGCCCCGGCCCAGCACCTGGCGCACGCCGCCGATCGGCTCCGAATGCTCGAACGAGGCGAGAATGCCGCTCGGGTCCTTGGATTCCGTGACCAGAACCAGAGGTCCCGGCGGGGCCGTGGCGACGTTCCGCGTCAGGTCGTAGTGGTCGTCGATCTTCGGCTTGTCGTTCCACTTCCAGGCCTCGACCGGACGCGGCCCGTAGTAGAGGAGCTCGACCAGCCCGGGCCGGTCGTCGAAGACGTAGCCGATGTGGGGGACCGCCGCCGACACCGACGCCACCGCCCGCCCGTAGGAATCCCAGCTCCGCAGGCGCTTCAACGGATCGGCCCACGACGGCAGAGCGGTGGGCCGCGCGTCGGCCCAGGCGACCAGCGCGAACGCGAGCACCGCGACCGCGGTATGCAGCGCGACCGACGCTGTGACCAGTCTCCGCCGCCGCTCGGCGATCAGCACCGCGACGACGAGCACGGTGCCGGCGATGTAGGTCGGCGCCGACCAGTTGGCGTTCGCCCGCGACAGGATGCTGAGCACGATCATCAGCAGCAGTGGCGGGGCCGCGAAGATCGCGAGGAGACGATACGAGCGGTCGGCCAGCAGCCGCCAGCGCGCGATCGCGATCCACAGCAGCGCCGCGAAGAAGATCGGCCCGAACACGCCGAACTGGGCGCCGACGAACTCGATCAGGGCCAGAGGATGAAACAGCGAGCCCCCGATATTGGCGTTGGCCTCGGTGTGGGCCAGCGTCACGAAGCGGTTCTGCGCGTTCCACAGGATGTTGGGCGACACGATCAGCACGGCGATGGCAAGGGCGGCGAGCATCCCGCGGCCGACCAGCCTCGCCCGCGCATCGCGATCGACCGCGACGAGCAGGACGAGCGAGAGGACGAAGAAGCCCATCGCGTACTTGGCCATGAAGCCGAGCCCGATGCAGATTCCGAGCAGCGCCCACCACCGCGCGTTGTCCTCGTCGAGCGCCCGGATCAGCGCGTAGAGCGCGCCCGACCAGAAGAACAGCAGCGGCGCGTCCGTCGACGCGACGGCCGAGGACACGAACACGCCGGGTAGCGTGGTCAGTGCCAGCGCCGACGCGGCGCCGATCAGCGCGGCCTGCGGGTGGTCGCCATTGGATCGCGCGAACAGCCGGCGGCCGACGCCCAGCACGAACAGCGCCGCGCCGAGCTGGAACAGCGGTGACGACAGACGGACGCAGCCCTCGGCGTCGCCGCACACCGCAGTCGTCGACGCGATCGCCCACGCGATCAGCGGCGGCTTCGAGAAGTATCCGAACGCCGGCGCCTGCGCCCACGCCCAGTACTGGGCCTCGTCCGGCGCGAGGTCGACCGGATACAGGAACAGAAGGTGCAGCACGCGAAGCGCGGCGATGACGACGAGCAGCACGACGATATTGCCGAGCGCGGGCGCGTCGACGGCTGGCTTCGATGAGGACGTGTCCATCGTTCCGTCGCTGTCAGCGGAAGGTCGGCCGGCAACTTAGCCGCCGCGGCGCACCGGCGCCAGAGTACCGCCTACTCATCGAGCCGGTCGGCGCGGCGCAGGTCGGGGAACAGCCGGGCGAAGGTCACGCAGACGATCAGCGTGAAGATGCCGCCGGCCAGCACCGCCGGGACCGGTCCGAGCCACGCCGCCATGGTTCCGGCGCGGAAGTCGCCGAGGTCGTTCGAGGCGTTGATCGACACTGCGTTCACCGACGAGACGCGGCCGCGCATCTCGTCGGGCGTCTTGATCTGCACCAGGGTCAGGCGGATGTAGACGCTGATCATGTCGGACGCGCCGTAGACGAACAGCGCCGCGAGCGACAGCCAGAACGAGGTCGACAGGCCGAAGGTGAGGATCGCCGAGCCGTACACCGCGACGGTCGCGAACAGGATGGTCCCGGTGTTGCGCAGCGAGCCGATCTGGGTGAGGGCAACCGCCATGATCGTCGCGCCCACGGCGGGCGCCGCGCGCAGGAACCCGAGCCCCTCGGAGCCGACGTGGAGGATGTCGCTGGCGAAGATCGGCAGCATCATCGGCAGGCCGGCGAAGATGACGGCGCAGAGATCGAGGGTGATCGCGCCGAGCACCACGGGCTTGCTCCACACGTAGGCAAAGCCGCCCAGCACGCTCGCGAGACTCACCGGCTCACCGCGGGCGATCTTGAGCCGCGCCTTCATCGCGAACGTCATCAGCACAGGCAGGGCGAAGACGACGGTGACGACCAGGAACACCCAGATGTCGAGCCACGCGTACAGCAAGCCCCCAAGCGCCGGACCGACGATGCCGGCGAGCTTGCCGACCGACGAGTTCCAGGCCACCGCGACCGGGAAGATGTCCTTCGGCACGAGGTTGGGCAGCAGCGCCTGTCCGGCCGGCTGCGAGAACGCGCGCGACGCGCCGAAGATCGTCATGGTGAGGAAGATCGGCCACGCCTGCGTGTTGCCGGCGATCGCCAGCACGAACAGCAGGAACGCGCCGATCGTCCCCAGCAGATAGCAAAGCCCGAGGACGATGCGCCGGTCGAAACGGTCGGCGGTGTAGCCGGCGACCAGGAACAGGCCGAGCATCGGCGCGAACTGGGCGAGGCCGACGAAGCCGAGATCGAGCGGATCGCTGGTGAGCTGGTAGAGCATCCAGCCGATCGCCACCGTCTGCATGTGGGTGCCGAGCGTGTTGAGCGACCGGCCGGTGATGTAGAGCATGAAGTCGCGCTGCGCGATCAGGCGGCGCGCGGCGGAAACCTCGGCGACGGCGGCGTCGGTCATCGCCGCTACATCTTCCGGTCGATGCGCTCGACCCGGCGCAGCTCGGGGAACATCCTCGCCCACAGCCCGGTGACCGCGACGGTCGCGAGGCCGCCGATCACGACCGCCGGCACCGCGCCGATGACGGACGCCACCATGCCGGCGCGGAAGTCGCCGAACTCGTTCGACGTGGTGATGAACACCGAGCTGACCGCGCTGACCCGGCCGCGCATCTCGTCGGGTGTCGCGAGCTGCACCAGCGTCTGGCGGACATAGACGCTGACCATGTCGGCGGCGCCCATCGTGAACAGGGCGGCGAGCGACAGCGGGAACGAGGTCGAGACGCCGAATGCGACGGTCGCCGCGCCGAACAGCGCCACCGCCCACAACATCGTGGCGCCCGGGCGGGTCTTGAGCGGACGGGCGATCAGCCACAGCGAGCACGCCGCGGCGCCCACGGCGGGCGCGGCCCGCAGGAGCCCCAGCCCCTCGGCGCCGACGGCGAGGATGTCGGTGGCGTAGATCGGATACAGCGCCACGCACCCGCCGAGGACGACGGCGAACAGATCGAGCGAGATGGCGCCGAGCACCACCGCTTTGGCGCGGATGTAGGTCAGCCCGCCGAGGACGCTCGACCACGTCACGGGCTCGCGCTTGGAGAGGTACTCGCGGGTTGCGATGAGCGCGGTCAACAGCACCGCGATCAACGTGAGCGCCGCGGACGAGATGTAGGTGAACGCAAGCCCGACGCCGAGGAAGGCGCCGCCGATCGCCGGGCCGCCGATGGTTGCCACTTGCCACGACGACGACTGCCAGGCGACGGCGTTGGCGAGATCCTTCTCCGGCACGAGGTTCGGCATCATCGCCTGCCCCGCCGGCGTGATGAACGCGCGGTCAACGCCGAGTGCGACCAACACCGCAAAGATCGGCCACGTCGAGTTGACGCCCTGGTACGCGAGCGCGCACAGCACCGCCGCGAACACCACGTCGGCGGCAAGGCAGATCTGGATGACCGTCTTGCGGTTGTAGCGGTCCGCGACCTGACCGGTCACGAGCACCAGCGCGATGGCGGGCAGGAACAGCGACAGCCCGATCATCCCGAGGTCGAACGGATCGTGGCTGATCTCGTAGACCTGCCACGCGACCGCGACCGCCTGCATCTGCATCGCGACCGTCGACAGGAAGCGCGAAAACCAGTAGAGCGCGAAATCGCGGTGACGGAAGGCGGCGAAGCCGCTCGATGAGGGCTCGCTCATGGCGACCGGCGACACCGCGGCCCACGCCCGGACGCTCCGGCGTCGTCACGGCGCCGGGGTGTCTGACACGCGGGAACGGTGCTCATCGTTTCCTTTTGGGGAATGGAGCGGGCGAAGGGAATCGAACCCTCGTCAGTAGCTTGGGAAGCTACAGCTCTACCATTGAGCTACGCCCGCTCAGGCGATCCGAAAGCCCGGATTATATAGTGGATCGGGGGCGTCCGGGGCAAGGGAGGGGCACTCAGCCACCAATAAGCTCGTCACGCGCCCGTCCCAGCGCAGCGCGCTCGCAGCCGGCACGGCGACGGAGGAAGCACGCGGCAAGGCGCCAAAGGCAGCGCTGTTGTCTACTATATGATGGGGGGCTCCCGATCCAGATCGCCGCCGCCCGCCGTTTGTCCCAAGCCGATGGCCGAGGGGACCACGCCAAATCCCGATCGAGCGGGTGCGGATGGACCTCTCGAAAAATGGATTGAGGGGGGTGGAATGACGAAACCGATTCGCACGATCGCGGTCGCCGCGACACTCGCAGCGACAATCGCGGTCAGGTCGGCAACCGTTGCCGCCGACATCGACGTCCCCGCGCCCAAAGCGACCTGCAAGAACGGTCAGATAGCCGACAACGTGCATTGGATCTCGGGCGCCGGCTTCTGCCTAGCCGCCAAGACCTACGGCGACCAGACCGCCGCGTCGGCAAATCCGATCGTGGTGGTGATCCATGCCGACAATGGCGGACGCATGGGCAACAAGTTCGAGAAGATCGCCGAGAAGATCGCCAGCGATTTTCACGTCATTGCAGTAGCCCTGCTCCGCCCCGGCTACCGGCGCGGCGGAAACAACGCGGATATGATCTCCGAGGGCACTGCACACAAGAACGACGACGACTATTCGCGCGAGAACGTCGACATAATCGCCGGCACGCTGATGAGCCTCCGCGGCCAATACCCCGGCCGCAAGGTGCTGCTGGTAGGCAGCTCCGGCGGCTCTGCCCTGTCGGCGCTCGTCCTTGGCATCCACCCCCACACGGCGGACGGTGCGGTGCTGGCCGGATGCCCGTGCGATATCCCCAACTGGCGCAGTTGGCGCAACGCGTCGGTTGGCAACGATCTGTTCTGGTCGCGCAGCCTGTCGCCGGACCATTACATCGAGGGAATCCCGCCCGACACCGTGCTGGTTGCGGTAAACGGCTCGGAGGATTCCAACACCCTGCCAAAGTTTGCCGACGCTTACATCAAGGCGGCGGTCGCCCACGGCGTCTCCGGTGCGCGGTTTTTCACCGTTCCGGGGGCCACCCATACCAGCGTCACCAGCGCGCCCGCGTTCTATCAAGCGATCGGCGAGGCGATCGACGGCCTCGCGGCGCGCTAGGTGGCGGGCCGCTCACCGTGTTTTAGCTTTATCGGCTCGATGCGGTTGGGCGCCATACGTCGTGACGACGGAATCCAGCAGACCGCCGAGGCGCCGCATTGTTACCCGCAGGATTTCGCCTGGGCGGCTGTCGCCAGCACGATCGTGTGTGGCAGCACGGATGGGCCCAGGCGATCCATCACCGGAACGACGAGGCGCACGACGCTCCTGAGCCCTTCGACACGAACCCTCGTCAGTAGCTTGGGAAGCTACAGCTCTAGCATTGAGCTACGCCCGCTCAGGCGATCCGAAAGCCCGATTATGGGATCGGGGCGGTCGGGGGCAAGGCGGGCCGAGCGGCCGTCGAGCGGCTAATTTCCTCGCAAGGGCCAGATGTAGCCGTCCGCCGAGACATCGACCCTTTGGGTGAAGCTTACGCCGTTGTCGGTTCGGACCGCGCGAAGATCGTGGTGGCCGCGCGAAACCGGAATCGCGCACGTCGTGCCGCCCGCCGTGTTGCAGCCGTAGCCGCCATCCACGGAGACGGTGACGTACGACGACGTCTGGTTGAGCACCTGCAGCATCGCCGGCGCGGCGTCCTTCGCGTCGGCCGCGTTCCCCGGCTGCCGCCTGTTGACGTCAGCAGCGTGTGCCGACCGCAGCGCCCCATGGTCCGGGCCGACGCCGCTGCCCTGCAGATCGAATGAGGCGGACGGCGCGGCGTCGTCGGGCGTCGCGACCTGGGCGTGCACCGGTCGCAACTGCGCGAGCAGGTCCTGCTGGCCCGCGGCGAACCGGCGCCGCTGGTCCGCCGCGCGCGCAGACACCGCCGACTGGATCGCATCGAGATCGGACGTGAGCGCCCTCCATGACGGATCGTTCGCCAGCATGACGGCGCGACGCGCCTCCAGGAGCGCGTCATCAAGATTCCCCGCCGCGAAATCCAGGAGCGCTTTCTCGTGGTGATAGTTTGCGACGATGATCGTGTTCGACGGATCGGCCGCTGCGGCCTGCTGCAGCAGTGGAATCGCCTCCCGCCGCCGCCCCTGGTTGACGAGCGCGAGCGCCTGGTTGTTGAGATTGATCGCGTTCTGCCGCGCGATGTCGTCCGCGCTCGGGCCGGCCGCAGGTTCAGGGTCCGGGGGAGTCATCAGAAGTCTTCCGAGCGCCTGACCGAACGCATACGCCATCCCGGAATAAGCTGAGTAGTCGGGCATCGAGGGGCCGCTGCTGGCCGCACCGCCGTTGCACAGCGAATCCGACACGCGCTGACCGTTGACGTAGCAGCCCTGGTAGGCCTGCGCCGCGGCACCGTCCGCCCACATCAGGACACCCACGGCGACGACCGCGGCCAGCAACCCCGCCTCGCGCACGGCAACTGTTTCGGTTCTCATCGCATCCCCCGATTATGGACGATCCGGCTAGCCCTTCGGCGCCGGAAACGTCCGGTATACCGTCGACTGCTGCGAATTGATGATGCAGGAACGCGTGTTGTAGTTGATGTCGCCGAGATAGCGGATGCTCAGCGTGCCATCCGCATCGATGCCGCCCTCGGCGGGCACCTCGATCTTGGGTCCGAAGCATCTCACAACGTTGGGAGCGGTCACGTAGTTGGTGCACGTGCCGCGGAACTGCCGGCCGTCGATGCTCCCGCTGCAGAG
This sequence comes from Gemmatimonas sp., assembly GCA_050260515.1. Lineage (GTDB taxonomy): Bacteria > Pseudomonadota > Alphaproteobacteria > SMXQ01 > SMXQ01 > DATJIG01. The sequence goes on from JBLNCI010000044.1 coordinate 71,828, forward strand.
CACATCGCCCGGCGTCAAAGCGTTGTTCGCCGGCATCTGCACCAGCACGGTCAAGCGGCGATCCCGGAGAACGACGGATTCGGTGCCGCCGCGCTCCATCGTCCACGAGCGGAGATAGGGGTACCAGGGCTTGCGCAGCTCGGCGAGCGCGTTGAGGCCGGCGATCTTCGCCTTCATCGTCGAGGCATCCGCCGCCTCCGGCACAAGCGCCAGATAGCGCGTCAGGTCGGCGGCCGCGGCTTCCGGATATCCCGCCTTCGCATAGACCAGACCGCGGTTGCGATAGAGATCGGCGAGCCACGGCGCCTCGTAGATCGCGTCGCTCAGCGCTGCGGCGGCCCGATCGTTGTCGTGATCGCGCACGGCCTCGCGGATGACCGCGAGCGCCGTGCTGGTGTGGCGCTCCGCCTCCCGTGGCGTTCGCGGCGCCGACGGCAGGCGCGGCAGAATCTCGGCAAGGCGCTCGACGTCGAAGGTGAAGATATCGGTGACGTTCGCGCCGTATTCCGCCTGCTGACGGATCAAGAGCCGCATGGCGGCGACGTAATGATCGAAGGCGGCCGGAACATCGCCGGACGTGCTCGTCTGCGATGCGATACGCTGCTCGTCGGAGATGCGCTGGATCAGGGCAGCTTTGAAGAGTTCAGCGACGTTGGAGGGCCGCACGCCGAGCGCGACGTCGATCGCGTGCCGCTCGCCGTCGCGGAGGAACACGACAGGCACGGGCCGCGGGTCGCGGACCGCCGCTATGGTGCGCACGAGGTCATCCGCCGCACCCGCCGGCTTGTCGTCGAAGCGAACGATGATGTCGTCTTCGCGCAATCCGGCCACCGCGGCCGGCGACTCGGGCAGCATGAATTCGATCCGGGTGGCGGCTTCGCGCCCATTGGGCGCGGGCACCTCGACGGTCTTCAGGGACGCGCCGAGCCACACCACGGCTGGCGGAGCTGCCTGGCCCGGGCGCTGCTGCAGTTTCACCTCGACGGTCCGCGCCGCACCGTCGCGCAGCAGGCGCACGGGGACGCTCCGCGGCTCCCTTATCTCGCTCTCGATGCTCAGCAGATCGGCGGTCGACGAAACCGGCTTGCCGTCGAAGCTCAGGAGGAGGTCGCCTTCGTGGAGGCCGGCGCCGTCCGCAGGACCGTTCAGCGCGACCTTGTCGACGCGCAGCGCCTGCCGCTGACCGTCGTACGGTTGCGGCAAGCTGATGGAGGTTCCGTTGGCGCCGAACCAGACCGGCGGCACCGGCTGTCCGCCGAGTTGATTCGCGGGAACGCACCCAGAGGTTGTGAGCGCCACGAACGATGCGCGCAGCACGACCTGTCCCAATCGCCACGCCATCGATTCCCCCAACGTGCGACGCTGACGAAAACGACTACGCTCGAGACTGACAGCTAACGCGGAAAGGCGGCGCATGTGCGCCGAGCGGGAATGGCCAGCCGAAATCTCAGCACGATTTCGAGCATGCCCTCATGGCCATCCGGCACGCACATTTATAAGGGATGCGATCGGCTCGGGCAACCCGAGGGACTCGGGCCGTCGGCCGTTAGCCGCCCTGCACAATCAGCTGGCGTTCGGCATCGTCCGGCACAGCGGCGCGATCGGCCTTCGCTACGCTGCGACCCGCGCCGTCGAGATGGGCCACGATTTCGTCGGTGTGCATCACGTCGGCGTACTTGACACCGTATTGGCTTGGCTCACCGCAACGTGCTGATCGCCTCGAAGCGCTTGAGCAGCGCGGGCGAGGCGGTGCTCATGTCGGCGACCAGCTTCGCCACCGCCGCGCCGTCGATCGGGCTGACGTCGAGCTCGGCCTTCGCCGCCTCGGCGAGGAAGTCGGGATCCGTGTGCGCCTTGTCGAACGCGGCGCGGAGCGCCTGCACCCGCTCGGCCGGGACGCCCGGCGGCGCGGCGAACGGCAGCGACATGTAGAGCGGCGCCTCGGCGAAGGCGAGCAGCGCTCGGTCGTCGTCGTTGGTGACGAGTTCGCGCCCCGTCGGTGCATCGGGCAGCTCGGGATGGCGCGTCTGCCGTCCGAACTGCACCAGCCCCCGGAACGCCCCGTTGCGCCACAGCGTGCCCTGCGCCGCCTTGGTCGAGGAAAGGCTGTTGAACTGGCTGTCGATCTCGCCGTTCTGCATGGCGAGGAACAGCTCCGCGGCGCCGCGGTAGCCGTGGGTCACCGCGATGTTCCCCTTGAGGATGTCGCGCACGAACAGCGAGAACGTGAGCTTGATGTCCGCGCCGACGGCGCCGATCATCACCGGCTTCTGCGCCGCCTTGAGATCGGCCCAGGATTTCACCGGCCGGTCGCTCATGATGAACAGCGCGTAGGCGTCGTCGGCGAACGACGACGTGCTGCCGAGCCAGTTGAACTGCGCGACGTCGAAGCGGATGTTCGGGTCGCCGAGGTACGCGGTCTGCGGGATCGAGCGCAGGATGCCGGCCACCACCGTGCCGTCCTTCGCGGCCACGTTGTAGAGGTAATTGACCACGGTGAGACCGCCGGCGCCGGGCATGTTCTGCACCACCTGACGCGGGCTGCCGGGCAGGTACTTGACCATGTAACGCGCGACGAGCCGCGCGCTGAGATCGTTCAGCCCGCCGGGCGGGAACCCCACCATCATGGTGAGCTGCTTGCCGCGGTAGAAATCCGCGACGTCGTCCGCCGCGGCAGGCGCCGCCTGCGTCAATGCCATTGTCAGCGTGAGCGACAAGCACGCCATCGTGAAGCGCTTCATGATCCCCCTGCTCGTTATGTTTACTGTCAATGGTGCTGCGAGCACCAAACCGCCATTCCCGGCGCCCCCGCCGGCGTCGTCGCCTCTACTCCGCGACCCGCGCGTTCAGGCCGTCGAGATGGGCCACGATCTCGTCGGTGTGCATGACGTCGGCGTACTTATGGTGCAGGTCAAACAGGCTGACCTTGTGGGAAATCTCGCTGCGGTCGAAGCAGCACTCCTCGGCGAGCACGACATGGAACCCCGACGAGTGCGCGTCCACCGCGGTCGCGCGCACGCAGCCCGAGGTGCTTTCGCCGCAGATGATGACGCTGCGCGCGCCGACCTGGGTGAGCTGCGCGCCGAGCGGCGTGCCGAAGAATCCGCTCGCCCGCTGCTTGGTGATGACGATGTCGCCGGGCTGCGGCGCGAAATCGGCGCGGATGCCGAACATCTTCACGCCGCCGGTCGTCGCATGCCGGGTGCTGCCGAACGTCCGCGGTCGCGCGTCGGGACGCGCGTCGCCTGTCGTGTAGAAGATGGGCAGACCCGCACGGCGCGCCGCCGCGATCAGTCGTTTCGTCGGTTCGATTGCGGCGAAGGCGTATTCGCCGCAGGAGCTCGAATGGACCTTCACCGCCTCGTCGATCGGCAGCGGCCCGCCCTGGTAGACGAGATCGTAGAGATCGACGAGCAGCAGCGCCGGGGATGGGCCGACGAAGGTGCGGCGGACGTACTTCGAATAGATCCGGACGACATTGTCCGGAATGACGTCCTTCCAGCAGTGATCCTCGAATGCCTGCTCGCTCGCCATCAGACCGCCCCCACGATGCACGGATTCGCGGTTGTGCCCGCGCCCCCTGTTGTCCAGACGGTAGCACGCCGCGGATCGGCGTCGCAAAAGCCGCGCAAGCGTCGGATGATCAGCGCCGGCTGCGGGTCATCGAGCCGAGCACGCCACGGATGATCTGCCGGCCGATCGAGCTGCCGATCGAGCTGGCGACACTGCGGGCGAGGCTCTTGGTCACCGCCTCGGCGACGCTCTGCCGTTCCCGGCCGCGATGCGGCGCATTGGCCGCTTCCCGCGACGGCGCGCGGGTCGTGGTGCCGAGGGCACCTGTTCCGGCGGGGCTGACGCCGCCGCGGCCCCACACCGGCTTCGGCGGGGGCGGCGAACCCCACTCCACCGGGCGGCCTGCTGCACCGGCCCCTCTTTGATTCAGCGTCTCGTACGCCGAGGGCCGGTCAACCTCGACGTCGTAACGGCCCTTGAACGGACTCGCGTCCATCACCGCCTTGCGCTCTTCGGGGGTGATCGCGCCTAGCCGGGAAGCCGGCGGGCGGATCCAGGCGCGCTGGACGATGCCGGGCGTACCCTTCTCGTCGAGCAGCGATACGAGCGCCTCGCCGACCCCGAGTTCGCCGATCGCCGCGGCGACATCGAGGCCCTTGTTGGCGCGGAAGGTCTCGGCCGCGGCGCGGACCGCCTTCTGGTCCCGCGGCGTGAACGCGCGCAGCGCATGCTGCACGCGGTTGCCGAGCTGACCGAGCACGGCGTCGGGCAGGTCGAGCGGGTTCTGGGTGACGAAGTAGACACCGATGGCTTTCGAGCGGATCAGGCGCACGACCTGCTCGACCTTGTCGACCAACGCCTTCGGCGCGTCCTCGAACAGCAGGTGCGCCTCGTCGAAGAAAAACACCAGCTTCGGCTTCTCCGGATCGCCGACCTCGGGCAGCTCCTCGAACAGCTCGGACAACAGCCACAGCAACAGCGTCGCGTAGAGCCGCGGATTGGTCATCAGCTTGTCCGCGGCGAGCACGTTGACCGCGCCGCGGCCGTGCGCGTCCGTCATCATCAGGTCGGACAGCGACAGCGCCGGCTCGCCGAAGAATTTCTCGGCCCCTTGCTGCTCCAGGACGAGAAGCGCGCGCTGGATCGCACCGAGCGAGGCGGCGGAGACGTTGCCGTACTCGGTCGTCAGTTCCTTCGCGTGCTCGCCGACATGAGCCACCAACGCGCGCAGGTCCTTGAGATCGATCAGCAGCAGCCCCTCGTCGTCGGCGAGCTTGAACACGAGGTTGAGAACGCCGGTCTGGGTTTCGTTGAGCTGCAGCAGGCGGGCGAGCAGGAACGGACCCATCTCCGAAACGGTGGCGCGCACCGGGTGGCCTTGCTCGCCGAACACGTCCCAGAACACCGTCGGGAACGCCGCGTACGCGAAGCCCGCGATGTTCTGGTCGCGGACGCGCTGCTCGATCTTGGGATTGGGCGCGCCGGGCTGAGCGATGCCGGCGAGGTCGCCCTTCACGTCGGCCATGAACACGGGAACGCCGGCGGCGGAAAAGCCTTCGGCGAGGATTCGCAGTGTCGTCGACTTCCCGGTTCCCGTCGCGCCGGCGATCAGGCCGTGGCGGTTAGCGACCGATAGCGGCAGGAGCAGGCGCGTCTCGCCGGTGCCGACGAGGATGCGTCCGGACTCCTGCTGAACGGTATCGCCAGGCATAGCCGCCCCCGGATTCGCGGCACGGGTGCCGCCGGTCTGCGGAAGCGTACCAACATGCGAGTGCTGCGCGTACCCGCCGCCGCGGGTGAAATTTCGGGCAGATCGGACTCAGGGGCGCGACAGCGTAGCTCCGGTTGTCCTCGACGCCCCCGACGATGACGGCTACGGCTGGTACGCGTCGATGTAGGCGAGGACGTCGTAGCCCGAGCGATGGGGCGCACCGCCCGGCAGGTAGACGCGGTTGCCGACCGTGGCCGCCGACAGCGAGTGCCGCGGAAACGGCATCGGCCCGAGCTTCGTCCACGCGTTCGACGCCGGGTCGTAGACCTCCGACTCGTCGTAGATGCCGAGCGGATTGTCGGGCTTGCCCTCGCCGCCGAACACGTAGAGCTTCCCGCCGAGAACCGCCGCGTTGCCGCCCGAGCGCCCGGTCGGCATCGGCGCGCGTTCGGCCCACCTGCCCGTCGCCGGATCGAACTCCTCGAGCGTCGCGATGTCGTACTTCGGGCGATCGCGCCCGCCGACGACGTAGATCTTCCCGGCGATGGCGCCGATGTAGGCGTGATCGCGGGCGACCTTCATCGGCGGCAACGCCTGCCATTTGTCCGCTGCCGTGTCGTACACCGCCGCATCGGTGAGCGGCTCGTACGCGGCCGGCGCGCCCGCCGGCACCGGCGCTCCCTTCGGCCGATAGTGCTCGCCGCCGATCGCGTAGATCTTATTGCCGACGGCGACGACGAGGAGCGCGCCTCTCGGCGCCGGCAACGGCGCCTTCTTCGTCCAGCTCTTCTGCGCCGGATCGAACATCCACACGCTGTCGATCGGCTCGCGCTTCTGGAACGGATTGTGGAAGCCGCCGACGAGATAGACCTTGCCGTCGACGACGGCGGCGCCGGCGTGGTGCAGCGGCTCCGGGACCGCGACCCCGGCCGCCCACGTATTCGTGGCGGTGTCGTACACCTGAACCCGGGTCGTCGGTCCGTCGCCGCGCACGCCGTCGTTCGGCTCGAAGCCGGCGATGATGTAGATCTTGCCGTCGACGACTGCGGTCGCCGCCTCGTTCTGGGCGACCGGCATCGGCTGGAGGGCGAACCATTGTCCCGGCCCGGTGGTGCCGGGGACGACCGTGCCCTGGGCGAACGCCGTTGCCGGGAGAGCGACGAGCACGGCGGCGAGAACGCGCGCGATTCCCTTCATGACGCCCCCCTGTTCATGACGTCCCCATGTCCGGCCGATTGCGATCGCCTGTTGCCGCCGTACGCGGCTTTTTCGGCGATGCTACTCCCGATCAGGACCGACGCGCCACACGGTCCGGGAGCCTGGGACGCCTACTTCGTCGCCGCTTTCGGCCGCTCGCGGCCATAGATCGCAAGCAGGGCAAGGCTCGCGAGCAGCAGCACGGCGGCGCTGGCAGCGAGCGATGCGTGGATGCCAATGATGCTGCCGCCGATGCCGACGGTCACCCCCGAGAACGCGCGCATGCCGTTCGACGACAGGTTGTAGATGCCGATGACGCGGCCGCGGCTGTGGTCGGGGGCGTTTAGCTGCACGAGCGTCTGCGACATCGAGCTGAACGCGAGGTTGCAGACTCCGGCCGCGAACATCAGCGCGACGGACAACGCATAGATGTTCGAGACGGCGAAACCGCCGATGCACACGCACCACAGCACGACCAGAACGAACGCCGAGCGCGGTCGCGCCTGCAGCAGCCCGAAGGTCTCGAGGAGCGCGCCACCGACCAGCGCACCGGCGGCGTTGGCGGCGAGCAGCATGCTGTAATACATGCCCGCGTCGCCGTGGCCGAGATCGTGGGCGAACTCCGGCATCTGCGCCTGATAGGCATTGCCGACGACGAACGACGATACCCCGGCGACGATCGTCATCGACGCGAGCACGTGATTGCGGGCGATCTCCTGCACCGTCACCACGATGTCGCTCAATCCGCTGATCGGTCGCGCCCGCGGCGGCTCCTTGCGGAACCGCGGTCCATACGGCGCGCGCCACAGCCACAGCGCCAACGGCACGTAGAACAGCACGTTGATCAGGATGCCGTGTGCCGGCCCGAAGGCGAGCAGGATCGCGCCGCCGACCGCGGGGCCGGCCAGCATGCCGAGCGTGCGCGCCATCGACATCAGGCGCACCGCGCTCTGCAGGTGATCGCGGCCGACAATGTCGTGAATCAGGAGCTGCGCCGCGGGATTCCACAACACGCCGGCGAACCCGTGGATGACGAGGATGATTGCGGCGTGCCACTCCTCGAGCACTCCGAACACGAACAGCAGGCCCCAGGCGAGCGACGCGGCGCCGAACATGGCCATCGCGACCTGAATGACCCGCCGTGGGTCGAAGCGGTCGGCCAGCGCCCCCGACCACATCGAGAACAGCAGGAACGGCGCCCAGTGCGAGATGACGGCAAATCCGCCGAGCGCCGGGGAATGGAACTTCTGGAACACCATCCAGTAGCTGATCACGTGCTCGATCGAATCGGCCATCATCGCGAGCATGGAACCGATCAGGTAGACGCGGTAGCCGGCGTGACGGAGCCCGGCGAACGCCTTGTGGGGAGTACTCATGAGCGAAGCGTCGGAGTTCTGTTCATTTTGATCGGTCGGGCTGGCGGCGATTGTTGAACCGCCGAACAAGCGATGCGCAATGCGCTTCGCCCGGCGCGGAGTTCGCAGCCGGTGGTCTTATACAACGGTGTCAACTCGGACTCACCCGCGGTGCCGCGTTGCCGTGGGCGACGAAAAGGCGTCCTCTCGTGTTGCGGCGCCAGGAGCGCCGTGCAACAGGGGAGGTCAGCTATGACCCGAGTTCTTCGTCCTGCCCTCACCACGGTGGTGCTTGTTCTCGCACTCGCCGTCGCCGCGTGCGAATCGAGCAACAGCAAGTCGGACAACGACCGCGATCGCTCGCCCAGCACCTTCGGATCGCCGAGCAGCGGCTCCGAATAGACGGTCACCGCACTAGCGGCCGTCGGCTAGGACGGCCGCCCCTCTGTCGCGCTGTCCGCTCGCCCTCGCCTCTCAACGCTTGCCCGCCAGCGCGTACGCGTTCCACATCTCGAGGAACTTGTCGGTCTCGGCCTGGTCGTCGAACGAGATGAACGGCTTGCCGCGGATCTCGTCGGGGAACACATGGAAGTCCGGCGACTGCAGGTCCTTGTGGACCGGCGGCGTCCCAAACACCGCGAGCTGCGTGAGCTGGCCTTCCTTGCTCAGCAGCCAATTGACGAAGATGCGGCCGGCCCATGTGCCAGGGCTGTTGCGGAACACCGCGAGGCGCGAAAAGTTCAGCGGCACCATGTCGGGGCAGTACCATCCGACCGGCGCACCCTTGTCCTGGATCTGCTTGACCCGTTCCGGATACGCCGGCATCGACGCGTAGAGCTCGCCGGCGGCAACCAGCCCGATCACCGCGTTGATGCCCTCGCGCCGAACCTGCGGCTCGAGCTTCTTGAAATAATCGTCGAGGAACTTGACCGCCCAGTCCTCGCCGTACTTGCCCCACAGCGGCATCATCCAGAGATGCGGCAGCATGACGGCGCCGATGCGGCCGCCGGCCAGCACCTTCGAGTCCGTCAGCTCCTTCCAGGTCTTCGGCAGTTCGTCGCGGCGCAGAAGCTGTGTGTTGTAGGCGAGGCAATAGGGACGCGCGCGGAACGTCACGCTGAGCCCGTTGGGCGGATTAGCACCGGGAACGGCACTCTGATACGTCGGGAGGTCCGTGAGGTCCGCGGAGATCTCGCCCTTGGCGTAGTTCGTGGTCGACGCATCCATGCTGAACACGACGTCGGCGAGATAACGGCCTGACTCGTAGGCGACCAGCGGCTTGATCACTCGCTCGTTGGCGCTGCCGGTGAAGTACTGGAGTTTGATGAACGGATAGCGCTCCTGGAACGGCTTGATGAGCTGCGCGTAGAGCGGCGGATCATCCGACGCCGTGACCTTGACCGTCGGCGAGCGACGCGCCTTGTCGATCCAGTCCTGCGGGACCGCGAGCTCGCGGTCGAGGCCGTTGAGGATCTCGGGCGACAGCTTGAGCTGGTCGAGCACGGCCTGGGTCGACTTCGGCAGGTCGGCGGCGCGCGCGGAAACGGCGAACGCCGCCACGATCATCGCGGCGAGGAAACTGAAGCGCAGTCGAACGGCCATAGCTGTTTCGGCGGATGGACCGCCGCCCCCATTACCCCAATCCGCCGAAAAACTGTTTTGATGCAACGAGTCGCGACGCGACGGCGGCGGATTGGCTACTATATCAGGCAGGGGCGGTAACAGGTCGCTCGCCGCCTGCCCCGGCGTCGGCGACCCACGACTGGGAGAGCGTCATGGACCAGAGGGAAAACGAGCTGCTGACCCGCATCGGGCCGGGAACGCGCATGGGCAATCTCATGCGGCGGTACTGGTGGCCGATCGGCTTCACCGAGTTGGTGAAGGACGAGCCCGTGCCGGTGCGCATTCTCGGCGAGGATCTGGTCCTGTTCCGCACGCCCGACGGCAAGCTCGGGCTGATGGACCGCTACTGCGCCCATCGCCGCGCGTCGCTCGAGCTCGGCCGCGTCGAGTCGAACGGCATCCGCTGCTGCTACCACGGCTGGCTCTACGGCATGAACGGGCAGTGCCTCGAGATGCCGGCCGAGGAGCCGGACTGCCCGTTGGTCAAGGAAGTGAAGCTCGCGGCCTACAAGGTCGAGGAGCTCGGCGGGCTCGTCTTCGCCTACATGGGTCCCGATCCCGCGCCGCTGCTGCCGCGCTACGATCTCCTCGTGCGCGAAGACATGGACCGCGAGGTGTCGGCGTCGGTCGAGCACTGCAACTGGTTGCAGCGTGCCGAGAACGGCGTCGACAAGTACCACAGCATGGCGCTGCACGCGCCGGTGTACCCGTCGATCGCGCTGAAGCGGCCCAAGGACGTCGTCTGGGAAAAGCTCTGGTACGGATTCCGCCAGACCGCCGTCTATTCGGACAAGGTCAAGAACACGAGCCACTTCATCTTTCCGTCGCACACGCGCCGCTACAACGCCCGTGTGAAAGAGCGGCCCGCGCACTACCTGCACCTCCGCGTGCCGATCGACGACACCCAGACGCTGACCTTCTACGCCAAAGCGGTGGAGACCGGCGGCCGCAAGGGCACGCTCAAGACCGAGGGCTTCGAGCCGGTGCCGGAGCGCGGCGTCTACAAGCGCGTCAAGGACGGCTGGTGGAACATCGAGTCGCACGACCAGGACCGCGCCGCGCAGGAAAGCCAGGGCGTGATCACCGACCGCACGAAGGAATATCTCGCACCGTCCGATCGCGCGATCGTCCAGCTCCGCCGCATGCTGCTCGATTCCATCACGGCGATCGAGGCCGGCAAGGATCCGTTCGGTCTGCTGCGCGATCCCGAGCAGAACAGGCTGGTGACGTTCGACGCCGGCAAGACCTTCGCCGACACCGACAAGGATTACACGACCAAGGTGCCGGCGGAGTAACTGCGGGCCTCGGGCCTCAGGTCGCGATCTTGGACAGCGTGAACGCGGCGAGGAATCCGGCGACGGTGATCAGCCCGGCGTAGTCGTGGGCGACCTCGAACGCCTCGGGGATCATGGTGTCGGCGATCATGGCGAGGATGGCGCCCGCCGCGACCGCCTCGGTCGCGGCGATGATGTCGGGCGGCAAGCCGCGGAACACCGCGTACCCGAGCCACGCAGCGACCCCGGATATCAGCGCGATCGCCGCCCACACGCCGAAGATGTAGGCGGCGGATCGCCCCGCCTTCTTCATGCCCGCCGCGCTCGACAGGCCTTCCGGCACGTTCGACAGGAACACGGCGATCACGGCGACCATGCTGACGGCGCCCCCGGCGATCATGCTGACGCCGATCACCACCGACTCCGGGATGCCGTCGAGCAACGCGCCGATGGCGATCGCGATGCCGCTGCCGGAATCCGACGGCTGCTGCTCGCCGGAGCGCTTGCGGTGCCGCGCGCCGCGGTGCGACACGATGATGTTTGCCGCGGTGTACACGGCGGCCCCGGCGATGAAGCCGATCGAGGTCGAGTCGAAGCCGCCGCGGCGGAACGCCTCGTCCATCAGGTCGAACGACAGCGCCGAGATCAGCACGCCGCTGCCGAACGCCATCACCGCCGCGATCAGGCGCTGCGGAACATGCGCGACGTAGGCGATCCCGGCGCCCAGAATCAGGGCCGACCCGCTGAGGAGCCCCCACAGCCCGGCTTGTATGGACAACGGCATGAGGATCTCCATTGCCTGAGGGCGCAGGCCCAACGACGGAACTCCTCAGGCCGTTCCGAGCCGCCCCTGCCGGGGGTACGGAATCGGACCCTCAACGTCGTCCTCAGCCCCGCGGCACCTCGGCGGTGAACTGCGGCGCGGCACCGGGACGCTCGAGCTTCGGCGGCGATGCGTCGATGCGCTCGGAGTTGAGCTGCGCGCCGCCGTGGGCGAACGCCTGCACCAGCAGGATCTCGAGCTCCTCGTCGCCCGCGTTCTCGAACCAGTAGCGGGCGTATCGCGGGATCATCAGCCCTTCCCTGGAGCCGAGCTCGGCGATCAGCTTGTCGCCCGTGCCATAGAACCGTACCTTCCCGCTCAGCACCATCCAGAACCCGTCGACGTTGGCGTGGTAGTGGAGGTTGTTCTCGCCGCCTTCCTTGGCGACCTGGATCATGCCGCGCACGAGTTCGCCCTGAGCGAGCCGCACGCTCACCTTCTTGCGGTCGTACTGGGACGGCTTCTCGTACTTGAAGCGCTTTATCGCCGCCTCGGCGGCGAGGTGCGTCTCCTCGGAGACCTGCGGCTTGGTGGTCGGCGGCTGCATCGTTCGACTCTCCCTCTCACTCCATTGTGGATCACTCGTACCAGGCGCCTTCGGCAGCGGTGTCGGCCGACGCGGCGGGGCCCTGCGGAGCGGTCATGACGTGCTCCTGGATTCTATTGCAGGAAGGTGCGGGCGCGGGCGGCGACCTCGGGGTCGGCCGCGAGCAGCTTCTCGATCATCGCCTGCATCTGCTCGCCCGAGAGCGGATCGAGCTCCAGCTTGGTCGCGGCCGCCTCCGCCTTCACGGCGGGATCCTCGACCATGGCGGAGAACGCCGCCCGCAGCGCCGCGATCCGCTCGACCGGCACGCCGGGGGGCGCCGCGAACGGACGGCCGAGTGAGGCCCCCGACATCAGCATCTCGATCACCTGACGGTCGCCATCGTTCTTCGCCAGATCCTCGACCGAGGGTACCTCGGGGAGCTCGGGCGAGCGGCGCCCGCCCTGGGCGATGACGACGATCTTGCCGTCGCGGAGCCACTCCGGGCGGGTCGCCTTCCAGCTCGACCACGAGTTGATGCGCGCCGCGACCTCGCCGCGCTCCATCGCGAGATTGATCTCGTTGCCGCCGGCATAGCCGGTGACGATGCGGAATTTGGTTCCCAAGAACTCGTTCATCATCGCCGGGAAAGTGTAGGTGATGGCGCCGCGTCCGCTCGCCCCCGCCGCAACCTCGATGCGGCGCGCATCCTCGACGCTCCGGACGCCGGCGGTGTGCCACACCGTCATGGCGTTGGTCTCGCGCGTCATCGCGCCGAGCCACTGGAACTTCGCGGCGTCGAACTGCACGCCCGCGCCGCCCGCGGCCTGCAACGCCGGGAAGTTGTTGGCGATGATCCCGAACACGGTGCCGTCCTTGGGTGCGACCTCATAGAGCCAGTTGGTCATCTTGAGGCCGCCGGCGCCGGTCATGTTCTCGGCGACGACGGATGGCGCGCCGGGGATGTGCCGGCCGATGTGCCGCGCGAGGAAGCGCGCCTGGACGTCGTAGTCGCCGCCCACCGCGACCCCGATCATCACCCGCAGGGTCTTTCCCCGGTAGAACTCGGCAGAGGTTTGCGCGCCGGCAGCCGTGCACAGCAATCCAAGCCCAACCGCGACCGCCGCAATCGAAAGCGCTCTCATTTTCCCTCCATGATCGCGCGGGCATCGTCGACCACGGACTTCGGCGTCGCGTAAAGCTGCCGATAGAGTTCCTCGGTCGCCTCTCCGGTCATGTAGTCGACGTCGACCGCCATCTTCTTCGCGTCGGCGCGGAGTTCGGGGTCGTTCATCGTCGCCACGAATGCCGCGCGCAGGAACGCCACGCGATCGGCGGCCATGTCGGGCGGCGCGAACACCGGGCGCCCCATCTTGTTGGGGCCGAGCGCCAGCATCACGAGCTGCCGATCCGCCTCCGTCGTGGCGAGGTCCATGATCCACGGCACGTCGGGGAGATCGGGGTGCTTGTCGATCGCGAACTGGGCCAGCAGGTTGATCTTCTTCTCGTCGAGCCAGCTCTTGTAGCGCGAGACGATGCTGTCCCAGCCGAGGCCGCAGCGGCCCTCGACCTCGCCGCGTTCCATCGCGAGATGGACCTCGCTCGACCCGAGATAGCCCGGCACGATCTTCATCTTCGTCCCGGCGACCTTGTTCAGCAGCTTGACGTGCGTGGAGTCGGCGGCGCTCGGTCCGCTCGATCCCATCAGGATCTCCTTGCGGCGGAGATCATCGATCGTGCGGAACGGTGTCGCGTGCCACGACACGCAGAGGCTGGTCTCGGCATTGAGGCTGCCGATCCACGTCAGGCGCTCAGGGTCGATCTTCGTCTCGGCGATTCCCATCAGCGGGTCGAACGGGATGTTGCGCAGCGTCGTGCCGACTGCGGATCCGTCGTTCGGCGCGACGCTGAAAATGAAGTTGAGCACCCCGCGGCCGCTGCCGGCCGGCATGTTGCGCGGCACCACCGTCGTCGCCGGCGACAGATGAGGGCCGATGTGGCGCGCCAACAATCGCCCGTACTGGTCGTAGCCGCCGCCCGCCGTCGACCCGATGTAGACGTTGAATTCCTTGAGGTTCTTGAAGAACTCAGGGGCGGCTGGTTGCGCCTGTGCCGCCCCGATTCCGACGCCAACCACGCACGCGACGAGCGCCAACCGGTGACCGAACGCGTGATCGCCCATGCCCCACTCCGTTCTGCCGCGCGGCGCTCGCGTCCGCGCGTGTTGTCGTCGGGATTACGCGACTGAATGACGCTCCTTGTCCGACGGAGGCACCGAGGTGCCGCCTACTCGAAGAACGCGCCTTCGATCAGGACGGGCTTCAACGCGCCCGGCAGCTTGGCGCGACCCGGCAGCGGCTTGCCGTCGGGATCGAGCCGCGCGTTGCCGGTCGATTTCCCGCCGGCGCCGAAGCGGATCAGGATCAACGGCTCGTCCGTCTCGTTGGAGAAGGAGTAGAAGCAGCCCTTCGGCAGGAAGAGGGCCTGGTGCTTCTTGAGCGGCGGCAGCGCGCCGTCGAGGCCGCGGAACTGCGCCTCGCCCTGGAGGCAGACGAAGATGTGGTCTTCCTCGATGTGGGCATGGAGCCCGTTCTCGCCGCCCTTCGGGCCGTAGCAGTGAACGTGAAAGGTCATGAGGTCGGTCTGGGCCAGCAGCCGCTTCGTGTGGCCCTTCGACACGAGCTGCGTGCGCAGACTGAGAATCTCCGGCGGCCGTTCGGCCCCCGGGATCGCGGCAATGGTATCGGCCTTGGTCGCCATGCGGTGTCTCCCTGTTCCCTGTCGCGCTCGTGTCCGGCGCATCGGCGGCTTCAGCCGCTCGTCGAGGGATCATACCGCGCCCCGGCGCGGCCGGGTAAAACCTCGCCCGGACCTGTGGAAATCCGCGTCCGGCCGATCGCGCCGGCCGGCGTCGCGGGAAAGCCGTTGACGCCGCCGCCGCGCCACGATTACCCTCGCCCGCGTCGTGGAGATTTGAGCCGGCCGGCTTGCGGTCCACGTTAAACAACCCGCTAAAAGGTCGGAGCGCGAGCCCTGACCCCTGCGGTTGGGGCTTTTTCGTTTCGGCCGGCGGTTGTAACGACACACCGCGGCCGACCGCCGCACAGCAGAGGACGACGGCCATGGCCGACCCGACGACCCCATCCCGAAGCAAGCCGGACACCAGCCGCTGGCGCACGCAGACCAAGCTCGTGCGCGGCGGCCTCAAGCGCAGCCAGTTCGGCGAAACCAGCGAGGCGATGTTCCTCAACTCGGGCTTCATCTACCCGACCGCGGAATCCGCCGAGACCTCGTTCAAGGGCGAGGGCGAGCGCTACATCTACTCGCGGTTCTCGAATCCGACGGTCGGAATGTTCGAGGAGCGGATGGCGCTGCTCGAGGGCGCATCGGTCGCGCGGGCGACGGCCAGCGGTATGAGCGCGGTGTTCGCCTCGCTCGCCTGCCTGGTGCGCGCAGGCAACCGCGTCGTCGCGTCGCGGGCGCTGTTCGGCGGCTGCCACTACGTCATCACCGACATCCTGCCGCGCTACGGCGTGACGGTGGAGCTGGTCGACGGCACGAAGCGCGAGCAGTGGGAGAAGGCGCTGTCGAAGCCGGTCACCGCCGTGTTTCTCGAAAGCCCGTCGAACCCCGGCCTCGAGATCATCGACATCCGCCTCGTCGCCGACCTCACCCACAAGGCGGGCGGACGGCTGATCGTCGACAACGTGTTCGCGAGCCCGGTCCTGCAGAAGCCGCTGACGCTCGGCGCCGACATCGTCGTCTACTCGGCGACCAAGCACATCGACGGCCAGGGCCGCGTGCTCGGCGGCGCGATCGTCGGCAACGATCCCGAATACATGAACGAACACCTGCGGCTGTTCCTGCGCCACACCGGGCCGACGCTCTCCGCGTTCAACGCCTGGGTGCTGCTCAAGGGACTCGAGACGCTCGAGCTCCGCATGAAGGCGCATTGCGACAACGCGACCAAGGTCGCGCGCTACCTCGAATCCCGTGGCGACATCGACCACCTGCTGTTCCCGGGGCTCACGTCGCACCCGCAGTACGCGCTGGCGCAGACGCAGATGTCGGGGCCGGGCAACATCATCGGGTTCACGGTTCCGGGCGGCAAGGATGGCGCGTTCCGGTTCATGAACGCGCTGACGCTGATCGACATCTCGAACAACCTCGGCGACGCCAAATCGCTCGTCACCCATCCGGCGACGACGACCCACCAGCGGCTCAGCGAGGACGACCGCCGCGCGCTCGGCATCACGCCGGGCTACGTGCGGGTCTCGGTCGGGCTCGAGGACGCCGACGACGTCATCGAGGATCTCGATCGCGCGCTGGCGGCGGCGAAGCGGGGCTAGCGAAGGATCGGGCCGAGACTCCGCTTCGCGGCGTTGAACAAATCCGACGGGGACCGAAGTCCCCGCCCATACCCTCTAAAAATCGGGGCGGATGGTTGCCCATCCGCCCCGTGGGGTTCGACCGCAACCTGGGTCAGCGCGCGGAAGCGACCAGTTTGCGGTTGGTCTCGAACCCCGCATGGGAGCCGAGGAGCGAGATCGGCCCAGCCATGTCCTCCTGCCAGAGCAACGCGTCGGTGTTCACGCAGAACGCGTAGTCCTGGATCGTCATCTCGTACACCGGCCCCTCGTCGGCCGAGTGGCTGTGGATCGCCCAGCCCGGCGCGGTGAGCATGAAGTCGCCGGCCTCCCACTCGTAGCGCTTGCCCTGCACGATCGAGTGGCCGCGGCCGCCGAAGAAGTAGTTCATCGCCGCGGAGACGTGGCGGTGCGGACGGTCGGTGATGCCGCCCGGACGCACGGTGATGGTCGAGAAGAAGCTCGGGTTGCAGCCGTTGGCGCGGCCCGTCGCAGGATCCCACAGCATGTACAGCCGCCGTCCCTTGTAGTTCGCGCCGAGCGCGGCGAGCTTGTCGAGCTCGCGCTTCACGTCGGTCCACGGCCACACGCGCGACTGGAAGTTCACCGGCTCCGGGTTGACGAGCTGCTCGTACGGCGCGAGCCACGCACCCTCGCCGGTGAGCTGGAACGTGCCGAACGGATTGCGGTGATCGGCCCGCATGTTCGCCGTCACCGGCGTCATGTCGTCGCCGCGGCGCCCGTACACCGGCGGCTCCTCGTCGACGTAGTGGATGTTGAGCTTCTCGAGCAGGGCGCCGTTCGAGTAGCGCAGCCGCACCTGCACCTCGTTGGTGTCGTTGACGTACTCGTGCACGGTCATCGACGGCGTGGTGACGAGGTCGTACTGCTTGAAGCGGCTGATCTTGCCGTTGGCGATCGTGGCACCCGCGCCCTTGATGCAGAAGTCGACGACGTTCGAGTTCTGGCGCACCGGCGCCGTGCGCTCTCCGGGGAGCAGCACGTTGAGCGACACGTCGACGCCCGGCGAGAACGCCTTGCTGCCGTCGGTGCAGCGCGGATGCACGAAGTGGACGCGGCGCACGCCGTTGGCGGGCTTGGCGACCGACGCGAGGCGCTCGATCTCAGCCTCGATCTTCGCCTTCGGCACCTTCACCGGGTCCCACATCGGCAGGTTGTGGTCGCCCCACTTCTTGGTCTCCGGGGTCTGGCGACCGCACGAGTCGACCAGGTTGATCTCGACATCTTGGAAAGTGGCCATCGCTCCCTCCGCCGCAGCATTGTTCGATGACTCAAAGGTAACCCTTAGCTTTCGAAGGACCTTTGATTCAGATCAATGCCCGGAAGCGTGCGGGGCGCGCCCGGCGCTGTTCATGTAAGTGCCTGATAATGCTTGTATTTTGCTTTTCGCCGATGGGCCGCGGGGCTGGACATCGCGCGGCCGAGGCCTAAAATCGGGGCCGCTTTCCGGCCCCTCCCCGCGCGTGGGGCCCCGCGACCCCGCGACACCCACCGCAACGGAGGCAGAGGAGCGATGTACAGCCAGACCACCCGCTCGATCATGGTCACCGTGCAGCCGGTGTTCCTCGAGGATCAGTCCTCGCCCAAGGACCACCGCTTCGTGTGGGCGTATCAGGTCAAGATCGAGAATCGCGGGCCCGTCACCGTGCAGCTCAAGCGCCGGCGCTGGCGCATCACCGACTCGATGGGCCGCGAGCAGGTCGTCGAGGGCGACGGCGTGGTCGGCGAGCAGCCGGTGCTGAAGCCCGGCCAGTCGTTCGAGTACACCAGCGGGACGCCGCTGACGACGCCGTCCGGGATCATGGTCGGCACGTACTTCATGGAGACCGAGACCGGCGAGACGTGGGACGTCGCGATCCCGGCGTTCTCGCTCGACAGTCCGCACCAGCCGGTGCGTCTCAACTGACGCGGCGGCCGCGCCGGAGCACGCGCGGCATCCGCAGAGTTCGAAAGGATTGCAGTCGTGGATCAGACCCATCGCGTCCGCGCGGCCGCCGCGCCCGATGCCGAGCCGAAGAGCCGACGCCCGTCCCGCGAGGAGGCCGAGGAGGCCGTGCGCACGCTGATCCGCTGGGCCGGCGACGATCCGACGCGCGAAGGCCTCGAGGGCACGCCCGACCGTGTGGTGCGCGCCTACGAGGAGTGGTTCGCGGGCTACGCCATGGACCCGCACGAGATCCTCAACCGGACGTTCGAGGACACCAACGGCTACGACGAGATGGTGGTGCTGCGCGACATCCGCTTCGAGTCGTATTGCGAGCACCACATCGCGCCGATCATCGGCAAGGCCCATGTCGCCTACCTGCCGTCGGACCGCGTGGTCGGTATCTCCAAGCTCGCGCGCCTCGTCGAGGCGTTCGCGAAGCGCCTGCAGATCCAGGAGAAGATGACGGCGCAGATCGCCAACGCGATCCAGGACGAGCTCAATCCCCACGGCGTCGCCGTCGTCATCGAGGCCGCGCACCAGTGCATGACGACGCGCGGCGTCCACAAGCCGGGCACGCAGCTCGTCACCAGCCGGATGACCGGCGCGTTCCGCACCAACGAAAAGACCCGCCGCGAATTCCTGGCGATGATCGGCACGCCGGGCTCGGGCCAGCTCATCAACGTGTGACGGGAGCGCCGCGTTCGTCCGCGGCTGCGAAGGTTCCATTCGACGTCCTCTCTGAATCACCGAAGCCCGCTCCGGAAGTTCATCCCGGAGCGGGCTGGTGAGGGGCCGGTGCGTTCGCGCTCTGGAGCTACCTCGGCGCGGACGCACGTCGTCGTCAGCGGATCAGCGAAATCCGCTTTTTACCTTCCCCATAAGGGTCAGTAGGGTGCCACGCTGCCTTGAAAGCGTAGCCAAGCCTACCGATGCTGCCTCAGTCGCCGGATCG
>JBLNCI010000045.1:0-71105 GCA_050260515.1 Gemmatimonas sp.
CCTCCTCGTCTATCGAGGTCGAGACCGGCGGCATCGAGCCGGGCGTGAGGCCGCCTTTGGGGGGGTGGTGGCCGCGCGCGGCCAGGTAAGCGACCGGCTGGTCTCCCGTGGTGGAGTCCTGGTCGAAGATCGGCAGCACGACGGTGACGTCGGGGAGATGGGTTCCGCCGTTGTAGGGCGCGTTGTGGACGAAGGCGTCGCCGGCGCGGAACGCCGGACGGCCGTTCTCGTCGCGGTGCGCGCGCACGACGGCGGCGACGGTCTCGTCCATGGATCCGAGGTGCACCGGCATGTGCGGCGCGTTG
Source organism: Gemmatimonas sp. (assembly GCA_050260515.1). GTDB lineage: Bacteria > Pseudomonadota > Alphaproteobacteria > SMXQ01 > SMXQ01 > DATJIG01. Next base: position 306 of record JBLNCI010000045.1, read on the forward strand.
GCCACGAGCCGGCCCGCTGAGTCGAAGATCGCGCAGGAGAAGTCGAGCCGCTCCTTGATGTTCACCGAGTGGGCGGTGTTGGCCAGCACCACGCCCATCTCCTCGGCGATGGCCATGAACAGGCGGTCGAAGATCTCCAATTTAATGGGGTCTGGCCGGATCGGATCGGGATGGATCGGCGCGACGGCGGATTCGCGGAGCGCGTATGCATCCGACGCGCGGTCGCGGCGCATGGTGATGTCGCCGTGCTCGTCGAGCTTGGCGCGCCAGTTGACGTCGATCACCGTCGTCGCGCCGTCCTCGATGATCAGCGCCGGGCCCCACACGATCTGCCCGACGGCGAGGTCGCCGCGGACGTAGGCGGGCACGTCGCCCATTTCGCCCGCCACGACCATCGGCACCAGCTCGCGCGGCTCGGCATGCCTCGCGCCGCGCCGCGGCGCGGCGAGCGCCGGGTCGGGCATCTCGCCGGCGGCCTTGAGGCGGATAGACTCGACGATGAGCGTCGGCGAAGCCGGCTCGAAGCCGAACGTGCGGCGGTGCAGCGAGGCAAAGCTCGCGCGCATCGACTCGGCGCCGGCGAACGGCACCGACAGCGGTGTGTCGGATCCGTCGATGCGGATCTCGACGGTCTTGGACAGCTTGACGCGCGCCGGCTGCAGCGGAGACTTCGCCAGCGCGGCCTCGGCCTCGGCCACCATGGCCGAGTACTCGCGGGCGAGGCGATGGATCAGCGCCTCGCCGAGCGGCGCCTCGATCGGGCGCTCGTAGACAGCCAGCAGATCGGCGAGCCCGATGCCGAACGCCGACAGCATGCCGGCGAGCGGGTGGATCAGGATGCGCTCCATGCCGAGCGTCTCGGCGACCCGGCACGCATGCTGCCCGCCCGCGCCGCCGAAGGCGACGAGCGATGCGCGGGTCACGTCGTGGCCGCGGGCGATGGAGACGTGCTTGATCGCGTGCGCCATGCTTTCGACGGCGACCGCGAGGAAGCCCTCGGCGATGGCCGCCGGCGTCATGACGCGGCCGGTGTCTCTCCTGATGTCGGCGGCGAGCGCCTCGAACTTCGCGACCACGACCTCGCGATCGAGCGGCCGGTCGTGGGTCGGCCCGAACACGGCGGGGAAGAACTGGGGCTGCACGCGCCCCAACAGAACGTTGGCGTCGGTCACCGTCAATGGCCCGCCGCGGCGGTAGCTCGCCGGACCGGGATCGGCTCCGGCGGACTCCGGGCCGACGCGCAGCCGGCCGCCCTCGAATTTGAGGATCGAGCCGCCGCCCGCGGCGACCGTGTGGATCGAGAGCATCGGCGCGCGCAGGCGCACCCCGGCCAGCGTCGATTCGGTCGCCCGCTCGAAGGTGCCGTCCCACCACGCGACATCGGTCGACGTCCCGCCCATGTCGAAGGTGACGACCGAGGACATGCCGGCGCGCCTGGCCGCGGCAACGGCGCCGACGATGCCGCCGGCGGGGCCCGACAGCACGGCGTCGCGGCCGCGAAACGCCGCGGCCTCGGCGAGGCCGCCCGAGGATTGCATGAAGAACAGCGGCACACCGTCGGTGGCGCCGGCCACCCGCCCCGCGTAGCGGCGCACCACCGGCGTGAGATACGCGTCGGCGACGGCGGTCTCGGCGCGCAGCACCAGCTTCATCGCCGGGTTGACCTCGTGGCTCAGCGTCACCTGCTCGAAGCCGACGCGGCGGGCGATGGCGGCGACGGCGAGCTCGTGGACGGGATTGCGCCAGGCGTGCATGAGCGCGATCGCGATTGAGCGCAGCCCGGCCGCATAGGCCGCGAGCAGCGCGGCCTCGGCCTGCGCCTCGTCGAGGTACGTGACGACCGCGCCGTCCGCCGCCAGCCGCTCGTCGATCTCGACGACCTCGGCGTACAAGGGCGGCGTCTTGTCGATGCGGCGCGCGAACAGGTGCGGCCGGTTCTGGTAGCCGATCACCAGCGCGTCGCGGAATCCCCTGGTGACCGCGAACAGGGTCGGCGCACCGGAGCGCGTCAGCAGCGCGTTGGTCGCGACCGTCGTCCCCATCTTGATCGCGGCGACGCCTTCGGCCGAGGTCGGCGGCGGGATCGACGCGTCCGGCGCGAGCCCGAGCACGCGGCGGACGCCCTCGATCGCCGCGTCCTCGTAGGCCGCGCTCTGCGACAGCAGCTTGAGCGTGCGCAGGGTGCCGTCAGGCGCCTTGGCGACGAGGTCGGTGAACGTCCCGCCGCGGTCGATCCAGAATTGCCACATGTGTCTTTGTAACCATTTTCACGGGGATTCCGGAACCGGACTCGTCGGCGGAAATTTTCTTCCGCAGTGGATAGCGGTGATTGTCACGGGGCGACCGTGACGGCGCCCCGCCACCATGGGCATCACCGCAACGCAGCCCCGTCGGCCGACCCCGGTCGGGCGGCCGCGGGCGCAAAGGAGGACATCATGAGCAACACACGCGCTTTCGCCCTTGTGTTCGGAATCATCTTCCTGCTCATGGGCATCGCCGGGTTCATCCCCGGCCTGCTCAGTCCGCCCGATCAGCCGATCGCCGTGAACGCCATGCACGGCCGGCTGCTTGGGCTGTTCCCCGTCAACGCCGTGCACGATCTTGCCCACCTGGTGTTCGGGGTGTGGGGCATCGTCGCCTACCGCACGCTCAGCGGCTCGCTGCTGTACGCCCGCGTCGTCGCGATCGCCTACGGCGTGCTCGTCATCATGGGCCTGATCCCGGGACTGAACGTCGTCTTCGGGCTGATGCCGATCCACGGCAACGACGTCTGGCTGCACCTCATCCTGGCCGCCGTCGCCGCCTACTTCGGCTTCTTCGCCCACGAGCGGCTGACAGCCGAGGAGCCGACCCGCCGCCGCGCGACGGTTCGTTAGGCTCGGGTTAGGCTTCGGCCAGATACGCGGCAACGCGGATGCGAACGGCCGTCGCGGGAACCTCCCGCGGCGGCCGACGCATCTCAGGGCTGCGGTCCGGCCGCGCTCGGGCCCGGATTCGCCCGCGTTTTCAAATGTCGGGTATTTGACACAGCGCGGTTTGACCCACGTCAACCGCTCCGCCCGTTCGCCGCCACACCTTCGTTTTGCTGTCGCCGCGCGGGCGTCTTGCTCCCACCCCGCGGGCGCCGACTCGGGGGATGACATGCGAAGACTGCGGCTTTCACTGTTCCGACTCGAAGCGCTCATCATTGCTCTGTCGCTGGCGTTGCTCGCGGCGGCCGTGGCCGGCCAGATCGTCTCGGATCACCGAAGCGCGATGGCAGCGGCGGTCGTAACGGCCGAAACCGACGCACGTCTCATCACCGAGCACGCGAAGATCGTGTTCCGCACCGCGGACCGCATGATCGAGAACACGATCGAGAGCATCGGCGACCGCTCCATGGACGAAGTGGCCATCGCCACGGATCTGCCGCGCGCCCTCGCGGAGTATGCGAGCGACCTGGTCGACGGCGGATCGGTGTGGATCGCCGACCGGGACGGCACTCTCGTCATCAGCACATCGCAGTCGGCGTTGCCGGGCACCAGTCTCGCCGACCGCGACTATTTCCGCGCCATCGCCGCCGGCGCGCCGTACTACATCGGCCCTGTGGCGTCGGGTCTCGTCAGCGGCTCGCGTATCATCGTCATCAGCCGGCCGATCCGCTCGGCCGACGGGGTCTTCCGCGGAGCGGTCGCGGTCGCGATCCAGGCGCGCTACTTCGCCGAGTTCTATCGCTCGATCGGACTCGGTGCGCAATCGTCGGTCGCGATCGTGCGCGACGACGGTGCCGTCCTCGCGCGCGAGCCTCCGGCCTCGGGCGAAGCCCGGGCACGGATCGTCGCGACGATGCCGCCGGACCTCGACCACATGGTCAACATCGGCCCATCGTCGGTCGACCGCGCCGACCGGATCGCCGCGTTCCGGCGCGTGCCCGGCCACCCGCTGATCGTGAGCGCCGCGCTGTCGACGGAATCGGTGCTGGCGCCGTGGCGCCGACGCTCGCTCGCGCTCGGCGGGTTCGCGGTAATAGCCATCGCGCTCCTCGGATCTTTCGGCTTCGTTGCCGTTCGCGCCGGCAGCCGGGAGCGGGCGGCGCTGGAGGAATCCCGCAAGCTCTCGGAAGAGCTCGCGGTCTCGCTCCAGCGCGAGCGGATGATGCGCTCCGAGCTCCTGCACCGCACCAAGAACAATCTCGCGATGATGATCGCGATGCTGAATGTCGAGAGCCGGCGGCCCAACGTCGACGCCGCCGCATTCGTCGCGACCGCGAACCGGATCAGCGCGCTGGCGCTGGCGCAGCAGTCGCTCGACCACGCGAGCGCGACCGGCGAGATCGACTGCGCCGAGTATCTCGGCAAGATCGCGACCGTGCTCGCAAACGCGGAGCCCCACGGCAAGGTCCGACTGAGCCTCGCGCTCGAGCCGATCACCCTCCCTGCGGAGCGCGCCCAGGCGCTCGGACTGATCGCCAACGAGTTGATGACCAACAGCATCAAGTACGCGTTCCGCGATCGCCCCACCGGAACGGTGACCCTGCGGCTGCGCGCGGACGGCGACCTCGTCACGTTCGAGTATGCGGACGACGGGCCCGGGTTCGAGGCCGAGGCGCGGCAGGATTCGAAGGGACTGCGCCTGGTCTCCGCGCTGTGCGAAACGCTCGGCGCCCGCTACACGATCACGGGTTCGGGCGGCGTCCGGTTCCGGCTGTCGTTCCCGCGCGCGGGCGAGGCGCGCGTGGGTGGCCCGGAGCCATCGGTGCGGAGGGCGGCGGGCGCATGACGCCAGCGCTCAGCCGCCGGCGCGGGTGATGGCGTCGGCGGCGCGGCGGATGATGCTCCCGGGCTGGGCGTGCAACCGCTCGATCAACGCGTTCATCGCCTCGCCCGGCATCGGCTGGTTGATCTCGAGCTGCATCCGGTCCGCTTCCTTCAGCACCTCGGGATCGTTCACCATGGCGAGGAACGCCGCGCGCAGCGCGGCCCCGCGTTCGGGCGGGATGCCGGGCGGCGCGAAGAACGGCCGGCCCATGTCCTGCTGCGCGAACACGAGCTCGATCACCGCGCGCTCCTCATCGGTGCGCGCGAGCTCCAGCACCGTCGGGACGTCCGGGATCGCCGGATGGCGTTGCAGCGCGAGCTGGACGAGCACGTGGATGCTGCCGTCCTTCAGCCACTCGGGCTTGGAGGTGATGATCGACGAGTAGTGCCAGCTCCCCATGCCCTGCACCTCGCCCTGCTCCATGGCGACCGCGATCGTCGCGGTGCCCTTGTAGCCCGGCACGACCCTGAACTTCGTGCCGAGCACGTTGTTCATGGTGTTGGGGAAGATCACGTTGCCGTCGGTCGCGCCCGAGCCGCCGACGATGAGTTCGCGGTCGAACAGGTCCTTCGCCGTCCTCACCGGCGAATCGCGCCACGAGATCACCAGTCCGACCTCGGCGTTGAGACTGCCGATCCACAGGAACCTGCGCGCGTCGTAGCGGGCACCCTGGCCGCCGAACAGCGCGGCGGTCGCGATCGATCCCGCGCCGGAACCGATCACCGTGCCGTCCTTCGGCTGTTGGACGTAGAGACTGTTCGCCATGTTGACTCCGGCGGCGCCCGGCACGTTCTGCACCAGCACCGACGGCGCGCCGGGCATGAAGCGCGGCAGATGGCGGGCGAAGAAGCGGCCGTAGGTGTCGTAGCCGCCGGCGACCGGCGTGCCGATCAGGAGGCGCATCTCCTTGCCGCGATAGAACGCGGCTATGGGATCGGATTGCGCGGCGGCATGGCCGGACGCGAATGCGCTCGCCACGACGGCGACCGCGGCGACGATGAGGGCACGGCCGAACGCCACGCCCGAATGGACGTTGCTGCGCATCGAAAGCTCCCTGCCGACCGCCGCGGCTGCATCGACCGCGGCATTTGCCTGTACGCTAGCACACCTCCGAACCTGCCGGGACGCCTGGTTCGCGCTTTAGCCTCTTTTCAGCCGCCGACCGCCCCCCGTATGCTTCCCGCCAACGAGCTCGAACCAATCGAGACGGCGACGAGAACAGGGAGACGGGGATGGCATTCCTTCGCAACATGCCGCGGGCGCGGGCGGCCGGGGCGGCGCTGATCGGCGCGGCACTGCTGGCGATCGGCACGACCGAGGCCGGGGCGCAGTCCGCGAGCGACTTCTACAAGGGCAAGACGCTGCGGCTCATCGTCGGGTCGGGCGAGGCGAGCGGTGTCGACGTGCTCGGTCGCATCGTCGGCCGTCATCTCGCCGATTTCATCCCCGGCAAGCCGACCGTGGTCGTCAACAACATGGCGCAGCCCGAGTCGATCGCGGCCGCGAACCACGTCTACAACGTCGCCGAGAAGGATGGCCTCACCATCGGGGCCGGCTCCGCCGGCCTGTTCAGTCGCGCGATCTCGCAGCCCAACATCCGCTTCGATCTCGACAAGTTCACCTGGCTCGCCAACCTCTACAACGCGACGGTGATCTTCTGGATGCGGACGGACTTCCCGTGCCAGACGCTGGAGGCGCTGAAGTCCTGCAAGCAGCCGCTCAAGTTCGGCGCCACCGCCCGCGGCTCGACCGGCTACGGCCTCGCCCCCGAGCTCCTCAAGGATGCGTTCGGGCTCAACGTCGACATCATCTACGGCTACAAGGACAGCGCCATCAGCCTCGCGCTCGAGCAGAACGAGATCCAGGCCTCGGGCGGCGACCTGATCGGCTTCATGAGCGGCCGTCCGCTGCAGTTCCTGGAGGAAGGCAAAGTGAAGATCCTGGTCCAGATCGCCGGCCGCAAGAGCCCCGAGCTCGAGCACTACCACGTGCCGTGGGTCATGGACGTCATCCCCGAGGACAAGAAGAACCTGTTCGCCATGGTCAATCCGATCATCGACATGGCGCGGCCCTACTACGCGCCGCCGGGCATCCCCGCCGACCGCGCCAAGGTCCTCCGCGACGCCTTCGCGAAGATGGCGAAGGACCCCGCCTTCAACGAGGAGGTCACGCGCATCGCGCGCATCCACGCGACGCACCTCGGCGGTGAGGAGATGACGCCGGCGATCCACGCCATGCTCAACCAGCCGCCCGAGGTGAAGGAGAAGGTGATCGGGCTGCTGCGCAGCAACGCGAAGTAGCGTCCCGTCGCGCACCGCCGCCTCTCCGATATCCGGACGGTCCGCACCCGCGCAGCGACCTGGGTCGCGGCGATGGCGGCGCCGCCCCATAATTGTCCCCGTGCCGGCGAAGCGGTCGAGCGTTATACAAGCTCTAGTGCCGCCCGCCGCCGACCTGCGCGTCCCGCGCGCTCACCGGGGGCCGCGACATGCTGTCCAGGCGAGAGGCGCGCCGATGGACACCGCCGACGACAGAGCGCACGACGAATGGCCGCGCGGCGGAGGTGACACCGGCGCGCGCATCCGCGCGTTCGACTGGTCGCGGACCTCGCTCGGGCCGATCTCGTCGTGGTCGCAACCGCTGCGCACCGTCGTCGACCTCGTCCTGCACTCGGCGGTGCCCAAGGCGCTGCTGTGGGGGCGCGACGGCATCCTGATCTACAACGACGCATACGCCGTCATCGCGGGGGACAGGCACCCTCACCTGCTCGGCGCATCGGTGTTCGACGCCTGGCCCGAGGTCGCCGAGTTCAACCGCGAGGTGATCGAGGCCGCATTCCGCGGCGAGGCGCTGTCGTTCAACGACCAATGCCTCGTGCTGCATCGCAACGGGCAGCCGGAGCCGGCGTGGTTCAACCTCGACTACAGCCCCGTCGCCGACGAGAACGGGAATCCCGCGGGCGTGCTGGCGATCGTCTTCGAGACCACCGAGAGCGTGCGCGCCGAGGCGGCGCTCCGCGCCAGCGAGCAGCGCCTGCGGCTGGTGGCCGACGCGCTGCCGGTGCTGATCAGCTTCATCGACTCAGGCGAGGTCTACCGGTTCGCCAATCAGCATTACCAGCGCTGGCTCGGAGTACCTCCGGAGCAGGTCGTCGGGCGCACCATCCGCGATCTGTTCGGCGACGAATCCTACGCCGCGCGCAAGCCCTACATTGACCGTGCGCTGGCGGGCGAAACGGTCGAGTTCGAGGCGTACACGATCTGGCCCAACGGCCGCATCCGCGACAACGAGATCCACTATATCCCCGCGATCGAGAACGGGTGCGTTGTCGGCTTCTACGCGTTCGTCCTTGATATCACCGACCGCAAGCGCGCCGACGCCGCGCTGCGCCAGCTTTTCGAGCGCTCGCCGAGCTTCATGGCGATCATGCGGGGCCCGGCGCACGTGTTCGAGTTCGTCAACGAGGCATACCAGCAGCTCATCGGCCAACGGGAGGTGTTGGGCAGGCCGTTCCACGAGGCGTTCCCCGACGTCGAGGGCCAGGGTTTCTACGAGCTGCTCGACCAGGTCTACGAGACACGGCAGCCGTACGTCGGGCGCACCGTGCCGGCCCTGCTCCAGCGCCCGGAAGGCGGCCGGGAGCTGCGCTACATCGATTTCGTGTTCCACCCGCTGTTCGGCCCGCGCGAGGACGTGACCGGCGTCTTCGTCCAGGGTTACGAGGTCACCGAACGGGTCAAAGCGGAGCGCGCGCTGCGCGATCTCAACGAGACGCTCGAGACCCAGGTCGCCGAGCGGACCCACGACGTCGAGCTCGCGCTCGAACGCCTGCGGACCGAGAGTCGCGAGCGGGAGCGCGCGGAAGAAGCGCTGCGCCAGTCGCAGAAGATGGAAGCGGTGGGCCAGCTTACCGGCGGCATCGCCCACGACTTCAACAACCTCCTGCAGGGGATCGTCGGGTCCCTCGGCATGATCTCGCGGCGCATCGAGCAGCACCGACTCGACGACGCCGCGCGCTTCATAGCCGCCGCGAATACCGCGGCGAACCGCGCGGCGGCGCTCATCCACCGCCTGCTCGCCTTCTCGCGACGGCAGCCGCTCGCGCCGCGCTCCGTCGCGGTCAACGACCTCGCCTCGTCGATGCAGGAGCTGTTGCAGCGCGCCGCCGGCGAATCCATCACCATCGACCTGCGGCTGACGCGCGACCTGTGGCCGACGCTGTGCGACCCGAACCAGCTCGAGAACGCGATCCTGAACCTGGCGATCAATGCCCGCGACGCGATGCCGGACGGCGGCCGTCTGACGATCGCGACCCGGAACGTGACGCTGACCGACCCCGGGCTCGCGCACACCTGCGATGTCGACCCCGGGCATTACGTCGCCGTCGACGTCTGCGACACGGGCATCGGTATGCCCGCGGACATCCTATCGCGCGCCTTCGACCCGTTCTTCACCACCAAGCCCAGCGGCCAGGGCACCGGGCTCGGACTGTCGATGGTGTACGGATTCGCCCGGCAGTCCGGCGGCACGACCAAGATCGAATCGAGGCCCGGAGCCGGAACCACGGTCTCCATCTACCTGCCGCGCCATGTCGGCGCCGCGACGGCGGAGGAAGCTCCCACCGCGGCCGAGCCCGCGGCCGCGGAGGCCCACGGCGAGACCGTGCTCGTGGTGGAAGACGAGGCGATCGTCCGCGGGCTTGCCGTCGACGTCCTCCAGGAGCTCGGGTACCGCGTGCTCGAGGCGGAGGATGGGCGCACGGCGCTGGAGATCGTCGAGTCCACCGAGCGGCTCGACCTCATCGTCACCGATGTCGGCCTGCCGGGGCTCACCGGCCGCCAGCTCGCCGAGGCGGCGCGGGCGCGGCGGCCCGACGTGAAGATCCTGTTCATGACCGGCTACGCCGATACGGCCGACACGACCGCATTCCAGCGACCGGGCATGCACCTGATGACGAAGCCGTTCCCGATGGAGGCACTCGCCGCCCGCGTGCACGAGATCATCGAGGGGCCCGCAGGAGTGACGCAACAACGGGCCGCACACAGCCCGCGCCTTTCTCCGCCGCGACATTCCTGATAGCGTGCCGACGCCTCGCCCGAGGCAAATCGTCCGGAAGCGCCGGGCCTTTGCGGAACATGAGCGTCAGCCCTTCGCCCGATCCTTCGTCCACGCTGCGGCAGGCCGTCGCCGCTCACCAGGGCGGCGACCTCGCTACCGCCGACCGCTTGTACGCGGCGGTACTCGCGGCGGACCCGCGCAACGCCGACGCGCTCCACCTGTCAGGAGTGCTCGAGGCCCAGCGGGGCAATGCGAGCGGGGCGGTCGAGCGCATCCGGCGGTCCGTCGACCTCGCGCCCGGGAACCCGGCGGCGCACCTCAATCTCGGCAACGCGCTACGCGATCTCGGGCGGGTCGACGAGGCACTCGCGAGCTACGAGCGGGCGCTGAAGCTCAACTCTCGGTATCCCCAGGCGCTGCTCAATCGCGGCAAGCTTCTCTCCGCACGCGCGCGCCACAGCGAGGCGCTCGCCAGTTTCGATGCGGCGCTGCGGCTGGAGCCCAATTCCGCGGAGTGCCACTACTTCCGCGGCAACGCCCTGGCCGCGCTCGCCCGCTACGCCGACGCCATCGCCGCATACGAGCGCGCCACGAAGCTGCATCCACAGTTCGCCGAAGCACACCTCAATCGCGGCAACGCGCTCGCGGCACTCGGGCAGGCCGAGGAAGCGATCGCCGCCTTCGACCGCGCCATCGCCGTCGCGCCCAAGGCCGCCGAAGCCCACTACAACCGCGGCAACGCGCTCGAGCGGCTCGGGCTGCTCGAAGCCGCGGCGGAGAGCTTCGGCCGGGCCCTGGCGCTGCGTCCCGAGTATCCCGAGGCGCTCTACAACCGCGGCCTCGTGTTCCGGAATCTCCGGCGCCACGACGAATCGACCGCGGATTTCGAGCGCCTCGTCGCCCTCTCGCCGGAATATCCCTATGCGCTCGGGAACCTGCTCCACAGCCGGCTGCAGGCCTGCGACTGGCGCGGTTACGACGATCTCGTCGCCGCGGTCACCGCGGCGGTCCGTGCCGGCAAACGCGCCGATCTGCCGTTCTCGTTCCTGTCGGCGGGCGAATCGCCCGCCGATCAGCTCGCCTGTGCGCGCCTCTACGCGGCGGCTCGATTCCCCGCCGCGCCAGAGCCGCTGTGGCGCGGAGAGCGATACCGGCACGACCGCATCCGCATCGCGTATCTCTCCGCCGACTTCCACGATCACGCCACCGCGCGGCTCATGGTGGAGCTGCTGGAACGGCACGACCGCACACGGTTCGAGCTGACGGCGATCTCCTACGGGCCCGACGCCGACAGCCCGATGCGGCAGCGGCTGCGGGCGGCGTTCGACCGCTTCATCGACGTGGGCGGTCTCGACGACCGCGCCGCCGCCGAGCAGATCCGGCACATCGAGACCGACATCGCGGTGGACCTCAAGGGTTACACGCGCGACGCGCGTCCCGGCATCCTCACGCACCGGCCCGCACCGGTTCAGGCCACCTACCTCGGATTTCCGGGAACCCTTGGCCTAGCCGCCATCGACTACATCATCGCAGACACGATCACGATCCCCGAAGCGCACGACTCATTCTACGAGGAGCGTGTCGTTCGCCTGCCTGACTGCTATCAGCCGACGGATACCCGGCGCCGGGCCGCGCCCGCGCCGACGCGCAAAGACGTCGGGTTGCCGGAGGGTGCATTCGTCTTCTGCTGCTTCAACAACAACTACAAGATCACGCCCGCGGTGTTCGACGTGTGGATGCGTCTGCTCGCGAAGGTGCCGGATAGCGTCCTGTGGCTGTTCACCGACACCCCGGCGGTGGCGCGGAACCTGCGCACGCACGCCGAGACCCGCGGCGTCGATCCGGCGCGGCTCGTGTTCGCGACCCATGCCTCCCCGGCCGAGCACCTCGCCCGTCACGAGCTTGCCGATCTGTTCCTCGACACCGTCCCGATCAACGCGCACACGACGGCGAGCGATGCGCTGTGGATGGGGCTTCCGGTGGTGACGATCGTCGGCGGCGCGTTCGTGGGACGCGTCGCCGCGAGCCTCGTCACGGCCGTCGGACTGCCCGAGCTCGCGACGACCTCTCTCGCCGACTACGAATCCCTTGCCCTGAAGCTTGCGACCGATCGCGTGGCGCTGGGCGACATGAAGGCGCGGCTCGCGAAAGGTCGCGCGTCATCTCCGCTGTTCGACCCCGACCGCTTGCGGCGACACCTGGAGCGCGCGTACGCCGTCATGCACGAGCGCAGCATGCACGGCGAAGCACCGGCCTCCTTCACGGTAGAGCCGATCGATCACTGATGGCCAAGGATCTCGCGCAGCTTCTGAGGCAGGCGGTCGAGGCGCATCAGCGTGGTCAGCTTCTTGCCGCCGAGGATCTCTACCGCAAGGTGCTGAAGGCGGACCCCCGCAACTTCGACGCCCAACACCTGTCGGGTGTCCTGGAGGCCCAGCGCGGGAATCCCGCCGCGGCGGTCGAGCGCATCCAGCGCGCGATCAAGCTCAACGGCGCCAATGCGGCGGCGCATCTCAACCTCGGCAACGCGTTGCGCGATCTCGGCCGCCCCGACGACGCGCTGGCGAGCTACGACCGCGCGCTTGCGCTCAATCCGCGGTATCCCCAGGCGCTGGTGAACCGCGGCAACGCGCTCGCGACACTCGGGCGGCACGTCGACGCCGTCGTAAGCTTCGACCGGGCGCTGGCCCTACAGGTGAATCCGGACGCACTGATGAACCGCGGCCTTGCGCTGCAGGCGCTCGGGCGGAACGACGACGCGATCGAATCCTTCCGCCGCGCGCTCGCGACGGCACCGCGCAACGCGGACGGCGAATTCCACCTTGGCAATGCGCTCGCCGCGGCGAAGCGGTACGACGAGGCGCTCGCGGCCTACGACCGCGCCGTCGGCATTCGGCCCGATCATGCGGACACTCACAACAACCGAGGCAATGCGCTTCTCGAACTCGGCAGGACCGCCGAGGCGATCGTCGCCTTCGACCGTGCGCTCGCCGTGCGGACCGACGCCGCCGAGACCCACTACAACCGCGCCAACGCGCTCGCGGCTCTCAACCGCCTCGAGGATGCCATCGCCGGCTATCGCCGCGCCATCGAGCTGCGCCCGGAATATGCGGCGGCCTACAACAATCTCGGGGCGGCGCTGACCAAGTTCGCCAACCCCGATCAGGCGATCGCCGCGTACGACGCCGCGCTGGCGATCCAGCCAGGCTACGTCGAGGCGCTCTACAACAAGGCGAGCGCGCTCTCGGCCATGAAGCGGCCGGAGGAGGCGATCGAGTGCTTCGCCGCGGTGCGCGCGGCCGAGCCCGATCGCCCATTCCTCGCAGGCAACCTGCTGCACACCCGTCTGCAGGCCTGTGACTGGAGCACGTACGAACAGGATTTGGCCGAGGTCGTGGCCGGGGTGCGCTCAGGAGCGCCGACCGACCTGCCGTTCCCGTTCCTCTCGATCAGCGACTCGCCCGCCGACAGCCAGCGCTGCGCGCGCACGTACGCGAGCGCCACGTACCGGCCATTCCCGCCGCCGCTGTGGACCGGCGAACGCTACGACCATGACCGCATCCGCATCGCCTATCTGTCGGCGGACTTCTTCGAGCACGCGACGTCGTACCTGATGGCGGAGCTGTTCGAGAGCCACGACCGCTCGCGCTTCGAGATCACCGCGATCTCATTCGGGCGGACGACGCCCGACCGGATGCGGGCGCGGCTCATGAACGCCTTCGACCGCTTCGTCGACGCGCACGCAATGAGCGACGCCGAAGTGGCGCGGCAGATCCGCGATCTCGAGATCGACATCGCGGTACACGCCGAGGGCTACACCCAGGACTGCCGCCCCGGCGTCCTCCCCTACCGCCCGGCCCCAATCCAGGTGAGCTATCTCGCCTATCCCGGAACCATGGGCCTCGGCGAGGCGCTCGACTACATCATCGCCGACCCGATCGTCGTGCCGGCCGAGCACCACGCTTTCTACGACGAGAAGGTCGTGTGGCTGCCCGGGTGCTACCAGGTCAACGACTCCAAGCGCGCGATCGCCGGCGACCCGCCGAGCCGCGCCGAGGCCGGCCTGCCCGAGTCCGGCTTCGTGTTCTGCTGCTTCAACAACAACCACAAGATCCTGCCGTCCGTGTTCGATGTCTGGATGCGACTCTTGCGCGCCGTCGACGGGAGCGTGCTGTGGCTGCTCGAGGACAACGCGGCGGTGATCCGCAATCTGCGTGGTGAGGCGGCGGCCCGAGGCGTGGCGCCGGAGCGGCTGGTGTTCGCGCCGCGAACACAGCTCGACCGACATCTCGCTCGCCATCGGCTCGCCGACCTCTTCATCGACACCCTGCCGTACAACGCGCATACCACGGCAAGCGACGCGCTGTGGGCCGGTCTCCCCGTTCTCACCTGCCTTGGCACCGCATTCCCGGGGCGCGTCGCAGCCAGCCTGCTGGCGGCGATCGGCCTTCCGGAACTGGTGACGACGAATCTCGCCGACTACGAGGCGCTCGCGCTGAGGCTCGCACGCGATCCCACGGAAGTATCGGCGCTCAAGGCGAGGCTCGCCGCCAACCGCGAGGTAAAGCCGCTGTTCGACACCCAGCGTTTCCGCCGGCACATCGAGCAGGCCTATCTCACCATGTACGAACGGCAGCGGCGCGGCGATCCGCCCGACGCGTTCGCCGTGGCGCCACTCTGACCCGCGCTGTCAGACCAGCACGGGCGCGAACGCACCGAGCAGTCCGAAGATGCCCCCGACGGCGCCAAGACCGGCCGCCGCCCAGGCCAGCAGCGCCACCCCGGTGACGATCGACGCCGACGCGAGCACGATGGCGAGCTGCAGCGCCGCCGAGCCGTACTCGTAGTGATGGTAGCGCTTGTTGGCGAGGTCGCGCTTCTTCTCCGCCTGCTGCGCCCGCGCCGTCAGCTCACGGCGTCCTTCGCCGGTCTCGGGCTCGGTCTCCCAGCGATCGATGTCCTTGCGCCAGGAGTCGACGCGCTGGTCCATCGCCGGGCCGGTGCCGAGGATCGTCGGCATCAGCTCGCGGTCGAGCTGGAGTCGATCTGCGGCCGCGATCAGCACGGTGCGGCGGATCGTCTTGGCCTGGTAGAACGCCCACAGGTTCGACGCCTCGACCTGCTGGCTGAGGTACTCGGTCTGGGCGCTCTTGCCCGCCGTCTCGACGATGGCCAACACGGCGGCGAGAAGCGAGATCAGGACTGCGATGGTCTTGTTACCGCCGGCGTGCTCGGCGTGGGCCGCGTGGGACATCGAGTGGCTCTCCCCGTGATGCGATGCGCGACAGGGGTAGCAAATCCCGGGCCCGCTGTGTCGGAAATCGACACGGGGCAGTGCGCGCGAGCGCGCGAGAATGTCTGGCACCGACGGGACGGTCGGGCTACTAATCCGCCATGCCCTTGGACTTCGTCGAGCACGCCTCGCCCAACTTCGACCTGCGCAAGAGCGACATCGACATGCTGGTGGTGCACTACACCGGCATGCGGACGGCGGAGGAGTCGCTGGCGCGACTGTGCGACGGGTCGATCGAGAACCGCGTCAGCGCCCACTACTTGATCGAGGAGGACGGACGCATCCATCGGCTCGTGCAGGAGGCGGATCGCGCCTGGCACGCCGGCGTGTCGTACTGGGCGGGCGAGCGCGACATCAATTCGTGCTCGATCGGCATCGAGCTCCAGAACCCGGGTTGGGAATTCGACTATCACCCGTTCCCCGAGCCGCAAATGGCGGCGTTCCTCGCGCTCGCCAAGGACATCATCGCGCGCCATCGCATCTCACCGTTCCGCGTGCTCGGCCATTCCGACGTGGCGCCGACGCGCAAGGCCGATCCCGGCGAGCTGTTCGACTGGGAGTGCTGCTCCCGCGACGGCGTCGGCTTCTGGCCCACGCTCGCGCCAGGAAGCCGGCCCGAAGTGCCTTTGTTCCTGCCGCTCGAAGCCGGCGGCGCCTCGGTCGAGGCGGCGCAGGAGGCGCTCAACTTCATCGGCTACGAGTGCGACGTGAACGGCCGCTTCGACGCCAAGACGCTGATGGTGATCAGCGCCTTCCAGCGTCACTGGCGTCCGGCGCGCGTCGACGGCACCCTCGATGCGGACACCATCGCCCGGCTTCAGGCGGTGGCCCAGGCGGTCGAGGTGATGGACAACCGACGCGCCGGCACCTGACGCTTCGCCGCGGGACTCGCGGGAGCTTTCGGCGGTAGCATCGGGCATCGCATCGGCACTCGTGCCCTCGCGTTCCTTCCTTCCCGATCCAGTGGAGGCGTCATGCGAGACCGCGTCCGCGCACTCCTGCTTCTCGGAATCCTCGCGCTCGCGTCGGCCCTCGCGAGCGGCGCGGCGGCACAGGCGCCGGCACGCCAGCCTCGCGGCGGCGCGCAGACCGCCACCGAACCCGCCGCGGAGGCCGCAAGCGAGCAACGCCCGCGACCGCGCGACGCGCTGCTTCCGGCCGAGTCGGTGACGAAGCACACGATCACCATTGCCGGGCGGGCGCTCAATTACACCGCACGCGCCGGGGCGCTGACGCTCACCGGCGAGGACGGCGATGCGACCGCCGAGGTGTTCTATGTCGCCTACGCGCTGGCGGATGCTCCCGCCACCCGGCCGCTGACGATCGCGTTCAACGGCGGCCCCGGCGCTTCGTCGGCCTACCTTCATCTCGGCGCGCTCGGGCCCCGCGCGATCGATCTCGGCGACGGCCGCTCGCCACCGGGCGGTCAGGAGCCGAAGGTCGTCGACAACCCCGACACGTGGCTGCCGTTCACCGATCTCCTGTTCATCGATCCCGTCGGCACCGGCTACAGCCACGCCATGCGCGACGTCAAAGACGTGCCGAAGGAGTTCTGGGGCGTCCGCCAGGATATCGACTCGCTGGCCCAGATCATCCGTCGCGCGCTGGTGCGACTCGATCGCGTCGGCGCGCCGCTGTACCTCGTCGGCGAAAGCTACGGCGGGTTCCGCGGCGCGCGCCTCGTCGAGCGGCTGCCGGCGAACGAGGGAATCCCGGTGCAGGGCGCGATCCTCGTCTCGCCGGTGCTCGAGTTCGCGCTGCGGAGCAGCGACGACCTCGATCCCCTGCCGTGGGCGCTCCGGCTTCCGTCGTACGCCGCGGCGAATCTCGAGGCACACGGCCGACTGGCGCCCGAGGCTCTCGCCGATGCGGAGCGGTTCGCGCTCGGCGACTACGTCGCGCACCTGATAGCGCCACGCGACGCCCAGGGCACGGCCGAAATCAACGCGCGTGTCGCGACTCTGACGGGCCTCTCGCAGGCCATCGTCGCGCGCTGGAACGCACGGGTGCCGAGCGGCGTGTTCGCCAAGGAATTCCGTCACGACGAGGGCCGGGTCGCGAGCGCCTACGACGCGTCGGTGCTCGGCGAGGACGCCTATCCGTCGTCGGCGACGCCGCGCGGCGGCGATCCGATCTTCGCCGGAGTCATCGCGCCTCTGACCACCGCCTTCCTCGATTACGTCCGCGGCGAACTGCAATACCGCACGGACCGCCGCTATCGCCTGCTCAACGACGAGGTCGCCCGCCGCTGGGATTGGGGCCGCAGCAGCGCATCGTCGTCCGCGGGCGCGGTCGACGAGCTGCGTCAGGGCCTCGCGCTCAATCCTCGGCTCAAGATTGCGATTGAGCACGGCATGACCGACATCGTGACGCCGTACATGGCGAGCCGCTACGTGATCGATCACCTGCCCCCGGCGCTGACCAAGGATCGGGTCTCGCTCCATCTCTATCCCGGCGGGCATATGATGTATTTCCGCCCGGACTCCCGCGCGGCGTTCCGGCGGAATGCCGCCGCGATGTACGGCGAGTGATCCGGCGCGCTTGACCCCGCCCCGTCGCGGGCCTACGTCTCCTTAGCCAGACGGCCGGATGGCCGCTCCCGGGCAACCGGGAGAGGAAAGTCCGGGCTCCACGGAGACAAGGGTGCCGGGTAACGCCCGGTGGGGGCGACCCCAAGGACAGTGCCACAGAGAACAGACCGCCGGTCCGCTTCGGCCGACCGGCAAGGGTGAAACGGTGCGGTAAGAGCGCACCGCGTCGCCGGTAACGGCGACGGCACGGCAAACCCCACCCGGAGCAAGACCAAATAGGGGCGGCCGGTCGGCCCGCGAGGGTGCGACGGATCGGTCTTCGGATCGCCGCCCGGGTCGGTCGCTAGAGGCGCCTGGTGACAGGCGTCCCAGAGGAATGGTCATCCCCTCGCAAGAGGGACAGAACCCGGCTTACAGGCCGTCTGGCAATTACACCACTTCCAGTTAATCAGCGGATTCATTCTGCCGTCGTGGTCTTATTAACCATACAAAAGTTAATAGTTCACAAGTTCTTGGGCAGGCGTCTTTTTCGCAGACAGAATGGTTAATGCGCCGCTATATCTCGTGGGCCGAGGTTTGAAAACGGCCGACTAATGGCCTCCCCAGCGCTGCGGACCGGCGGTGTGACAACTGCAGCGTCGGCCGGAAATGCGCGGAAATCCCTTGGTTTTTCCGGGGTTTCCCATTGACGGCCCATGATAGCCCATGTTATCCCACAAAATCCCAAGGGATGGCGGCGGAGCCCAAGTCCGTGCCGCCACCGTCCCCCGGGACCTTGGAGCACAGACCCGACTGCCCGCGGAGCGGGCCGCGGTGGCGGGTTGGCTGAGGGGGTCGCGTGGCGCTGTTCCTGTCCACTGTCGTCAACAAGGTGGACCGCAAGGGCCGGGTTTCGGTCCCGGCGGCGATGCGCGCCGCGCTGGCCGGACAGCCGTTCCAGGGAATCGTCGCCTTCCGCTCGTTCCGCGAGCCCGCCATCGAAGGCTGGAGCATCGAGCTCCTGAACCGCCTCGCCGACAGCCTCGACGAGATGGAGCTGTTCTCCGAGAACCGTGACGACCTGGCCTCGGCGATCTTCGCCGATGCCCACCAGCTCCCGTTCGACCCCGAAGGCCGTATCGTCCTCCCCGAGCCGCTGGCGCGCCACGCCGGCATCACGACGGAAGCGGCGTTCGTCGGCCGCGGCGGCACGTTCCAGATCTGGAATCCGGCGACCTTCGAGGACCATGCGGCGAAGGTCCGCGACCGCGTGCGCACCCAGGCCGTGCTGCCGAAACTCCGCCGCCCGACGGGAGACGGCGCATGATCCGCGCGCCGCAAGCTTTGCCCGGCGGGCATGTGCCGGTTCTGCTCGCCGAGGTGATGGCGGCGCTGAGCCCGCGCGACGGTGGCATCTACGTCGACGGCACTTTCGGCGCGGGCGGGTACAGCCGCGCCATCCTCGATTCCTGCGATTGCACGGTGTGGGCGATCGACCGCGACCCCGACGCGATCCGCCGCGCCGAGGCGCTGGCGCGCGACTACGACGGGCGGCTCCACCCGGTTCTGGGCCGCTTCGGCGACATGGACCGGCTGCTCGCCGACCACGGCGTGACCGCAGTCGACGGCGTGACCCTCGACCTCGGCGTCTCGTCGCCGCAGCTCGACGAGGCCGATCGCGGCTTCTCGTTCCGCGCCGACGGCCCGCTCGACATGCGCATGGAAAAGTCCGGTGCGTCGGCGGCCGACGTCGTCAACACCGCCGAGGAATCCGAGCTCGCCGACATCCTCTACGTCTACGGCGAAGAGCGCCGCGCGCGCGCCATCGCCCGCGCGATCGGCCGCGCCCGCGCCGAGGAACCGATCACCCGGACCCAGCAGCTCGTGGCCGTCGTGCACCGCGCCATCGGCCCGCGCTCGGGCGACGTCGACTCGGCGACGCGGACCTTCCAGGCGCTGCGCATCCACGTCAACGATGAGATGGGCGAGCTCGAGCGCGGGCTCGCCGCCGCCGAGCGCATCCTCGCGCCCGGCGGGCGCCTCGCCGTTGTCTCGTTCCATTCGCTTGAGGACCGCACGGTCAAAAGTTTTCTCAGTCTCCGTGCCGGTTCCTCGGCGCGGCCCTCGCGTCATCAGCCGTCCCTTTCCTCCCGGGGGACAACGCGAGTGGCCGCGCCACCCTTCTCCCTGCTCGTCCGCAAGGCGGTCCGCCCGTCCGACGACGAGTGCGCGCGCAATCCGCGCTCCCGCTCGGCGCGGCTGCGCGCCGCAGCCCGAACCGACGCTCCGCCCTTCCCGCCCTCGATCCGCGGGGGCGTGCAACCGTGAGCTGGCGGGCGACGCTCCTCTGGTCTCTTCTCGCCGCTCTCGTCGGCTTCGGTCTCTTTCACGTGAAGTATCAGGTCCAGGCGCTCGAGGATCGGCTCGCGAAGCTCAATCGCGACATCGTCCGCGAGCAGGCGCAGATCCACGTCCTGCGCGCCGAGTGGACCTATCTCAACCGTCCGGAGCGCATCGAGGAGCTGGCCAACAAGTATCTGCAGCTCGCCGCGCCCAAGGCGTCGCAGATCGGCTCGATCGCCGAGTTGCCGATGCGCCGCGACGGCGAGGAGGCCCCCGCCGTCGCCACGCGGCAGCCGGCGAAGTCGCTCCCGGCGCCGGCGCACCGCGTGCCCGGGACGCCCGTCGCGACCCCGGTCGCCGCGGTGCCGAGCGACGCCTACGCCCTGCGTCCGCTGATGAAGGACGAGCTCAGCGCCGGCCTGCCCGACGACACCGTCGCACTGCCCGCAGGTGGCCGATGAGCTCCGAAGAACTCGCGCGCCTCGACGGCGTCCACAAGCAGGCGATCGAGACCGGCCGCAAGCGGCTGCTGATCGGCAGCGGCCTGTTCGTGATGGTGTTCGTCGCCATCGTCGGGCGCCTCGCCGACCTCACGCTCATGCAGGAGGGCTACGAGCCACGCCTCGCGTCGAGCCACACCCAGCCGTTCGCCGCCGGCCGCGCCGACATCATCGACCGCAACGGCGTCATCCTCGCGACCTCGCTGTCGACCGCGTCGCTCTACGCCAACCCGCATCATGTGCTCGACGCGAAGGACGCGGCGCGGAAGATCGTCAAGGTGCTGCCGGAGCTCGACGCCGCGCAGATCGAGGCGCGACTCTCGTCGGGCCGCAGCTTCGTGTGGATCAAGCGCAACCTCACGCCGAAGACCGAGTACGCGCTCAACGCGCTCGGCATCCCGGGCCTCTACTTCGTGCGCGAGGAGCGCCGCGTCTATCCGCAGGGGTCGGATGCCGCGCACGTGGTCGGATACGCCGGCACCGACAATCACGGCCTCGCCGGCATCGAGAAGTCGTTCGACGAGCAGCTCCGCTCCAGCGCGCAGCCGGTGCAGCTCTCGCTCGACCTCCGCGTCCAGCACATCCTCCACGAGGAACTCGCCGCGGCGGTGAAGAAGTTCAGCGCCGAGGGCGCGAGCGGCCTCGTGATGGACGTCAGCACCGGCGAGATCATCGCCATGGTGTCGCTGCCCGACTTCGATCCGCACAATCCCATGGCGCAGGACCCGAAGGCGATCTTCAACCGCGACACCCTCGGCGTCTACGAGATGGGCTCGACCTTCAAGCTGTTCACGGTGTCGATGGCGCTCGACTCCGGCTCGGCGACGCTCGCCTCGAGCTACGACGCCGCGCACCCGATCAAGGTCGGCCGCTTCACCATCACTGATTACAAGGGCGAGAACCGCTGGCTGACGCTGCCCGAGGTGATCCGCTACTCGTCCAACCTCGGCGCCGCGCGCATCGCGCTCGAAGCCGGCGTCGCGACGCATCGCCAGTACATCGAGCGCTTCGGGCTGACCAAGCCGCTGTCGCTGGAGATCGGCGAACTCGGCACGCCGCGCGTTCCCAACCCGTGGCGCGAGGTCAGCACCATGACCATCGCCTTCGGCCACGGCCTCTCGGTCACCCCGGTGCACCTCGCGAGCGGCATCTCCGCGGTCGCGAACGGCGGCGTGCTGCACCCGGCGACGCTGATCAAGCGCGATCCAAGCGAACCTGTGCCGGGCGAGCGCGTGATTTCCGAACAAACCTCGTACACAGTGCGTAAACTCATGCGGCTCGTCGTCACCGACGGCACCGGCAAGCTCGCCAACGTTCCGGGCTACCTGGTCGGCGGCAAGACCGGCACGGCGGAGAAGAACGGCGTCGGCGGCTACAAGCGCAAGGCGAACCTCTCGCTGTTCGTCGGCGCGTTCCCGATGACGGCGCCGCGTTACATCGTCGTCGCGATGGTCGACGAGCCGCATGGAACGAAGGACACCTACGGCTATTCAACCGGCGGCTGGACCGCCGCCCCGGTGGCCGGACGCGTGATCGCGCGCAGCGCAGCGATCCTCGGCGTCCACCCCGTCGATGAGAACGCCCCCGACGTTCGCTCCGCCATGGATCTCAACGTCGCGGCGCCGCGGAGCAAACGGATTGCGGCTAACTGAGCTCGTGAAAGGCATGGGAACGCGACTGGAGAAACAGGCGGCCGAGGCGGATCGCGAGATCGCCGGGCTGACCTCCGATTCGCGCCGCGTCCGGCGCGACTATCTGTTCGCCGCGCTTCCGGGTGGGCGCGCCGACGGCCGCGCGTACGTGGCCGATGCCGTCGGCAAGGGCGCGATGGCGCTGCTGGTCGAAACCGGCGTCGCCCAGGCGCTGCGAGGCGAGGTGCCGGAGCGCGTCGCCCTCCTCGAGGACGACAACCCGCGCAAGCGCTTCGCACTGCTCGCCGCGCGTGTGTTCAGCGGGCAGCCCGATCGCATCGCCGCCGTCACCGGCACCAACGGCAAGACCTCGGTCGTCAACTTCGCGCGCCAGATGTGGACCGCCATCGGCGAAAGCGCCGCGAGCGTCGGGACGCTCGGGGTGACGGCGCCGGACTATCGCGAGCCCGGCACGCTGACGACTCCCGATCCGGTGGAGCTCCATCGCATCCTCTCCGAACTGAAGCGCCGTGGCGTCGATCGTCTGGCGATGGAGGCGTCGAGCCACGGACTCGACCAGTACCGGCTCGACGGCGTCCAGATCACCGCGGCGGTGTTCACCAATCTCACCCGCGATCACCTCGACTACCACAAGACCTTCGAGGCCTATCTCGCGGCGAAGCTGCGGCTGTTTGCCGAGTTGCTGCCCGCCCACGGCCTCGCCGTCATCAATGCCGATTCCCCGGAATTCGAGACCGTCGCCGACGTTGCGCGAAAGCGGCACCAGCGCATCGTCTCGTTCGGCGCGAAGGGCGATGACGTCCGCATCGTCGCGGTCAAGCCGACCAGCGCCGGCCAGCACCTCACGCTCGCCATCTGCGGCCGGCGCGTCGAAGCCGACCTGCCGCTGATCGGCGCGTTCCAGGCCTCCAACGTCGCCGCGGCGCTCGGGCTCTTGATCGCCTGCGGCGAATCGACCGAAGCGTGCGCGCAGGCCGTCCCCGCGCTCACCGGGGTCCCCGGCCGCATGGAGCTCGCCGCCACACTCTCCAACGGCGCCGCGATCTACGTCGACTACGCGCATACGCCCGACGGGCTCGCCAACGCCTTGGCGTCGGTGCGCCCGCACGCGACCGGCAAGCTCGTCGTGGTGTTCGGCTGCGGCGGCGATCGCGATCCCGGCAAGCGCCCGGAGATGGGCCGCATCGCCGTTCGCCTCGCCGACCGCGCCGTCGTCACCGACGACAACCCGCGCAGCGAGAGCGCGTCGGCGATCCGCGCCGCCGTGCTCGCGGGCGCGACCGGCGCGATGGAGATCGGCGACCGTGCACAGGCGATCGCCGCTGCGATCGCCTCGCTGGAGTCGGGGGACGTGCTGCTGATCGCCGGCAAGGGCCACGAGCAGGGGCAGATCATCGGGGATCGGGTGATTCCGTTCGACGACCGTCAGGTCGCGCGCGAGGCCGCGCGCAGCCATGGCGGCCGGTGAAAGGGGGCGAATGAACTGGGAAGCGCCGCTGTGGACGGCCGCCGACGCCGAGACCGCGACCGGCGGACGCTCGACCCGCGACTGGCGGGCGACCGGCGTCTCGATCGACTCGCGCACGCTCAATCCCGGCGACCTGTTCGTCGCGCTGAAGGCCGCCCGCGACGGCCATGACTTCGTCGGCACGGCGCTCGCCAAGGGCGCCGCCGCGGCGATGGTCAGCCGCAAGCCCGAGGGCCTGCCGCCCAATGTGGCGCTGCTCGTCGTCGACGACGTGGAACGGGCGCTCGCGGCCTTGGCCCAAGCCTCGCGCGCGCGGATTCTCGGCCGCGTCGCCGCGGTGACCGGGAGCGTCGGCAAGACCACCACCAAAGAGATGCTGCGCGCCGCTCTCGGCGCCCAGGGGGCGACCCACGCCGCCGAAGGCAGCTTCAACAATCAGTGGGGCGTCCCGCTGTCGCTCGCCCGGATGCCGCGCACCACCCGCTACGCCGTCTTCGAGATCGGCATGAACCATGCCGGCGAGATCGACCCGCTGACAAAGCTGGTACGGCCCGACGTCGCCATCGTCACCGCGATCGAGCCGGTGCACACCGAGCACTTCGCCTCCCTCGACGAGGTCGCCGAAGCCAAGGCGGAGATCTTCGCCGGACTCGCCCCGGGCGAAGGTACGGCGATCATCAACGGCGACACTCCCTATTTCGACTTGCTGTCGCGGCGCGCGACCGAGCACGGCGCCAAGCGCATCCTGTCGTTCGGCGCGAAAGAAGGTGTGTGGGCACGGCTGGTCTCGGCGACCCCGGCATCGGACGGCCGCGGCATCGCCGTAGAGGCGCTGCTCGGAGGCCAGCCGATCTCACTCAATCTCTCCGTTCCCGGCCGGCACTGGGCGCTGAACGCCCTCGCGGCGCTGACGGCAGTGTCCGTCATGGGCGGCGACGTCAGCCGCGCGGCGCTGACGCTCTCCCAGATCGAGGCGCCGACCGGGCGCGGCAAGCGTCACGATGTCGCCACAGGCGACGGGTATTTCGTGCTCCTCGACGAGTCCTACAACGCGAGCCCGGCGGCGATGCGCGCCGCCTTCGCGGCCGCCGGCGCGGTGCCGGTCGGTCCCGGCGGACGGCGGATCGCGGTGCTGGGCGACATGCTCGAGCTGGGTGTCGAGGCCGAGAAATTGCACGCCGATCTATCCGGTCATCTCCAGAGCGCCAAGTTCGACCTCGTTCTCACCGCAGGGCCGCTGATGCACGCGCTGCACCGCGCGCTGCCGAAGACCATGCAGGGAAGCCGCGCGCAGGGCGCCGACGATCTGATCGACGCAGTGCGCGCGCTGGTGCGCGCCGGCGACGTGATCGTCGTCAAAGGCTCTCATGGAATGCGTATGGATCGGATCGTGACGGCGCTGCTGGAGTCAGCGCCGGAAGCACGATCCGCTGTGAACGGACACTGAGGACGCGGAGGAACCGAGGGAACCGTGCTTTATAATCTGTTGGCGCCGCTTGCGACCGATTTCGCGCCGTTGAATCTGTTCCGGTACATCACCTTCCGCACTGGCGGTGCAGTGGTGACCGCCCTCGTCGTCTGCTTTCTGTGCGGCCCTTCCGTCATCCGCTGGCTGAAGCAGAAGCAGAAGGAAGGCCAGCCGATCCGCACCGACGGACCCGAGAGCCACCTCCTGACCAAGAAGGGCACGCCGACGATGGGCGGGCTCATCATCCTGCTCGGGCTGCTCGCCGGCACCCTGCTCTGGGCCGATCTCACCAACCGCTACGTCTGGGCGGTCATCCTCGTCACTACCGGCTTCGGCCTGGTCGGCTTCGCCGACGACTATCTCAAGCTCACCCGCCGCAGCCACAAGGGCGTGCCGGGAAAGACCAAGCTGCTCGCCGAGTGCGTGGTCGCCGCCGCGGCGACCGCGTGGATCATGTCGCTCTCCCGCGATCCGCTGACCACTGCGCTGGCCGTGCCGTTCCTGAAGGACATCACGCTCCAGCTCGGCCTGTGGTTCCTGCCGCTCGCCATGTTCGTGATGGTCGGCGCGTCGAACGCAGTCAACCTGACGGATGGGCTCGACGGCCTCGCTATCGTCCCGGTGATGATCGCGTCCGCCTGCTTCGCGCTGATCACCTACGTAGTCGGCAACGCGGTTTTCGCGAACTACCTGCAGATCCACTACGTCGCCGGGTCGGGCGAGCTCGCGGTGTTCTGCGGCGCGCTGGTCGGCGCCGGTCTCGGCTTCCTGTGGTTCAACGCGCCGCCGGCGATGGTGTTCATGGGCGACACCGGCTCCCTGTCGATGGGTGGTGCGCTGGGCTCGGTCGCGGTGATCGTCAAGCACGAGATCGTGCTCGCCATCGTCGGCGGGCTGTTCGTGCTCGAGACCTTCTCGGTCATCGTCCAGGTCGCCTCGTTCAAGCTCACCGGCAAGCGCGTGTTCCGCATGGCGCCGCTGCACCACCACTTCGAGAAGAAGGGATGGGCCGAGCCGACCATCGTCATCCGCTTCTGGATCATCGCCACGGTGCTCGCCCTCGTCGGGCTCACCACGTTGAAGTTGAGGTAGTACGCGTGATCGATCTTCCGTTCACCGCCGGCGAACGCTACGCCGTGCTCGGGCTCGGCGCCTCGGGCATGACGGCCGCGCGCGCGCTGCTCGCCTCGGGGGCGCGCGTCACGGCGTGGGACGACGCTGCCGCGAAGCGCGATGCGGCGCTCGGCGCCGGGATCCCGGTGGGCAACCTGGCCGAGGGCGACTTCAGCGGGTTCAAGGCGCTGGTGATGTCCCCGGGAATCCCGCACAGCTTCCCGAAGCCGCACCCGATCACCGCGCGCGCCAAGGCGGCCGGCATTCCGCTGATCGCCGACGTCGAGTTGCTGGTCCGCGCCCAATCGGCCGCGCGGTTCGTCGGCATCACTGGAACCAACGGCAAGTCGACGACGACCGCGCTCGTCGGCCACGTCCTCGCTCAGCTCGGGCTCGGGCCGGAGATCGGCGGCAACCTCGGCCCCGCGGCACTGGGCCTCAAGGCGCTCGGCGCCGGCGGAAACTACGTCCTCGAACTCTCGAGCTACCAGCTCGAGCTGCTGCACACGCCGGGGTTCGCCGTGGGCGTACTGCTCAACATCACTCCCGATCACCTCGATCGTCACGGCGGGATGGACGGATACATCGCCGCGAAACGGCGCATGTTCGCCATGGTGCGCGACGGCGGCACCGCGGTGGTCGGCCTCGACGATGACCCGTGCCGCGCGATCGCCGCCGCGCTTCACGCGGAGGGCCGGCTCAAGGTCGTCGGCATTTCGGCGACGCGCACCGTCGGCGGCGGGGTTTACGCCCTCGGCGGACGTCTCGTCGACGATACCGCCGGCCGCGCCGCGCGCGTGCTCGACCTGCACGACGCCATCACCCTGCCCGGCACCCACAATGCACAGAACGCGGCAGCCGCCTTCGCCGCCACACGGGCGCTCGGCCTCGACCCCGACCGCATCGCCGAGGCGATCGTCACCTATCCCGGGCTCGCGCATCGCCAGGAGCGGGTCGCCACCGTCGACGGCGTGCTGTTCGTGAACGACTCGAAGGCGACCAACGGCGATGCCACGTCGAAGGCGCTGGCCTGCTACGACGACATCTACTGGATCGCCGGCGGCCTCCCCAAGGAAGGCGGCATCAACGGCCTCGACGCATTCTGGCCGCGCATCCGCCATGCCTTCCTGATCGGCCAGGCCGCCCAGGACTTCGCGAGGACGCTCGCCGGCCACGTACCGACGACGATATCCGGCACGCTCGAGGTCGCGACCCGCGATGCGTTCGCCAAGGCACGCGCCGACAAAGCACACCGCGCCGTCGTGCTGCTGTCGCCGGCCTGCGCGTCCTTCGACCAGTTCGCGAATTTCGAAGCCCGCGGCGACGCGTTCAAGACGCTCGTCCGCGACATCGCCCGCGCGGCGCAGCACGAGGGCGTGTCGGCATGAACTTCGCCCGCAACGACACCTCGGTCATCGCGCGCTGGTGGTGGACGGTCGATCACTGGACGCTGGCGGCGATCACGATCCTGATCGGCGTCGGCCTGCTGCTGACCCTCGCGGCAAGTCCGGCCGTCGCCGGACGCATCGGACTCGACTCCTATTACTTCGTCCGGCACCAGCTCATGTACCTGGCGCCGGCGATCATCATCATCCTGTCGGTGTCGCTGCTCTCGCCGAAGGACGCCCGCCGCGCCGCAATCATTGCCTTGGCCGGCGCCCTGTTGCTGATGCTGCTGGTGCCGTTCGTCGGCAGCGAGATCAAGGGCGCGCGGCGCTGGGTTTCGCTCGGGCCGCTGTCGCTGCAGCCCTCGGAGATCGCCAAGCCGGCGCTGGCCGTCGTCACCGCTTGGCTGCTGTCGACCTGGCGGATGGAGGAGCGGTTCCCCGGCCACCTGCTCGCCCTCGGAGTGACTGCGGTCACCGTGGGCCTGCTGATGATGCAGCCGGACCTCGGCATGACGGTCGTCATCGTCGTGTTCACGTTCGCGCAGTTCTTCGTCGCCGGCATCCCGCTGATGCTGGTCGGGATCATCGCCGGACTCGGCGCGCTCGGTCTCACCGGCGCCTACTTCGCCCTCCCTCATGTCGCCAGCCGCATCGACCGCTTCCTCGATCCCGCCTCCGGCGACACCTACCAGATCAACACCGGCCTCGAGGCCTTCATGAACGGCGGCCTGTTCGGCCGCGGCCCAGGCGAGGGGACGGTGAAGGAGTTCCTGCCGGACGCCCACTCCGATTTCGTCTTCGCCGTCGCCGGCGAGGAGATGGGGTTCGTGCTGTGCGCGCTGCTGGTCGCGATCTTCGCCTTTGTCGTCCTGCGCGGCTTCGGCCGGATGATGAGCGAGCGCAACCTTTTCGTGATCTACGCGGTCACCGGCCTGCTGACGCAGTTCGGCCTCCAAGCGGTGATCCACATGTCCTCGGATATGGCACTGATCCCGACAAAGGGCATGACCCTGCCGCTGATCTCCTACGGCGGCTCGTCGCTCCTCGGCATCGCGTTCGGACTCGGCCTCGTGCTGGCGCTGACGCGCCGCCGGCCGGGCTACGGGGAGGCGTGATGGCGACCCTTCCCGCCTACCAAGCCCAATCGCAGCGTCACCCGATCGTGCTCGTCGCCGGCGGCACCGGCGGCCACGTATTCCCGGCCGAGTCGCTGGCCGAAGCGCTGCGCGAGCGCGGCTACACGCTCGCGCTGTTCACCGACAAACGCGGCGAAGCCTACAAGGGCGAGCTCGGCCAACTGCCCACCCATACCATCAGCTCGAGCCGTATGAGCGGCGGCTGGATCAACCGTGTCCGCGGCGGCCTCACGCTGCTGCGCGGCGGCCTGCAATCGCGACGGCTGTTCCGGGACCTGAAGCCGAGCGTCGTCGTCGGCTTCGGCGGCTATACCTCTGTTCCGGCGATGTGGGCGGCGACGTCGCTGTGCATCCCGACCGTCATCCACGAGCAGAATGCGCTGATGGGCCGCGCGAACCGCTTGATGGCGCCGCGCGTGAGCGCGATCGCCACCTCGTTCCGCGAGGTCGCGGGTATGCGCGCCGCTGACCGAAGCAAAGTGGTGATGACCGGAAACCCGGTTCGGAGCGCAGTGAAGGCGCTCCGCGGCACTCCTTACAGTGCGCCGGGTCCGCAAGAGCCGATCCGCATCCTGGTCACCGGCGGGTCTCAGGGAGCGACGGTGTTCGCGTCGGTCGTTCCCGCGGCGCTCGAGCGGCTGCCGGACGACATGCGTCGTCGCCTCGTGGTCTCCCAGCAGGCCCGCCCCGAGGACCTCGACGCGGTGCGCGCCGCCTACAAGGCCAACGGCATAGAGGCCGAGGTCGCGCCCTTCTTCACGGACCTCGCCGCGCGGCTCGGCACGACC
This sequence comes from Gemmatimonas sp., assembly GCA_050260515.1. Lineage (GTDB taxonomy): Bacteria > Pseudomonadota > Alphaproteobacteria > SMXQ01 > SMXQ01 > DATJIG01. Next base: position 29,820 of record JBLNCI010000045.1, read on the forward strand.
CATCTCTTCATCGGCCGTGCCGGAGCGTCCACGATCGCCGAGATCACCTGCGCCGGGCGGCCGGCGATCCTCGTGCCGTATCCGCACGCGGCGGACGACCATCAGACCGCCAACGCGCGCGCTCTCGAAGCCGTCGACGCCGCTGTGCTGATCCCGCAGACCGCATTCGATGCCGAGACATTGGCGACGCGCCTCAAGCTGCTGTTCGGGTATCCGCCGAACCTCACGCGCCTGGCCGAGGCCGCGCGCGACCTCGGCACTTCGGAGGCCGCAAGCAATCTCGCCGTGCTGGTCGCGGGCCTCTGCCCCGCGCGCGCGGTGCTCGCCCGCGACGAAAACGACAACACTGCGCCTCGGAACGGCGGCGGAAAGGCGGTCGGCGCATGAGGGCGCTCCCTCTCTCGATCGGCACGCTGCACTTCGTCGGCATCGGCGGCATCGGCATGAGCGGTATCGCCGAGGTGCTGCACAATCTCGGGTACTCGGTTCAGGGCTCCGACGTCGCCGACAGCGCCAACGTGAAGCGTCTGCGTGACATGGGCATACCGGTATCCGTCGGCCATGCGGCGGAGAACCTCGGAGACGCCCAGGTGATCGTCGTCTCGTCGGCGATCAAGGCCGACAACCCCGAGGTCCAGGCGGCCCGCGCGAAGCTGCTGCCGGTCGTGCGCCGCGCCGAGATGCTCGGCGAGCTCATGCGCCTCAAGTGGTCGGTCGCCGTCGGCGGGACCCACGGCAAGACGACGACGACGTCGCTCGTCTCCGCGATTCTCGAGCATGCCGGACTCGATCCAACGGTGATCGTCGGCGGTATCCTGTCGGCCTCTGGCTCGAACGCGCGGCTCGGCGACGGCGACTGGATGGTGGTCGAGGCCGATGAGTCCGACGGCACCTTCGTCAAGCTCCCGGCGACGATCGCCGTCGTCACCAACATCGATCCCGAGCACCTCGATTTCTACGGCGACTTCGACTCGGTGCGCCGCGCGTTCCTGTCGTTCGTGCAGAACATCCCGTTCTACGGGTTCGCTGCGCTGTGCCTCGACCATCCCGAGGTTCAGGCGCTGATCCCGAAGCTCGCCGACCGCAAGGTCGTGACATACGGGCTCAGCCCGCAGGCCGACGTGCGCGCCATCAACGTGAAGCTCGGACCCGACGGCGCGCGCTTCGACGTCGTCGTCTCGGAGCGCGCGGCCGAAGGCGGCGCCGGTGCCGAAGGCACGATCCGCGACCTCAAGCTGCCGATGTACGGCCGCCACAACGTCCAGAACGCCTGCGCGGCGATCGCCGTCGCCCGCGAGATGGGTCTCGAGGACAACGTCATCCGCGAAGGTCTCGCGGGGTTCGCCGGCGTGAAGCGCCGCTTCACGCGCGTCGGCGAGGCTGGCGGCGTCACCGTCATCGACGACTACGCCCATCATCCGGTGGAGATCGCCGCGGTGCTGCGCGCCGCGCGCGATGCGTTCTCCGGGAAGGTCGTCGCCGTCATGCAGCCCCACCGCTACACGCGGCTGCGCGACCTCTTCGAGGAATTCTGCACCTGCTTCAACGATGCCGACATCGTCATGGTGGCGGACGTCTATCCCGCCGGCGAGGCGCCGATCGCGGGCGCCGACCGCGACCATCTCGTCGCCGGGCTCACCACCCACGGCCATCACGCGGCCGTCGCCCTGCCGAACCAGGATGCCCTGGCGGCGATGATCGCCGAGCGGACGAAGCCCGGCGACGTCGTCGTCTGTCTCGGCGCGGGCTCGATCACGTACTGGGCGGCCGCGCTGCCCGCCGCGCTCGCGAAGGCGCAAGGTTCGACCGACGGCCGCGGAGGGGCGGCATGATGCCGGTCGGCCACAGCAACACCTCCCTCGTGGCGCGGCTGCCCGCGGTGCGCGGACGCTACACCGAGAACGCGGATCTCGCCCGGATCACATGGTTCCGCGTGGGTGGCCCCGCCGACGTGATGTTTCGTCCTGTCGACCGCGACGACCTCGTCGCGTTCCTGAAGGGCCGCCCCTCCGATGTCCCGGTGACGGTGATCGGCGTCGGCTCCAATCTTCTCGTGCGCGACGGCGGGGTGCCCGGCGTTGTGATCCGGCTCGGCCGCGGATTCGCGGAGATTCGCACCGAGGGCGACGAGGTCGTCTCGGGCGCCGCCGCGCTCGACCTCAACGTCGCGAAGGTCGCGCTCGACGCGCGCCTCGCCGGCCTCGAGTTCCTGTCGGGCATTCCCGGAACCATCGGTGGTGCCGTGCGCATGAACGCCGGCGCGTTCGGCGGGGAGATCAAGGACGTGCTGATCAGCGCGGAGGCGGTCGACGCTGAAGGCAACCTGCACACGCTTACCCCCACCGATCTGCGCCTGACCTACCGCCACTCCGAATTGCCGGAGGATTGGATCGTCACCAGCGCGCGGCTGCAGGCTCGGCCGGGCGATGCCTCCACGATCGCGGCGCGCATCGACGAAATCCGCGCGACGCGCGAGGACAGCCAGCCGGTCCGCGTCCGCACCGGTGGGTCGACTTTCAAGAATCCCGACGATCCGGAAGCGCAGGGACGCAAGGCGTGGCAGCTCATCGACGCCGCCGGATGCCGCGGCCTGACCCGCGGCGGCGCGATGGTGTCGGAGAAGCACTGCAACTTCCTGATCAACACCGGCACGGCGACCGCCGCCGACATCGAGGCGCTCGGCGAAGAAGTGCGGCGCCGCGTGTTCCAGAACTCGGGCGTCCGGCTCGAATGGGAGATCCGCCGCATCGGCGTGCCACCGAATGGCGCGCTGAAACCCGTGTCGCGGACGGAGGCGCCATGACCAAGCGCCGCGTCGCCGTGCTGATGGGCGGCTGGTCCGCCGAACGTGAGGTCTCGCTGGTGTCGGGCGCCGCGGTCGCGCGCGCGCTGCGCGCACTCGGCCACGAGGTCATGACGATCGACCTCAACCGCGATATCGCCGGACTGGTCGCGAAGCTTACACCGCGTCCCGACGTCGTGTTCAACGCGCTCCACGGTCGCTTCGGCGAGGACGGCTGCGCGCAGGGCGTGCTCGAGATCCTCGAGATTCCCTACACCCACTCTGGGGTGCTCGCGTCCGCGGTCGCGATGGACAAGCCCATGGCGCGCAAACTCTTCGCCCAGGCCGGGCTGCGCGTCGCCGAGGGCGTCGTCGCCCATCGCGACGACGTCATTGCCGGTCGCGTGATGACGCCGCCCTACGTCGTGAAGCCCGTGAACGAAGGGTCGAGCGTCGGCGTCCGCATCGTCCGCGAGGGCGAGCGAGCATTCGATGCGAGTTCGTGGCCGTATGGCGAACACGTTCTGGTGGAGCGCTACATCCCCGGCCGCGAGATCACCGTCGCTGTGATGGGCGATCGCGCGCTCGGCGCGCTGGAGATCCGGCCCAAGAGCGGCTTCTACAGCTACGAGGCGAAATACACCGAAGGCAAGGCCGACCACCTCATGCCCGCGCCGCTGCCGCGCGAGCGCTACGAGGAGGTGCTCGCGATCGGACTCGCCGCTCACCGCACGCTCGGCTGCCGCGGCGTGTCGCGCGCCGATCTCCGCTTCGACGAGGACGGCGACGGACAGTTCTACGTGCTCGAGGTCAACACGCAGCCCGGAATGACGCCGCTGTCGCTGGTGCCCGAGATCGCCGCGCATCGTGGCATCGGCTTCGAACAACTGGTCGACTGGATGGTGGAGGACGCGTCATGCCCGCGCTAGGTCGCGCCCGTAAGAACAAGAAGCAGACCGCCGCGCCGCGCCGCCGCGTGACCCCGCGCTGGGTGAAGCCGGCGGCCATCGGCGCGGGCGCGTTGCTGCTGGTCGGCGGCGTCGCCACCGGCAGCCTGACCCTGTGGAAGAACGCGTCCTACAAGACCGCGGCCGCGCACGTTCGCGAACGGATCGTGGGCGCGACGGCGTCGTTCGGCCTCACCGTCCAGGACGTGCTGGTCGAAGGCCGCGCCGAGACCCCGCGCGAGGACATCCTCGCGGCGCTCGATCTCGCCCGCGGAACCCCGATGCTCGATGTCGACCCGGAAGCAGCGCGGGCGCGCATCGAGGAGCTGCCGTGGGTCAAGACGGCGGTGGTCGAGCGCCAGCTCCCGGACATCATTTTCGTCCGCCTGGTCGAGCGGGTGCCGCTCGCGCTGTGGCAGAAGGACGGGCAACTCTCCGTGGTCGACAGCGACGGCCGCGTGCTCACCCGCGACGACCTGTCGCGCTTCCGCGAACTTCCGATCGTCATCGGCGAGGACGCGCCCCGCGCCGCGCGCACCATCCTCGGCCTGCTCGCCGCCGAACCCGATCTCTACCGCCGCATCGAGGCGCTGACCTACGTCGGCGCGCGGCGCTGGGACGTGCGGCTCACCGGCGGCGTGCAGATCCAGCTTCCCGAAACCGACCCGGGCCGCGCGTGGGCGCGGCTCGCCGAGGCCGATCGCCACGAGCAGCTGCTCGCCCGCGACGTCTCGGTCGTCGACATGAGACTTCCCGACCGGCTCACGGTGCGCCTCGCGCACCCGCCGGCCGACGCGCCCAAGCCGGGGGCAAAGGGCAAGAGCGCGTGAACACCGCAACACCGCAACACGGGGCTAGACCATGGCGTTGGTAAAAGGAAAGAACGAGCTGATCGCCGCACTCGACGTCGGCTCCACCAAGCTCTGCTGCTTCATCGCCAAGGCCGACGACGACGGCAATCTCCGCGTCGTCGGCATCGGCCATCACGGCTCCGAAGGCATCCGCGCCGGCGAGATCGTCGACGTCGAGGCCGCCGAGCTGTCGATCATCGCCGCGGTCCACGCCGCCGAGCAGATGGCGGGCGAGACGATCCGCGAGGTGATCGTCAACCTGTCCGGCGGGCAGCCGATGTCGCAGACGCTGTCGTTCGAGGTCTCGATCGCCGGCCACGAGGTCAACGACGCCGACATGCGCCGCGTCGTGTCCTACGGGCGCGCGTCGGCCGCGCGGTCAGACCGCGAGCTGATCCACTGCGTGCCCGTCGGCTACACCATCGACGGCTCACGCGGCATCCGCGATCCGCGCGGCATGTACGGCGAGACCCTCGGGGTCAAGATGCACGCGATCACCGCGAGCGCGGGCGCGGTGCGCACGCTCAAGACCTGCGTCGAGCGCTGCCACCTCGACGTCGCGGGACTCGTCGCCTCTCCCTACGCCGCGGGCCTCGCCTGCCTGGTCGAGGACGAGATGAACCTCGGCGCGACTGTGATCGACATGGGCGGCGGCACGACGTCCATCGCCGTCTTCCTCGATGGCAACCTGGTCCATACCGACACGGTCGCGATCGGCGGCGCCCACGTCACCAGCGATATCGCCCGCGGCCTCTCCACGCCGCTCGCCCACGCCGAACGGATGAAGACGCTCTACGGCAGCTGCCTGCCGTCCCCCACCGACGACCGCGAGATCATCGACGTGCCGCTGGTCGGCGAGGAGGACCGCGAGCACGCGAACCACGTGCCGCGCTCGATCCTGACCTCGATCATCCAGCCGCGCATCGAGGAGACGTTCGAGCAGGCCCGCGCGCTACTCGAGACCAGCGGCTTCGATCGCCGCGCCGGCCGCCGTGTCGTCCTGGTCGGCGGCGCCTCGCAGCTCCAGGGCGTGCCCGAGCTCGCGGCGCAGGTGCTCGACAAGCAGGTCCGCCGCGGCCGCCCGCTCCGCATCCTCGGCCTTGCCGAAGCGACCGGCGGCCCGGCCTTCGCCACCGCCGCGGGCCTGCTGACCTACGCAACCAGCCGTCACGCGCTGGCGCCCGAGGGCGCCTTCAGCGGACGCGCCAAGAAGGAGGAGTCGAACGGCCTCTTCGGCCGCTTCGGCTTGTGGTTCCGTGAGAACTTCTAGGACCGCCTCCGCACCCCTTCCCACCCGTCCGGCGGGATTCGTCCCGGCGGGCGCGCCTTCGCGGCGACCGACCCGGCGTGACCGCCGGCGCGGCCGCCGCTTCGCCGGTCTGGGCACCCGGCATTCCCAGACCGTCCGTCCAATGCTTCTCCAATCAACCCTCTCCCAGCCAATGTGGAGGCATCGATGATCAACATGTCCATACCCACCCAAGAGGTCGCGTTGAAGCCGCGCATCACCGTGCTCGGCGTCGGCGGCGCCGGCAGCAATGCCGTCAACAACATGATCCGCTCCGAGCTCGAAGGCGTCGAGTTCGTGGTCTGCAACACCGACGCGCAGTCGCTCGCCCAGTCGCTCGCGACCCGCAAGATCCAGCTCGGTCGCTCGCTGACCCAGGGCCTCGGCGCCGGGGCTCGTCCCGACGTCGGCCGCTCCGCCGCCGAGGAGGCGATCGAGGATATCCTCGAGCATCTCCACGGCGCCAACATGGCGTTCATCACCGCCGGCATGGGCGGCGGCACCGGCACCGGCGCCGCTCCCGTGATCGCCCGCGCCGCGCGCGAGCTCGGCATCCTGACGGTCGGCGTGGTCACGAAGCCCTTCCAGTTCGAGGGCATCCACCGCATGCGGCTCGCCGAATCGGGCATCCAGGAGCTGCAGCAGTTCGTCGACACGCTCATCGTGATCCCGAACCAGAACCTGTTCCGGATCGCCAACGAGAAGACGACGTTCGCCGAGGCCTTCAAGATGGCCGACGACGTCCTTCACTCCGGCGTCCGCGGCGTCACCGACCTGATGGTGATGCCGGGCCTCATCAACCTCGACTTCGCCGACGTGCGGCAGGTCATGAGCGAGATGGGCAAGGCGATGATGGGCACCGGCGAAGGCACCGGCGAGCGTCGCGCGCTCGACGCGGCCGAGGCGGCCATCAACAACCCGCTGCTCGACGATGTGTCGATGAAAGGCGCACGCGGCGTCCTCATCAACATCACCGGGTCGATGGACATGACCCTGTACGAGGTCGATGAGGCGGCGAACCGCATCCGCGAAGAAGTCGATCCCGAAGCGAACATCATCTTCGGCTCGACGTTCGATCCGGCACTCGAGGGCCGCATCCGGATCTCGGTGATCGCCACCGGCATCGAGGCCGAGGCCGCGGCGCAGCCGAAGGCGCCGCGCGTCATCAGCTTGGTCAACCGCGATCAGGCCAAGCCGGTGACCCGCACGCCCTCGCCCGCGGCGATGGCGACGGCGATGGGCGGCACGCCCGCGCCGCAGCCGATCGTCCATGGCGCGACGGCTCTGCAGCATGAGCCGGCCCGCATGGAGGCCGCGGTGGTCGAGGCCGCGGTCGCCCAGCCGCAGGTCGAGGCGAAGGCCGAGCCAGTCGTCGCTCCACCCGCTCCGGCACCCGTCGCCCAGACCCCTGCCGCGGCTCAGGCGCCCGCGCCCGCGGCGAAGGCCGACCACTTCGTCCCGCCGCCGCCGGTCGACTCGAAGACCGGCATGCGGGCCGAGCCGGCGCAGCGGGCGAACCCGATGAACGAGGCGGCCCTGGTCAATGGCGGTCAGCCGCCGGCCAAGAAGCGCTGGACGTCGATCCTCGAGATCGTCGCCAACTCCAGCCGCCGCCCCGCTCGTCAGGCGGAGCCGGTGATCACCCGTGCTACCGCGCCGACCATCAAGGTACCGCCCGCCGAAGCGTCGCTGCCGCTTCCGGAGCCGGCCCGGCCGGAGCCGAAAGCCGTGGAGCCGAAGGCCGAAGTCAACGCCGAACCTCCTGCCCAGCCGGAACTCGGCGGTCTCGAGGGGCCGGCGCCACGGGCGGCCGGCGATGACGATTTGCTCGACATTCCGGCGTTTCTTCGCCGTCAGGCGAACTGACGGAGTTTTGATCAAGGATTGAAGGAGCGTTAACAAAACTCCGGAAAATCCGACCGTTAACGACGTAACAGTCGGTAACAATGAGTGATTTGAGGGCTCCGGGCGGTGGCGATACAACCACTTCCTGGAGCCACTTTTTTGCTACCGGTTACCACGGCCATGGTTGAGTTCGTGTTCCAGAAGACTCTCAAGAACGCCATCACCTGCTCGGGCGTCGGGCTGCACACCGGCGCGCGCGTCGCCATGACGCTGCACCCGGCCGAGGTGAATCACGGCATCGTCTTCCGCCGCACCGACATCGTGCGCGGCGAAGCGGAGATCGCGGCCGACTGGCGCAACGTCGTCGACTCGACGCTCTGCACCGCGATCGCCAACAAGGACGGCGTCGAGATCCAGACGATCGAGCACCTCATGGCGGCGTTCGCCGGCCTTGGCATCGACAACGTGCTCGTCGAGCTGAACGGCCCCGAAGTTCCGATTATGGACGGCAGTGCCGCCCCGTTTGTGTTCCTGGTCGAGTGCGCCGGCACGGTCGAGCAGGCAGAGCCCCGCCGCGCGGTCGTCGTGCACAAGCCGATCGCCGTGACCCACGACGGCAAGCGCGCTTCCTTGACTCCGGCCGCCGGCTTTACCGTCGACCTCGCCATCGATTTCTCCAACACGCTCGTTGCCCGCCAGACGCTGGCGTTCGATCTCACCGACGGCGCCTTTAAGGCCGAGATCGCCCGCGCCCGCACGTTCGGCTTCGAGAACGAGATCAGCCACATGCGCGCCGCGGGGATGCTGCGCGGCGGCTCACTCGAGAACGCGGTGGTCGTCAGCGGCGCCAAGGTCATGAACGAGGACGGTCTGCGCTACGACGACGAGTTTGTCCGTCACAAGACCCTCGATTGCCTCGGGGATCTCTATCTCGCCGGCGCCCCGCTGATCGGGCGGTTCGATGGCTTCCGCACCGGTCACCGGCTCAATCACCGGCTGCTGGTAGAGCTGTTCTCCGACGTGACCGCCTTTTCCATCGAGCCCATGTCGGCATCGCTGCTCGGCGTCGCGACGCCGGATACCCGGCCGCTGGTGGCCGTTCGCGCCTAAACAGCGCAGCTTCCCCGCACGACAGGGCCGGCTTGCCGGCCCTTTCCTTTTCGACGGATTCCGCGGCCGCTCGGCGGCCTAGGGGCGTCCCGCCACGCGTGGTATAGTCCGGCCGCGTCGTTCACCATTCCCCTCACAAGCCAATGCCCGTTTCGCGTTTCACAGCCGCGCTTCGCTTCTCCGCTCGCCGGTCCGCCCGACTGGCCGCCGTCCTCGCGCTCACATATGGGCTCGCGGCATGCGCTGCGTCGGAGCCGAAGACCGTGCCCGACGCGCCTCCGGAAACCCTCTTCAACCGGGCGATGAGCGAGCTGACCATCAACCGGAACCCAGTCGAGGCGATCAAGTACTTCGACGAGGTCGACCGGCAGCACCCGTACTCGGTGTGGGCGAACAAGGCGCAGCTTATGTCTGCGTATGCGCTCTACGCCTCGAACAAGTACGAGCAGGCACTGACCGCGCTCGATCGCTTCATTCAGCTTCACCCCGGCAGCCGCGACGCGCCCTACGCCTACTACCTGAAGGCGCTCTGCTATTACGAGCGCATCACCGACATCAGCCGCGACCAGGAGATCACCCAGCAGGCGATGGCGGGGCTCCAAGACGTGGTCCGGCGCTTTCCCGATAGCCAGTACGCGCGCGACGCGCAGATCAAGATCGACCTGACGCGTGACCATCTCGCCGGCAAGGAGATGGACATCGGACGCTTCTATATGAAGCGCAATCAGTACCTGGCCGCCATCAATCGCTTCCGCCGCGTCGTCGAGGTCTACCAGACCACCTCGCATGTGCCCGAAGCACTCGAACGCCTGACAGAGGCATATCTCACCATCGGGCTCACCGAGGAGGCCCAAGCCTCAGCCGCGGTCCTGGGACACAACTTCCCAGGCAGCGATTGGTACGTCGACGCTTACAATCTCCTGACCGGCGCGAACCTCGAGCCCAAGGAGAGCCAGACGTCATGGCTGGGCCGCGTCTGGAACTCGGTGTTCTGAGAGCCTGCCGGCGATGCTGGTGGCGCTATCGATCCGTGATCTAGTCGTCATCGACCGCCTGGATCTCCGTCTTTCGGAAGGACTGACCGTGCTGACCGGCGAGACCGGTGCCGGCAAGTCCATCCTGCTCGATGCCCTCGGACTCGCGCTCGGCGCGCGGGCCGAAGGCACTGTCGTGCGGCGAGGCGCCGAACGCGCGACGGCGACCGCCGAGTTCGCGCTCCCCGGCAACCATCCGGCGCGGGCGCTGCTCGCCGAGCGCGGGATGGATGCGGAGAATTCGCTGGTCCTGCGTCGCGTCGTCGGCTCCGACGGACGCTCACGCGCGTTTGCCAACGACGAGCCGGTAAGCGTCGGGTTTCTCCGCGACCTCGGGTCGCTCCTGGTGGAGATCGAAAGCCAGAGCGAGGCACACGGACTGCTCGATCCGGCGACCCATCGCGCGCTGCTCGATTCCTTCGCGGACAACGCGGCGCTCGCGGCGACGACACGCACGGCGTATGCCGCATGGCGCGAAGCCGCTTCAGCCGAGAGCGATGCTCGCACGGCGACGGAACGGGCGCGTGCGGAGGAGAGTCTCCTTCGGCACGCCGAATCCGAGCTCGCCGCCTTCGATCCCAGGGAGGGAGAGGAGCCGAAGCTCGCGGAGGAACGGGCCTTCCTGTTGGGAGCGACGCGGCTTGCGGAAACCGTCGCGGCGGCACGTGCCGAGATCGGACATGGACGGGGCGTCGCCGGCGCGCTCAACAGCGCCCACCGCATGCTCGCGCGCCAGGCCGCGAGCGCCGGGGAGCGCCTCGCGCCGGCGCTCAAGGCGCTCGAAGCCGCGGCCATCGAGGCGACCGAGGCCGAAGCGGCGCTCGACGCCCTCGCCCGCGAGCTCGATCCCGATCCGCGGCGGCTCGAAGCGATCGAGGAGCGCCTGTTCGGAATTCGCGAGCTTGCCCGGAAACATAACGTCGCGCCCGAGCGCCTGCCGGCGCTGCTCGCCGATGTCCGCGAGCGACTGGCGGCGCTCGACCAAGGGGCCGACTCGACCAAGGCTCTCGCTGCAAAGACTAAGGCCGCGCGCGATGCCTTTCTCGGTGCCGCGAAGGCGCTCAGCGCCGCACGCGCGAAGGCCGCGTCCGAGCTAGACGCGATCGTCGGCCGCGAGCTCAAGCCGCTGAAGCTGGAGAAAGCGGTCTTCCGCACCCGGCTCGAAAGCATAGCGGAGGCCGATGCTGGCCCCGACGGCCTCGAGCGCATCGCCTTCGAGATCGCAACCATTCCCGGCGCCGCACCCGGCCCTCTCGGCAAGGTCGCGTCCGGCGGCGAGCTGTCGCGCATCATGCTCGCCCTCAAGGTGGCGCTCGCCGCAGCCGGCGACGCGACCACGCTGGTGTTCGACGAGGTCGATGCAGGGATCGGAGGCGCCACCGCCGCCGCGGTCGGAGAGCGACTGGCAAAGCTGGCCCGCAAGCGGCAAGTCATCGTCGTCACGCACTCGCCGCAGGTCGCGGCGCGCGGCGACCGGCATCTCAGGGTCGAGAAGAGGGTCGCGTCGCAAGGCGCAACCGCCGATGTCCGCATGCTCGAGCCGACGCTCCGTCGCGAGGAGATCGCCCGGATGCTGGCGGGCGCCCGTGTCACCGACGAGGCCCGCGCCGCCGCGGATCGTCTGCTTGCGGGCAACGCCTGAGGTCCCGATATTGCCCGCATGACCACGAAGAACCTGACGATCCTCCCGGTCGGCGACCTGACCCGCGCGCAGGCCGAGTCCGAGCTCGCCCGCCTTGCGAAGGAGATCAAGGAGCACGACGCCGCGTACTATCAGAACGACGCGCCCCTGATCTCGGACGCCGAATATGACGATCTTCGCCGTCGCAACGAGGCGATCGAAAAGCGCTTTCCCGACCTCGTCCGCGAGGACAGCCCGACAAAGCGCGTTGGTGCGGCGCCAGCGGCGGGCTTCGCCAAGGTGCGCCACCGCGTTCCGATGCTGTCGCTTGACAATGCCTTCGACGACGACGACGTGCGCAATTTCTTCGCCCGCATCCGGCGCGCCCTCGAGCGCGAGCACAGCCTGAAACCCGACGAGCCGATCGAGATCGTCGGCGAGCCGAAGATCGACGGCCTGTCGATCTCGCTCCGATATGAGAAGGGACGGTTCGTGCAAGGCGCGACGCGCGGCGACGGCGTCGAGGGCGAGGACGTCACCGCGAACCTGCGCACGATCAAGGACCTGCCGAAAACGCTGCACGGGAAGGTCCCGGACGTGATCGAGGTCCGCGGCGAGGTTTACATCGCCAAGGGCGCCTTCGCGAAGCTCAACGCGGCGCGCGCGGAGGCTGGTGAGAGCACATTCGCCAATCCGCGCAATGCCGCCGCGGGGAGTCTCCGTCAGATGGACCCCGAGGTGACCGCGCGCCGCCCGCTGCATGTCTTCGCCTATGCGTTGGGCGAGGTGTCCGGCCCGGTGGGACGCACCCATGGGGAATTCCTTCACAAGCTGAAGGCCTGGGGGTTCGCGGTGAACCCACTGGTGAGGCTGTGCAAGGGTCCCGAGGAAGCGATCGCGTTCCACGCCGCAATCGGCGCGGAACGCCCGAAGCTCGACTACGATATCGACGGCGTCGTCTACAAGGTGAACCGCTTCGACTGGCAAGAAGCGCTCGGGATGGTGAGCCGCGCGCCACGCTGGGCCATCGCCCACAAATACCCGGCCGAGCAGGCCCAGACCCGCCTCAACGAGATCGGCATTTCAGTCGGACGGACCGGCGTCCTCACACCTTACGCCATCCTCGAGCCGGTATCCGTCGGCGGCGTGACCGTCTCCCGCGCCACTCTGCACAACGAGGATGAGGTCGCCCGCAAGGATTTCCGCGCCGGCGACACCGTCATCGTCCAGCGCGCGGGCGACGTCATCCCGCAGGTCGTTGCCGTGGTGCTGGACAAACGACCGAAAGGCACCCGGAAATTCGTCATGCCGGATCACTGTCCGGTGTGCGGCAGCCTTGCGGTGCGCAAGGAGGGCGAGGCCGCCCGCCGGTGCACCGGCGGCCTGATCTGCTCGACGCAGTCGGTCGAGCGGTTGATTCACTTCGCCTCGCGGGACGCCTTCGACATCGAGGGGCTGGGGGAACGGAACATTGCCGCGTTCTGGGAGGACGGGCTGATCAAGACGCCGGCCGACATCTTCCGCCTCAAGGACAAGCGAGCCGAGCTTCTCGACCGCGAAGGCTGGGGCGCCAAGTCGATCGACAACTTGCTCGCGGCGATCGAGACGCGCCGCCACATCGCCTTCGAACGCTACATCTACGCCCTCGGCATCCCGCAGGTCGGCGAGGCGACGGCGAAGCTACTGGCCCGCGCCTACGGCACCGTCGAGGGATGGCGCGACGACATGATCGCGGCCGGCACGGAACGTCGGAAGCACCCCGATGAAAAGAAGCCGGAGCTGATCGGCGAGGCGTACGCGCGCCTGACCTCGATCGCCGGGATCGGCATCAGCATGGCCGACGACATCGTCGACTTCTTCGTCGAGCGCCACAACCTGGAGGCGCTCGACGCGCTCGATCGCGCCGGGGTGCGGGTCGAACCGGTACGGATACCGCGCGCACCGGCGAACTCGCCGGTCGCGGGCAAGACCGTGGTGTTCACGGGGACGCTCGCGACGATGAAACGGCAGGCCGCCGAACGACAGGCAGAGGAGCTCGGCGCGAAGGTCGCCGGATCGGTCTCAAAAAAGACGGATTACCTCGTGGTCGGCGCCGATGCCGGTTCGAAGGCCGACAAGGCGCGGACGCTCGGCGTGGCCACCTTGAGCGAGGACGAGTGGCTGGCCCTGATCGGCGCCGCCCGGGGCTAGCTCACAACGGACGTTCGCCGAGTCGCGCGTCCGGGCGGGTCATGATGTAGACCGCCGCCGCAGCGAGCAGCGCACACATCGCGAGCGACCACGTCCAGTCGGCGTCCCCGAGGACGGCGACGAACGCACCGCTCGATGCGAGCCCCGACACCGACAGCAACTTGGCCTGCTTCGGCAGGGCGCGGCGATCGTCCCATGCGCGGAGCGTCTCGCCGAACCGCGGATGCTGACGGAGCCACTGGTAGCCGGGGGCGGAGCTTTCCGACAGCGCCCACAGCGCGATGAGGAGGAACACCATCGTCGGCATCACCGGCACGAACAGGCCGACGATGCCGAGCACGAGGTTGGCCCACCCGAAGGCCGCCAGCAGCAGGCGCACACCACGGGTCTCACGCAGCCTGCGCGTGGCCTCGATCGCAACGGCACTTACCTGTGCACGCACAAACCTCATCACGCCCTCCCGGCGCACGGAGATCGGCGGCGCGCGGGCGCCGCTCTCTCGTACCGGGAGAAGGTACTTAGCGGCGTGTTAAAGGCCCGTTAGGATTTATTCAAATTCGATGCATCCGTGCCGCCACTGAGGCGGGCGCCGGGATCGCGGGCGATCCAGGGTTAACGCCGGCGTGCGGCGTATCAGGCGCGGAGCGGCTCGGTCGCGCGCTCGAGCCACGCGGCCGCTGCGCCGTCGAGGCGGCCGATCAGCCGCTCGCGCACGCGGCGATGATAGGCATCGAGCCACGCGGCCTCGTCGGGGGTGAGCAATTCCGGGAGGATCATGACGCGGTCGATCGGCACCAGTGTCAGGGCTTCGAACCCGAGCATGCGCCGCTCACCATGGCCCGCAGGCGTCACCACCGCGAGATTTTCGATGCGGATACCGAAGCCGCCGGTACGGTAGTAACCGGGCTCGATCGACACCACCATGCCGGGCCGGAGCGCCACGCGATTCGGCACCTTGGAGATGCGCTGCGGCCCTTCATGGACGCCGAGGTAGTGGCCGACGCCGTGCCCGGTGCCGTGATCGTAGTCGAGCCCGACCTCCCACAACGGCAGACGCGCCAGCGCGTCGAGCTGCGACCCCGAGGTCCCCTCCGGGAAGCGGGCGCGGGCGAGCGCGATGTGGCCCTTGAGCACGCGGGTGAATGCGTCCCGCGCGTCGCGGGAAGCGGGAGCGCCCGGCACCGCCATGGTGCGTGTCACGTCGGTGGTGCCATCCCAATACTGCGCACCCGAATCCAGCAGGAAGACGTCGCCCGGTGACAATGCGCGGTTGGTATCGGGGGACGAGTGATAGTGAACGATCGCGCCGTTAGGCCCATCTCCGGCAATGGTCGCGAAGCTCAGACCGCGGAACAGCTCGCCCTCGGCGCGGAAACGCAGGAGATTGTCGGCAACGCCGAGCTCATCGATCCCGGCGGCGACCGCGCCTTCCAGCCAGGCGAGGAACCGCACCATCGCGACGCCGTCCCGCTCGTGAGCGGTACGCATGCCGCGGATCTCGACCTCCGTCTTGCAGGCCTTCGGCGACTGGCAAGGATCGGCGCCCCGGGTGATCTTCGCCCCGCTGAGGCGCCCGAAGACCGCCGCCGGCGCCGTCGCCGGGTCGACCAACACGGACGCGCTGCGAGCACCGAGACGGCCGAGCGCAGCAGGGAATCCGTCGACGGGATTCAGCGTCACGTCCGATCCGAGGTAGGCACGCACCTCCGATGTGAGCTTACGGCCGTCGACGAACAGATCGACCCGGCCGTCCGAGTGCAGCAGCGCGAACGCCAGCATAAGCGGAGAGCAGGCGACGTCGCCGCCGCGCACGTTCAGAAGCCACGCGATGGAGTCGGGGAGCGTCAGGACGGCGACATCGATGCCTTGGGCGGCGAGTGTGGCCGCCAGCGTGCGGCGCTTCTCCTCCGAGGGAGTCCCCGCGTACCGCGCATCGTGGATGCGCACGCGCGAGATGGGCGCGGGCGGACGATCGGTCCAGATCGCATCGATCGGATTCGGCTCGGCCGGTACCAGCGCCACACCGACCGGCAAGAGCGCCGCCGTGTAGCGGGCGATCTCGTCCTCGGTCATCGTCCACGGATCAAATCCGATCTTCGCCCCCGATCCGACGTTCGCCGCGATCCAGTCGGCGGGCGGCCGCTCAGTGATGTGATGGTGGCGATAGAGCGCCGGGTCCACCTCGCGCTCCGCTTGCAACGTGTAGCGTCCGTCGACGAACAGCGCCGCCTCGCGCGAGAGCACGACCGCGGCACCGGCCGATCCGGTGAAGCCGGTCAGCCAACGAAGCCGCCGGGCCGACGGCGGCGGATTCTCGAGCTGATGAGGATCCGATAGCGGCACGATCAAACCGTCGAGGCCGCGGTTCGCAAGCTGAGCCCGTAGGGAATCCAAACGCGTCGCCGCAACCGTGCGGTCGCGCGGCCTGATTCCCGGCCGCCCATGGCGAAGGCTGGCTTTCAGCCCACGGACGGCGTCAGCCAAAGCCGGATCTGGGTCGCGGACGACCAGCGGGAGCCAGGCTGCGTCTCCGTCGACGTCCTCCGGAGCCGCCAACACGCCCGCCAGCAGATCGCGCAAAGCCGCCAACGACGGCGGCGACAGAACGACCTTTGCGCCTGCCGAAGTCAGCAGAGCCTCAAGCGCGGCGTCACGGGGGGCGTTGGGGTGTCCGGAAAGACCTGTATCGAACGGCGTCGCCATTTCTAAACCTTGGTCTTCAACGACCGGTTCTGCAAGGGCACGGCGCCGCCGAACCCGGGATAACAGCATGGAAACATGAACTTTTTCTTACACAGCCCAGAGATCATTCACCACACGCATGGCTCACCTGTTAACAATGCACTGGAAGAATGGCTCCCTGGGGCATAGTTATGTCGTGCACCAAATGAACAGCCCGTCGCGGCGGCGCCATAGGGGCGCGGCCAACCGAGCAAGAGCCTAAGGATACTGCCATGAAGACCCCGATCAATGCCGACGCCCTCCCGTTCGCCAACTGGGCCCGCGCCGTCACCTCCGTCTACAGCTTCTTCGCCGGGTTCGGCGATTTCGTCCGCTCGGTCGACCGCGCCATCGCCGCCGCTGAAGTGTCGCGCGACCTCTTCAACCTGAGCAACGAAGAGCTCGCCGCCCGCGGCCTTACCCAGGCCGACGTCTCGAACTACGTCGCCCGCAAGCTCGGCGTGTTCGTCACCGAGGCGAACGCCGCCAACGACGACGCTCGCATCGCCGCTTAAGCACCTCTTTACGGTCCCGGCGCAACGCCGGGGCCGCGCGGCTCTGATCCCTCCCCCCGATCATCCGCGACCCAGACGGCCCGCTTTGCGGGCCGTCTTTTTTTTCGATGCTTGAGCTACGTCAACGTCACGGCCAAGGTGACAGACGACAGTAAGCGAGGCACGAACACGGAGGCTCTCATGGTCCGCCAGGCAACGCGTCGGTCCCCAACCTCGAGCAAGCGCACCGCCCGCACGAAGACGACAACACGCAAGACCCGTCGCGCGTTCGACCCCAAGCGCCTCCCCTATGCCGCCGAGGCCCAGACGGTCACGGACGTGTTCAACTTCCTGACCCAGCGGCTGCCCGACTTCATCGCCGAGGAGTTCGACCGCCTCGACGTCGCTCGTAGCGAATCGGAACTGTTCCGCGCGCTGTCGAGCCTTCCCGATTCGGTCCTGCGCAAGGCGGGACTGCGCCGACAGGACCTGCCGCGGTACATCCTGAGCGCCTTCCACTTCGTCAACATGGCGAAGGGCCGCAAGCGCCGCGCCCGCACCCGCCGTCCGGCCGCGCGGCGAGCCGCCTAGCGCTTTACGGGGCTAGGGCTTCCGCACCACGAGCGTCGGCCACTCGCCGTTCACGACCCGGCGCTCCAGCACCAGGCCGTGGTCGCGCGCGGCGGCCCGCACGCCGCCTTCCTGCTGGTCGAGGAGTCCCGACAGCACCAGCCGTCCGCCCCGCGCGAGCAGACGGGCGAGTTGCGGCATCATCCGCCGCAGCGGTGCAGCGAGGATGTTGGCGAGGATCAGATCGTACGG
Organism: Gemmatimonas sp.; assembly: GCA_050260515.1. Taxonomy (GTDB): domain Bacteria; phylum Pseudomonadota; class Alphaproteobacteria; order SMXQ01; family SMXQ01; genus DATJIG01. The sequence goes on from JBLNCI010000045.1 coordinate 47,525, forward strand.
TCCCCGCGCCTCCACCACGTGCGCGGGCCCCGTGGCGTGGATCGCAGCGATACGGCGAGCCACACCGTTGCGACGGGCGTTTTCGCGCGCGGTCCGCACCGCCCACGGATCGAAGTCGCTGGCGACCACCCGCCGCGCCCCGGCCCGCGCGGCCGCGATGGCGAGGATCCCGGATCCGGTCCCGAGATCGAGCACCCGACGCAGGCCGCGACGGCCGCGTCGCGTACGCAGCGTCGCGATCGACGTGAGACATCCGCGTGTCGTCGCGTGGGTGCCGCTGCCGAAGGCGGGACCTGCGGCAAGGCGGATGGTCCAGGCCCCCGGTGGCGCCAGCGCCACGTCCGAAGGGTCGGCGACGAAGAACCGCCCGATGCGCTGCGGACGGAAGTAGCGACGATTCTCGGCGAGCCAGTCGAGCGCCGGCAACGGCTCGACCGCGATGTCGGGGACGTCGATGGCGAGGCGACCGGCCACCTCGATCAGCCGCATGGTGATCGTGGAGAGGCGCGGCTTCTCCGCGGCGAGCGCGGTGACCGTCCACGGCCGCACGGCGGCCGCGGTCCGCTCGCTGGTTTTGGGATCCTCGAACGAGGCAATCGAGAACGCGAACGGCTCGAGCGCCTCTTCGATCGCGCTCACCGCCGGCGCCGGGACGACCAGCCGGATCTGCCATTGGACCGGCGCGGAGAGCGCGGGTCCGATCTCAGGCGCGTTCGACAAAGCTGTCGAGGACCTTTTTCGCCCCTGCCTTTTCGAAGGCGATTTCGAGCTTGTTGCCGTCGACCGCGGTGATTTTCCCGTAGCCGAACTTCTGGTGGAAGATCCGCTCGCCGGCGCGGAAGCCCGAGGCGGACGCGCCGTTCGACGCCGGCTTCTTGGGCGTCACGTCCTTCATCGCCGGCTTTTCCCAACGGTTGTACGTGTCGGCGAACCGACCGAAGCGGCCGCCGTTCGCGCCGCCCCCGTTGCGATCGCCGCCGTTGCGCGTGGCGCCGTTGCCGCCGCTCCGATTCCCGTAAGTCTCGCGCCACGGCCGGCGCGGACGCGGCTCGGAATCGAAGGCGTCGGCCGCCTCGCTGACTCCTTCGTCGCGAGGCGACAGGCCCGGATAGAGCCCAGGCCCGGCGATCAGCTCGACGTTGTCGGGCGGCATCTCCTCGATGAATCGCGACGGGACGCTGGTCTGCCATTGATTGAACAGCCGCCGGTTGGCGGCGTGGAGAACGTGCGCCTTGCGCTTCGCTCGGGTGAGGCCGACATACGCGAGCCGCCGCTCCTCCTCGAGCCCGGCGCGGCCCTCGCCCTCCATCGCGCGCGGGTGGGGGAACACGCCCTCTTCCCACCCAGGCAGGAACACGACGTCGAACTCGAGGCCTTTCGCGGCATGGAGCGTCATGAGGCTGACCATGTCGCCTTCGTCGCCCTTGTCGGCGTCCATCACCAAACTGACATGCTCGAGGAACGCGGTCAGCGTTTCGAACCCTTCGAGCGCGGAGACGAGTTCCTTGAGGTTCTCGAGCCGGCCCGGCGCGTCGACCAGCTTCTCGCGCTCCCACTTCTCCTGCCACATGGCGGTGTAGCCCGATTCCTCGAGCACGACTGCGGCGAGCTCCGCCGGGGGAAGGCGCGTCGCCTCGGCACGCCAGCGTGCGATCGAGGCGAGGAAGTCGCCGAGGGCCGCGCGCGCCCGCGGCTTCAGTTCGTCGCTGCCGAGCAGGCGATCGGCTGCCCCGCTGAGCGAAATGCCGGTGCCGCGCGCGAGCTTGTGGATGGAGTTGAGCGCGGCATCGCCGAGCCCGCGCTTCGGCACGTTGACGACGCGCTCAAACGCGAGATCGTCTTCCGGACGCTGCACGAGCCGCAGATAGGCGATGGCATCGCGGATTTCCTGACGCTCGTAGAATCGCGGGCCGCCGACGACTCGATACGGCAGCCCGACGGTGATGAAGCGCTCTTCGAATTCGCGCGTCTGGGCGCCGGCGCGGACCAGCACGGCGACGTGGCCGAGCGGCAGGCCGTGGCGGCGCAGCGATTCGATCTCCTCCGAGACCACGCGCGCTTCCTCGGCGCCATCCCACACGCCCTGCACGCGTACCTTGTCGCCGCCCGCGCGCTCGGTCCACAGCGTCTTGCCGAGGCGATCGGCGTTGTGCGCGATCAAACCCGACGCGGCGGCGAGGATGTGACTCGTCGAGCGGTAGTTGCGCTCGAGCCGGATCACCACCGCGCCGGGAAAGTCCTTCTCGAAGCGCAGGATGTTGCCGACCTCGGCGCCGCGCCAGCCGTAGATCGACTGGTCGTCGTCGCCGACGCAGCAGATGTTGTGGCGCCCCTGCGCGAGCAGACGCAGCCAGAGATACTGCGCGACGTTCGTGTCCTGATACTCGTCGACGAGCAGGTACTTGAAGCGCCGCTGATAGTCGGCAAGCACGTCGGGGTGTGCAGTGAAGAGGGTGAGGCTGTGGAGAAGCAGGTCGCCGAAATCGGCGGCATTCAGCGTCCGGAGCCGCTCCTGGTAGCGCTTGTACAGCTCGATGCCCCGGCCGTGAGCGAACTCCCCGGCGTCCCCCGCCGACACCTTGTCGGGGGTCAGACCGCGATCCTTCCAGCGCTGGATGACGGCGTTCAGCGCCCTGGGCGGCCATTTCTTCTCGTCGAGATTGGCCTCCTGGAGGATTTGACGGAGGAGCCGGTTCTGGTCGTCGTCGTCGAGGATCGTGAAGTCGGGCTTGAGGCCGACGAGCTCGGCGTGGCGGCGGACGATCCGCGCCGAGATCGAATGGAAGGTGCCGAGCCACATGCCCTCGACGCTGCGGCCGATCAGCGCGCCGACGCGCTCCTTCATCTCGCGCGCGGCCTTGTTGGTGAAGGTGACGGCCAGCACCTCGCCCGGCATCGCGCGCGCCGTGGCGAGCAGATGTGCGAGACGCGTCACCAGCACCCGGGTCTTGCCGGTGCCGGCGCCGGCGAGCACGAGCACCGGGCCGTCGAGGGTCTCGACCGCCGCGCGCTGCTCGGGATTGAGCGAATCCAGGTAGGCGGGCGCGCGGGCGGGCATCGGCGCTCGCGCGGCGGCGGGGGCGGCGGGCACGGACGCGGCAGGCACCGACGCGGGAAGGGCGGGCTCGCGATCGAAGCCCGAAAGATCGAACGGATCGGACATGCCGCTTTATACCGCGATCGGCCGCTTCCGACCACCGAGGATGCCGCTTGACCGGATCGGGCGGCCAAACAATCTCACAGCGGCACTGCACCGTTGGCATCGCGCGCGCGGCGCGTCCGCGCTAGACTCTGAGCGCCGCTACCGGGAGGCGTTGCGTCGTGCTGCACCGCAGTCTCCGTTTCATACCTAAGCGATCCGAGCGTCCGTCACGCCGCGCGCTGCTCTGCGCCGCGGCGACCGCTTTCGGCCTCGTGATCGCGGGTCCGCTTGCGCGCGCGGCCGAGGCGACGGACGCCGACTCGGCGGCATTCGACGCGCTGCTCCGGTCCGTGGTGCGGATCCGCGCCTTCGTTCCGAGCGACGCCGACAGCGCGCGCCGCCTCGGCACCGAGCGCGAGGGCCACGGCATCGTCGTGGGCCGCGATGGGCTGATCGTCACCGTCGGCTATCTGATCAACGAGGCGATGTCGGTCGAGATCCTCGACGACCAGCGCCGCACCCGCGCCGCGACCGTCGTCGGCTACGACAGCGAGACCGGGCTCGGGCTGCTGCGCGCGCCGGGGCTCGCCGCGGTGTCGCCGCTGCCGCTCGGCGATTCGATCGCCCTCGCGTCGGGTACGCCGGTGGTGGTCGCGGCTGCGGGTGGAGCATCGCACGCGATCCCCGCCGTCGTCGTGTCGCGCCGTCCGTTTGCCGGCTCCTGGGAGTACCTGCTCGAGCACGCGATCTACACCGCGCCCGCCCACCCCGATTGGGGTGGCACGGCGCTGATCTCGTCGGACGGCAAGCTGCTCGGGGTGGGATCGCTGCTGGTCAACCAGGCGCGCCGCGAGGGCGAGCGCATGTCGGGTAACGTCTTCGTGCCGGTCGATCTGCTGAAGCCGATGCTCGACCAGGTCGCCGCGTCGGGAAAGATCACGCCCAAGCCCCATCCCTGGCTCGGCCTCAATGCCTCGGCCCATCCCGGCGGCTTGCTGGTCGGGCGGCTCTCGCGTAACAGCCCGGCGCAGGCCGCGGGCATCCAGCGCGGCGATCTCGTCACCGGCATCGCCGGACGTCCCGTCGAAGACCTCGCCGAGTTCTACCGCCGCGTGTGGGCGATGGGCTCGCCCGGCGTCGACGTCCCCTTGACCATTCTCCGCGATGGCCGGACATTCACGATCAAAGTCCGTTCCGACGATCGCTACCGCTTTTTGGTCAAGGAGAAGACGTACTGACGATGACGGCCCAAGCCATTGCCGCCTTCCTTCACCTGATCAGCGCCGTCACCGCGTTCGCCTGCCTCGCCGCCGAGCTGGTGCTCTACCGCGAGGCGCTGCCGGTTCCTCTCGCGCGGCGGCTGCGCCGCATCGACGCGGGCTACGGCATCGCGCTCGGCGCGGTGGTCGTGACCGGATCGCTCCGCTTCCTGTTCTTCGGCGCCGGCGCGCACGCCTATCTTCTGAACGCGGTGTTCTGGGTGAAGATGATCGCGTTGCTTTTCGTGATCATGCTGTCGCTGCGCATGACCAGCCACTTCATGCGCTCGGCGGTGGCCACGGACGGCGTTGCCGCCAAAGGGCCGCTGAGCTACCGCCGGGCCCGGACGACGCTGTGGGCGGAAGCCGGGCTTCTCGCGATCGCGATGCTGTCGGCGGCGCTGATGGCGCGGGGCGTGGGCCTGCAGGTGTGAGGAGCGCCGGTCAGGCGGCGCCGATCGCCCGCGGCGCGTTCTCGCTCAGCATCTCGCCGGAGCAGGTGCGGTTGCGGCCGCTGTTCTTCGCCGCATAGAGCGCGGCGTCAGCCCGCGCCACCATGTCCTTGCCGCTCTCGCCTTTCTTGAGCTGGGCGATGCCGAGCGAGAGCGTGATCTGGCCGAGCACTTCGCCGGTCGACCGGCGGGTCACCTTCTTCGCGAGGATCGTCTTGCGGATTTCCTCGGCCACGACGTAGGCGCCCTGCACCGGGGTGCCGGGCAGCAGCACGACGAACTCCTCGCCGCCGTAGCGCGCGGTGTGGTCTCGACCCTTGACGCATTCGACCAGGGTCTCGGCGACGCGGCGAAGCAGCAGGTCGCCGACCTGATGGCCGTGGGTGTCGTTGACGCGCTTGAAGTGATCGATGTCGGCCATGATGACCGACAGCGGCTGCCCCTCGGCGTGTGCCGCGGCGACCAGCTCCTTCAGGCGGTGATCGAACATCTTGCGGTTGCCGAGACCGGTCAGCGGGTCGGTGGTGGCCTCGACGCGCATGGCGGCGAGATTCTCCCGCAGCTCGTTCATCTCGTCGGCGGTGGTCTGCAGGCGCGTCTCGATCGCGCGATGCGCCTGTTCGACGCGGGTTGTCTCGCTGAGGACGCGGGTCAATGCGGTGCGCAGGGATTCGAGCGACCCCGCGGATGCCAGCTCGCCCGAGAAATTGTCGAGCGCGGCACCGTAGGACCGGGCGTTGTCGCCAGCAGCAGCAAGCTCCTTCACCAGCACCGAGACCGCGACCTCGATGCGACGGGCGGCGGCGGAGAACGCCTCGGAATCGACGCCGAGGCCGAAATGCCGGTCGAAGATCGCGGCGAAGCGCTGGACGTCGAAGCGGTTGCCTTCGGCGATCAGCTCCTGAATGTCGCGGCTCAGGGCCGGGTGGTGCCCCGCCACATGGCTGTACGCCACGGTGAAGTTGACCGGGTGCGGCGGCATGTCATGCGTGCGCAGGAAGCCCAGGGCCTCTCCCGCCAGCTTGAATGCCCTCTCCATCGTGTCGGTGAAGCGCACGTCACGCCCCCAGGTTCGCCGGACAGGGAAGTGCCTGTCCGACGCCCTGTTTTTAACGATTGCCCAGTAAAGGGTTCGCTAACGACCGGTAAAGTTAGCGCTTAATCCGCGCCGGGGCGGGGTCCGGCGCGTGTCTGCGCGGCGCCGGCTCACGGAAACGAGAGCGGCCCGGCCGACCGATCAGATCTGCACCCGCGTCCCGAGCTCGATCACGCTGTTGTGGGGAATGCGGAAGAACTCGACCACGCTGCCGGCGTTCCGCGACATCGCGGCGAACAGCTGCTCACGCCACCAGGCCATGGCCCCTCCCGTGCTCGGCACCAGCGTCTCCCGGCTCAGAAAGTACGACGTCGCGAACAGGTTGATGTCGAGGCCATGGTGCTGCTTGCAGAGCTCGAGCGCCTGGGGGATGTCGGGGACGTTCTTGAACCCATAGTTCACCGTCACCCGCCACACACCCTTCGCGATCGTACACACGTCGACCCGTTCCTCGTACGGGATCCACGGCACGTCATGGAACAACACCGTGAGCACGATCAGTCTGTCGTGGATCACCATATTGTGCTTCAGGTTGTGAAGCAGCGCCTGCGGCACGTTGCCGGGGTTGGCAACGAAGAACACGCCCGTGCGGGGAATGCGTGGCGCCGATCCGGCAAGCAGCCGCTCCACGAATGGCTCGAGCTGCGGGTCGTCGCGCCGCATATGCGCGAGCAGCAGCTCGCGCCCGCGCTTCCATGTCGCCATCGCGCAGAACAGGGCGATGCCGAGCGCGATCGGGAACCAGCCGCCTTCGACAAACTTTACCGAGCACGCAGCGACGAGCAGCGCGTCGACGGTGAGGAGCGTCCCGGTGGCCGCGAGCGCGATCCACAGCGGATAGCGCCAGCCGTACAGCACCACGAAGAACGTCAGCAGCGTGGTGATGAACATCGTCATCGTCACCGCGATGCCGTAGGCCGACGCGAGCGCCGAAGACGAGCCGAAGCCCAGTGTGGCCATCAATACGGCGACGAGCAGGGTCCAGTTCACCACCGGCATGTAGATCTGCCCCATTTCCTGCGCCGACGTGTAGACGACGCGCATGCGCGGCAGAAAGCCGAGCTGGATTGCCTGACGGGTCATCGAGTACGTCCCTGAGATCACCGCCTGGGATGCGATCACCGTCGCCGCGGTGGCGAGGCAGAGGGCGGGCAGAAGCCACGCGTCCGGGAACAGGCGATAGAACGGATTCTGAAGCGCGGCGGGATCCGCGATCAACAGGGCCCCCTGTCCGAAATAGTTGAGCGCGAGCGCCGGCAGCACCAGGCCGACCCACGCAATCTGGATCGGACGGCGCCCGAAGTGGCCGAGGTCGGCGTACAGAGCCTCCGCCCCGGTGATCGCGAGCACCACCGCGCCGAGGGCCGCGAACATGCCCCAGCCGCGCCCGGCGAGGAATCCCATCGCATGGACCGGATTGACCGCGGCGAGAATGTCCGGCGCGCGCACGATCTGGACGGCGCCGGCGACCCCGAGGACAGCGAACCAGACGACGATGATCGGTCCGAACCACCGCCCGACCGTTGCGGTGCCGTGACGCTGAAAGAGGAAGAGGCCCACCAGAATCGCAACCGAGATCGGGAGCACATACGCTTCGAACGACGGTACGGCGACTTCAAGGCCCTCCATCGCACCGAGGACGGAGATCGCTGGTGTGATCACGCTGTCGCCATAGAACAGCGCCGCGCCGAACACGCCGATCGACAACAACAGCGCCTTGCGTTGCGGCGTCCGGCCGGCGGAGGCCGCGGCCAACGCCACCAGCGCCATGATGCCCCCCTCGCCCCGGTTGTCGGCACGCAGGATGAGCATCACGTACTTCAGCGTCACCACGAACATCAGCAGCCAGAAGATGGTCGAGACGGCGCCGACGATGTTCGACGGGTCGAGCGGCACGCCGGTCGACGGGCCGAAGATCTCGTGCATGGTGTAGAGCGGACTGGTGCCGATGTCGCCGTAGACGACGCCCAGAGCCCCGAGTGCCAATGCGCCGGTACTCTGCTTCTTCACCTCGGTTGTGGTGGCGTTCGTGGCAGGCATGGAAATGTGGTCCTCAGCGGGCGCCCCGCGACAAGCGACGGGAGCGCGAAACATCATTCGTCCGTGAAACGATATCCGACGCCCATCTCCGTCAGGATGTAGCGCGGATCGGCCGGGTTGGCCTCGAGCTTGGCCCGCAACTGGCCCATGTAGATGCGCAGGTAGTGCGTGTGATCGACGAAATCGGCGCCCCAGACGTCGGCGAGGAGCTGACGGTGAGTGACGACGCGCCCGCGGCTCTGTAGCAGCCGTTGCAGGAGCTTGAATTCGGTCGGAGTGAGGTGGATGTCGTCGCCGTCGCGGCGCACGCGCCGGCGGTCGAGGTCGATGCTGAGGCCGTCGCAGGCGACGATGCCGCCGGTGGCGCCCGAGCGGCGCAGCGCCGCGCGCACCCGCGCGAGCAGTTCGCCGATTCCGAACGGCTTCGTCAGATAATCGTCGGCGCCGGCGTCGAGGGCGCGCACCTTCTGCACCTCGTCGCTCCGCGCCGAAAGGATAAGGATCGGCAGATCTCCCTGTTCACGAAGGCGCCGCACGACGTCAATGCCGTCCATATCGGGAAGCCCGAGGTCGAGGATCACCAGAGCGGTCGGCTCGCGCGCACGGTCGATGCCGTCACGACCGCGACCGGCGGCTGTGACCGCATAACCGGCATCCTCGAGGCTCGACGCGACGAATTGGCGGATCGCGGCGTCGTCCTCGATGACGAGAATACGCGGCCCCGAGGCCACCATCATCGCTCCGTCGCGTCGTGGGGCCGCGATCCGGGTTCGGCCGTCGGCAACGTGAGCCGGAACTCCGCGCCTCCGCCGGGGCGATTTCGCGCCCAGATACGGCCGCCGTGAGCCTCGACGACGGCCTTGCAGATCGCGAGACCGAGCCCGACCCCGACATCCGTCGCTTCAGTGCGGCCGCGGATAAAGGCATCGAACAGTCGCGCCGGATCGCCCTCGCCCAGCCCCGGGCCGCGGTCCTTCACCGCGATCTCGATCGCATCGTCGCGCGCCCGCGCATCGACCTCTATCGGCGAATCGCCCGGCGCATGCTTCACCGCGTTGTCGATCAGGTTGGCGACGACCTGCGACAGCAACACGGCGTCCGCGCGCACCAACGGTAGATCTCGGGCGACGTGCGCCGTCACGCGGCGCTCCGATCCGCGACGGCGATGGCGCCCGACCACGGAGCCAACGATCTCCTCGATCGACTGCCAATCGCGGCGCAACGCGAGCGCGCCGGACGACAGGCGCGCGAGCTGCAGGATATTCTCGGCCACCGCACTCATTTCCGTCGCCTCGCGCTCGATCGTCGCGAGCAGCCCCGCGCGCTCCTCCGCGTCCATGCGGTCGCCGCGGTCGGCGAGCGTTCCCGCGGCGCCGATAATGACGGCGAGCGGCGTCCGGAAGTCGTGCGAGATCGCCGCGAGCAGCGCGCTGCGCACGGACTCGGCCACCACATCGCGCGCCGCCGCCTCGGCCTTCGCCCCGAGCCGCGTGCGTTCGATGGCGACCGCGATCTGGCGCGCGAGCGCTTCGGCGTGAAGACGATCGTCCTCGGTCCGCTCGGTGCCGTCGCCGACGCCTATCACCGCAACGCCGAGTGCGCCTTCCGCGGCCGGCAGCGGCACGTACCAGGATGGCAGCCGGGGCCAATAGCCCGTGGTCGGGCCGATGGTGATCGGATTGCCGACGACCCAGCCCGCGGCGTCAAAGTCCACGGCGAGAGCCTCACTTTCCGGGGCCTGAGCGACGCGGGCCAGAGCGCCGTCGTCGCCTCCGCTCAACAGCAGGCAGCACGGCATCCCAAATGCCTTGTGCAGGGCATGGACGGCGGCCTGCGCGAGGTCGCGCTCTCCCGTCGCTTCGCCGATCCGTTCGGCGAGCGCATATGTCTCGCGGGCGCGTCGCTCGCCCTGCCGAGCGCGGAGCGCCTCCGCACGCAGACGCGCGGCCAGGCCGCTCACCACGACGGCGACGAGCAACATCGCGGCGAGGTCGATGAGATACTCCCGGTCGACCTCGAACGTGTAGCGCGGCGGGATGAAGAAGAAGTTCAGGGCCGCGACGGCGAGCACCGTGGTGACGACCGACGTTGGCGCGCCGGCAAAGAAGGCGGCGACGACCACTGCCAGCAGATACACCATGGCCTGGCTGGCGAGCGAGTACTGGCCGTCCATCGCCCACGCGGCGGACGTCGCGACGGCGACCAGGGCGACAGCGATCACCGCCCCGGCGGCCGGCCCTATACGACGGTTCGTCGGACTCATTGCATCCATGACGGGTACGTAGTCCCCGGCCCGTAAGGAACGCATAAAGACGAAGGTGGCGGAGGCGGCCCCGGCCCGAGCCTACTGGCACGTCCCGATCGAGCCCTCGGCGCAGATCCGCGCGCCGTCGATCCAGCGTGCGCCCGACAGATTGGCGCGGAAGAAGTCGGTGTTGCGGAGTTGCGCTCCCGTGAAGTCGGCGCCGGTGAGGTCGGCGTCGAAGAACTTCGCGCTGCGCAGATCGGCGCCCTTGAATGACGTGCCGCGCGCATCCGCGTTGGAGAAGTCGGCGTCCTGCAGGCGGGCTCCCGCAAGATCGGCACCGTCGAGCCGCGCCGAGACGAACTTGGCGCGCAGCGCGTCGACCTTCACGAGCTTCGCACCGGTCAGGTCGGCGCGCAGGAACTGCGCGTCGCGCAGCGCCACCCCCGTCAGGTCGACACCGCGGAAATCCCGGCCATCCAGGATGCAGCGGCCCCAGTCGACTCGCGGCGCGGGCGCGTCGGCGCAGTCGGCGCGGGCCGCCACCGGCGCAAGCAGCAGGACGAGCAGCACCAACCAGCGCATGACGGAAACCTGATGTGGCGCGCGTCCGGAGAACAGGGTCAGTGATACGTCGGAACGTCGGGCTTCTGCGTCTCGACCACGCCCGGCCACGGCGTATAGGCGAACACCCACAGCGCGACGATGTTCACGATCGGAACCAAGGTGATCAGGCACCACAGCGGATGACGACCGGCGCGGCGCAGGACCCGTGCCGTCGGATAGAGCACGACCACGAGCAGGATGATCGACAACAGCAGGTGCATCATGAGCCGGTCTCCTTGCTTCCACGTTGCCCGCGAGAGCTGTGGGCGATTGTAGGGGCCCCCGCGCGGTCGGGCCACCGTCGACGGCGAAGATTCGCTGTGACCGCCGTCTGCTTGACCTTTGCCGGACGGGGGCGCACCATCGCGCCGTCCTGGGGGTGCCCTCACCGGCTGAGACCGCGAGACCCGCGGAAACCCTTAGAACCTGATCCGGATCGTACCGGCGTAGGAAAGGGACAGCGTGCCTGCGGCAGGACCGCGCACCGCCTTCCTCGTTTCCCCGCCCGGACCAGCCCGTCAACTCGTTCGGCCGTTCCGGCCAGGGAGACTTCTCATGCCCGATGGCATCAAATCCGCCGACTTCGCCGTCACCACCGGGGCGCTGCCCGGGTCGCGGAAGGTCCACGTCTCGGGCGACCGCCACCCCGACCTCAAGGTGCCGCTGCGCGAGATTGCGCTGTCCGGCGGCGAGCCCGCGGTGCGCGTCTACGACACCTCTGGCCCCTACACCGACCCGGAGGCGAAGATCGATATCCGCCAGGGCCTGCCGCGGCTCCGCGACGCCTGGATCAAGGCACGCGGCGACGTCGAGGCGTACGAGGGTCGCGCCCCCAACCCGCTCGACAACGGCGTCAAGGGCGCCAAGCGCATCACCTTCGCGCCGTTCCCGAATGCGCCGCACCGCGTCCTGCGCGCCAAGGCCGGCAAGGCGCCGACCCAGATCGCCTACGCCCGCGCCGGAATCGTCACGCCGGAGATGGAATACATCGCCGTGCGCGAGAACATGGGCCGCAAGGCGGCGATGAAGGCGGCGAGCGGCGGCGAATCGTTCGGCGCCGCCGTGCCCGAGCTGATCACGCCCGAGTTCGTCCGCGACGAAGTCGCCAAGGGTCGCGCGATCATTCCGGCCAACATCAACCACCCGGAAGCGGAGCCGATGATCATCGGCCGCAACTTCCTGGTGAAGATCAACGCCAACATCGGCAACTCGGCAATCTCCTCCTCGGCGGCCGAGGAGGTCGACAAGATGGTGTGGGCGATCCGCTGGGGCGCCGACACCGTCATGGACCTGTCGACCGGCACCAACATCCACGACATCCGCGAGTGGATCGTCCGCAACGCGCCGGTGCCGATCGGCACGGTGCCGATCTACCAGGCGCTCGAGAAGGTGGACGGCGTGCCCGAGGACCTCACCTGGGAGGTGTTCCGCGACACCCTCATCGAGCAGGCCGAGCAGGGCGTCGACTACTTCACCATCCACGCCGGCGTGCGGCTCGCCTACATCCCGCTCACCGCGCGGCGGACCACCGGCATCGTCTCGCGCGGCGGCTCGATCATGGCGAAGTGGTGCCTCGCGCATCACAAGGAAAACTTCCTCTACACGCACTTCGAAGACATCTGCGAGATCATGCGCACGTACGACGTGAGCTTCTCGCTGGGCGACGGCCTGCGTCCGGGCTCAATCGCCGACGCCAACGACGAGGCGCAGTTCGCCGAGCTCAAGACGCTGGGCGAGCTGACCCAGATCGCGTGGAAGCACGACGTCCAGGTCATGATCGAGGGCCCCGGCCACGTGCCGATGCACAAGATCAAGGTCAACATGGACGAGCAGTTGAAGCTCTGCCACGAGGCGCCGTTCTACACGTTGGGGCCGCTCACCACGGACATCGCGCCGGGCTACGACCACATCACGTCCGCGATCGGCGCGGCGATGATCGGCTGGTTCGGCACGGCGATGCTCTGTTACGTGACGCCGAAGGAGCACTTGGGCCTGCCCGACCGCGACGACGTCAAGCAGGGCGTCATCGCCTACAAGATCGCCGCCCATGCCGCGGATCTCGCCAAGGGCCACCCGTCGGCCCAGGTCTGGGACAACGCGCTGTCGAAGGCGCGCTTCGAGTTCCGCTGGCGCGACCAGTTCCATCTGTCGCTCGACCCCGACACGGCGCTCGCCTATCACGACGAGACCCTGCCGGCGGACGGCGCCAAGGTCGCGCACTTCTGCTCGATGTGCGGGCCGAAGTTCTGCTCGATGAAGATCACCCAGGAGGTCCGCGACGCCGCCGAGAAGGGCATGGCGGAGATGTCGGACGCGTTCCGCCGCTCGGGCTCGGAGATCTACCAGGACGCCGACCGCCTCGAGCAGACGACCAAGCGCCCCGCCGCTGAGTAGCGGCGGCACCTGGAGTGACGGACTCGGCTGACCCGTGGTCGCGGGTGACGGCGGTCGCCGTCGCCTACCGCAGCGCCGAGGTGATCGGCGCCTGCGTGCGCTCGGTCGCGAAGGCGCGGGCGGTGATCGTCGTCGACAACGCGAGCGACGACGATTCGGCCGCGGCCGCTCGCGCGGCGCTGCCGTCGACCGTCGTGGTGTCCAACCCGGTCAACCAGGGGTTCGGTCGCGCCAACAACCAGGGCGCGGCGCTGGCCGAGACCGAGTTCGTCCTGTTCATCAACCCCGATGCCGAGCTGCAACCGGGCGCCGTCGAGCACCTGGTCGCGGCCGCCGACCGCTACTGGGACGCGGCGCTGTTCGCGCCGGCGATCCTGGACGCGCGCGGCGTCCGCATCCCGACCCACAACGTCGGGCTGTTCGACCAGGACCGCGTCAGCGGCAAGGACCGCGTGCTGCCCGACGGCGACATGTGCGCGGACTTCCTGTCCGGCGCGCTGATGCTGGTCCGCCGCGAGACATTCCGGGCGCTCGGCGGGTTCGATCCCAGCATCTTCCTCTACTACGAGGACGACGACCTGTGCCTCAGGCTGCGCCGCGCCGGCCACGGGCTGGTGCAGGTGCCGGCGGCTGTGGCGCGCCACATGGGCGGGGCCTCGTCGCCGCCGACACCGGAGCTGGTGCGGCGGAAATTCTGGCACATGGCGTGGTCGCGGCTTTATCTTGAGGCCAAGCACCGGGGGCTGCGGGCGGCGCGGGCGACGGCGCTGCGGAACGCGGCCTCGTACGCGGCCAAGATCGCGGGCCACGCGGTGGCGCGCCATCGCGACAAGACTCTGCGCGACCAGGCGCGCCTCGCGGGCACCTACGCGTGGCTGCGCGGCCGGTCGGCGCTGATCGAGGCCGGGATAACCCCGTAAGGGGACTTGGGAGACGCTTTCGGGGGATGTCGGCGTGAGTGAGCACACGCTTCTGGTGTTCGGCGGCGAGGGACAGGTCGGCCGCGCTTTCGCCGAAACCGCGCCGCCCCCGGGCTGGCGCATCGTCACGGTCGGTCACGCCGATGCCGACGTGACGGACCCCGGCGCCGTGGAACAGGCGCTGCGCGCCCATCGTCCGAAGGCCGTCGTAAACGCCGCCGCCTACACGGCCGTCGACAAGGCGGAGAGCGAGCGCGACATCGCCATGCGCGTGAACCGCGACGGCGCCGGCATCGTCGCCCGCGCCACGGCCGCGGCGAAACTGCCCCTCCTCCATATCTCGACCGACTACGTGTTCGACGGCACCAAGTCGGGCCCGTGGCACGAGGACGATCCGGTCGCCCCGATCGGCGCCTACGGCGTGAGCAAGGAAGCCGGCGAGCGGCTGATCCGCGAAAGCCAGCCCAACCACATCATCCTCCGGACGTCGTGGGTGTTCGGCTGCCACGGCGCCAACTTCGTCAAGACGATGCTGCGGCTCGCCGAGACCCGCGACGAGCTCAGGATCGTCGCCGACCAGCACGGCAAGCCGACCGATGCCGCCGACGTCGCCCGCGCGCTGTGCGCAATGGCAGCGCGCCTCGACTCCAAGCCGCCACGCGCGCCATGGGGCACGTTCCATTTCGCCGGCAAGCGCGCGACCACCTGGTTCGGCTTCGCCGAGGCGATCTTCGAGGAGGCGGCCAAGCGCGGGGTGCGCGCCCCGCAGCTCGTCCCCATCGCCACCGCCGAGTACCCGACCCCGGCGAGGCGCCCGGCGAATTCCGTGCTCGACTGCGCCAAGATCGAGTCGGTATATGGCGTCATCCCGCGCCCGTGGCTGGAAGGCCTGACGGCGACCCTCGACCGGCTGGTCGGGACGCCGACGGTCGCCGCCAAGGCGTGACCAGACCTGATGACCTTCGCACCGGAATCCCATCGATGAAGTTCGAGCCGCTGGCCCTGCCGGGCGTGATCCGCGTCACGCTCGACGTCTTCCGCGACAACCGCGGAGCGTTCATGGAAACCTGGCAGGCGCGCAAATACGCCGACGGCGGCATCGCCGGCCCGTTCGTGCAGGACAACTGGAGCGAATCCCAGCGGGGCGTGCTGCGCGGGCTCCACTACCAGGTGGTGAATCCGCAGGGCAAGCTGGTCGCGGTCGTCCAGGGCGCGGTGTTCGACGTGGTGGTCGATCTGCGCAAGTCCTCGCCGACCTTCGGCCGCTGGCTCGCCGAGCCGCTGTCGTCGGAACGCGCGGTCGCGCTGTGGGTGCCGAAGGGCTGCGCCCACGGCTTCTACGTCACCAGCGAGCGCGCGGTGGTGCTGTACAAGTGCGACGACTTCTGGGCCCCGGCCCACGAACGCACGCTGCGCTGGGACGACCCCGAGCTCGACATCTCGTGGCCGCTCCCCGACGGCGGCGACCCGATCGTCTCGCCCAAGGACGCGGCCGGCAAGCTGTTCAAGGACGCCGAGCTGTTCGAGTAGCGCTGCGCGCTACACCCCGAAGTACTTCGCCTGCGGGTGGTGGACGACGATCGCCGACGTCGACTGCTCGGGGTGGAGCTGGTCCTCGTCCGACATCACGATGCCGACGCGATCGGCGTGCAGCAGCTCGAGGATCTGCCGCTGGTCGGCGAGGTTCGGGCACGCCGGATAGCCGAACGAATAGCGCGAGCCGCGGTAGCCCTGCGACAGCAGGGCGTCGATGTCCCGCGCGTCCTCGTCCGCGAAGCCGAGCTCGGCGCGGATCTTCTTGTGGACGTACTCGGCGAGCGCCTCGGTCATCTCGACGCCAATGCCGTGCAGATAGAGGTAGTCCTTGTAGCGGTCGGCGGCGAACCACTCGCGCGCCACCTCGCTCGCGCGCTGGCCCATCGTCACCACCTGCAGGCCGATGACGTCGCGCTGGTTGGCATCGACGTCGCGGAAGAAGTCGGCGATGCACAGTCCGCCCGCCTTCTTCTGGCGCGGGAAGTCGAAGCGCGCGACCTCGGTCGTGCCGTCCTCGTCGTAGAGAATCACGGTGTTGCCGCGGGCCGCGCACTTCCAGTAGCCGTAGGCCGCCTGCGGCTGCAGGATCTTCTCCTTCGCGCACTGCTCGAGCAGGCGGTACAGCGTCGGCCGCAGCTCCTTGCGCGCCCACGCCATGTACTCATCGAGCTTGCGGCCTTCCTTCCGGAAGCCCCAGTGGAATTGGTACAGCATGCGCTCGTTGAGGTACGGCACGAGGGCCTTGAGCGACAGCTTCTCGATCACGCGCGCGCCGTAGAACGGCGGCGTCGGAATGGGAACGCCCGCGAGCAGCTCCGCCTTCTTGACCTTGGTCTCCTCGTAGTCGATCGGCCGCGCCTCGAGCGGCGGGATTTCGCCCGCGGTCGAGGGCGCGGGCTGGGCCGGAGCGCCCGCCTGCGCCGCGGGACGCGTGCGCTTCGGACGCGCCGCGGCCTTCTCGGCCCGCTCGGCGACATACGAGTCGAATACGCCCGACTTCACCTTCTCCATCAACGCGAGACCGTCAAACGCGTCCCCGGCGTAGGCGACGCGCCGCGCCTCGTATGAGTTGAGGCAGTCGGTCTCGACGTACTGGCGCGTCAGCGCGGCGCCGCCGAGGATCACGGGGACATCGAGCTGCTGGCGGCTCATCTCCTCGAGGTTCTCGCGCATCACGACCGTCGACTTGACCAGCAGGCCCGACATGCCGATGGCGTCCGCCCGGTGCTCGCGCGCCGCGGTGACGATGTTGTCGAGCGGCTGCTTGATGCCGAGGTTGACGACCTTGTAGCCGTTGTTGGTGAGGATGATGTCGACGAGGTTCTTGCCGATGTCGTGGACGTCGCCCTTCACCGTGGCGAGCACGATGGTGCCCTTCTCCTGGCCCTCGACGCGCTCCATGAACGGCTCGAGGTAGGCGACGGCGGCCTTCATCGTCTCGGCCGACTGGAGCACGAACGGGAGCTGCATCTTGCCGGCCCCGAACAGCTCGCCGACCACCTTCATGCCGTCGAGCAGGAAGGTGTTGATGATGTCGAGCGGCGGATGCGCCTTCATCGCCTCCTCGAGATCGGCCTCGATGCCCTTGCGCTCGCCGTCGATGATGCGCTGCTTCAGGCGCTCCTCCGGGGTCTCGGCGCGGACCTTCTTCGCCCGCTCCTCGCCGGCGCGGCCGGCGAACAGCGCGATGAACGCCTGGAGCGGGTCGTAGTCCTCGCGGCGGCGGTCGAAGATCAGGTCCTCGGCGGTCTTGACCTCGGCCTCGGGAATCTTGTGCAGCGGCGCGATGCGCGAGAAGTGCACGATGGCCCCGGTCATGCCGCGCTTCACCGCGTGATCGAGGAACACCGAGTTCAGCACGTGGCGCGCCGCGGGCGAAAGTCCGAACGAGATGTTCGACAGGCCGAGGATGATCTGGCACTCGGGCAGCGCCTCGCGAATCATCTCGATGCCGTCGAGGGTCTCGAGTCCGAGCCGCCGGTCGTCCGCGTTGCCCGTCGCGATGGTGAACGTCAGCGGATCGATCAGCAGGTCCGACGGCGGCAGGCCGTACTTGCCGCAGGCGAAGTCGGCGAGCCGCTTGGCGATCCTGAGCTTGTCCTTCGCGCCCTTGGCCATGCCGGGCTCTTCGATGGTGAGCGCGATCACCGCGGCGCCAAACCGGCGCGCGAGCTCCATCCGCTTCGCCGCCGGCCCCTCGCCGTCCTCGAAGTTGATCGAGTTGATGATCGGCTTGCCGCCGTAGAGCTTGAGCGCGGCTTCGAGGACGCCGAACTCGGTCGAATCGATCACCAGCGGCGCGGTGACGGAGCCGCGCATCCGGGTGATCACCTCGGTCATGTCGGCGATCTCGTCGCGCCCGACGAACGCGGTGCAGACGTCCAGCGCGTGCGAGCCCTCGTTCACCTGCTCGCGGCCCATCGCGACGCAGCCGTCCCAGTCGCCGTTCTCCTGGAACGTGCGGAACTGCTTCGAGCCGTTGGCGTTGCAGCGCTCGCCGATCGAGAAGTAGGCGTTCTCCTGGCGCAACGGCACCTGCTGGTAGAGCGACGCGGCCGACGGCACCCACTGCGGCGTGCGCCGCTTCGGCGCCGGGCGCAACTTGTTGCCGGCGACCCGACGCAGCATCGCGTCGAGTTCGCGGATGTGCTCGTCGGTGGTGCCGCAGCAGCCGCCGATCATGTTGACGCCGTTCTCGGTGACGAAGCGCTCGAGCCAGGTCGAAAGCTCCTTCGGCGCCAGCGGATAGTGCGGCTTGCCGTCGACCAGCTCGGGGAGCCCCGCGTTGGGCTGGCACGAGATCACGCCCGGCCAGTTCTCGCCGAGCCAGCGCACGTGCTCGGCCATCTCGCGCGGTCCGGTCGCGCAGTTGAGGCCCATCAGCGGCACGTCGAGAGAGTGCACGATGGTGGCGGCGGCGGCGATGTCGGCGCCGACCAGCAGCGTGCCGGTGGTCTCGACCGTCACCTGGACGAAGATCGGGATGTCCGATTTGGCCTCGGCCTTGGCGCGCTTGCAGGCATTGACCGCGGCCTTGATCTGCAGCGGATCCTGGCAGGTCTCGATCAGGAACGAGTCGGCCCCGCCGGCGATCAGGCCGGCCGCCTGCACCGTCAGCGCGTCCTCCAGCGACTGATAGTCGATGTGCCCCAGCGTCGGCAGCTTGGTCCCGGGGCCGATGTCGCCGAGCACGAAGCGCTCGCGGCCGTCCTTGAAGGAATCGGCGGCCTCGCGCACGAGCTCCGCCGAACGCTTCGACAGCTCGAAGGCCTCCGACGACAGGCCGAACTCGCCGAGCGTGATCGGCGATGCGCCGAAGCTGTTGGTGGTGACCGCGTCGGAGCCGGCGGCGAAGTAGCTCCTGTGGATGTCGCGGACGATGTCGGGCCGTGTGCGGCACAGGATGTCGGTGCAGTTCTCCGCGCCGCCGTAGTCGCGCTCGACGTCGAGAGTGAGCACCTGCACGCGGGAGCCCATTGCCCCGTCGGCGAGCAGGACGTGATCGGACAACGCATCGAGGAAGCGACTCATGAACCGGACTCCTGGGCACGGGACTCGTGAGGAACGACCGCCGGCTGCGCCGGCGGGCGCACGCCGAGGATGTGGCAGATGGCGAACACGAGGTCGGCGCGGTTGAGCGTATAGAAGTGGAAATCCCGCACGCCGCCCTCATGCAGCGCCCGAACCTGCTCGGCGACGACGGTGGCCGCGACCAGCTTGCGGGTGTCGGGGTCCTCGTCGAGGCCTTCGAAGACGTTCGCCAGCCACGGCGGCACGCTCGCGCCGCACGCCTTGGAAAACTTCACGGTCTGCGAAAAGTTCACCACCGGCAGGATGCCGGGAATGACCGGTACCGTGATGCCGGCCCGGCGCACCTTGTCGAGGAAGCGGAAGTAGACGGCGGGATCGAAGAAATACTGGGTGATGGCGCGGGTCGCGCCGGCATCGACCTTCCTCTTGAGGTTGTCGATGTCGGCGTCGGCGCTCTTCGCCTCGGGATGGCTCTCGGGATAAGCCGCGACCGAGATCTCGAAGTCGGCGATCTTCCGAAGCCCGGCGACGAGATCCGAGGCGTAGGCGTAGCCGCCCGGGTGCGGCACATAGCGCCCCTGGCCCTCGGGGGCGTCGCCGCGCAACGCGACGATGTGACGGACGCCGGCGTCCCAATAGTGGCGGGCGACGTCGTCGACCTCCTCACGCGTCGCGCCGACGCAGGTCAGGTGCGCGGCCGGGGTCAGCGCGGTCTCGTGCAGGATGCGGACGACGGTCGCGTGGGTGCGCTCGCGCGTCGAGCCGCCCGCGCCGTAGGTCACCGACACGAAGCGCGGCCCCAACGGAGCCAGGCGACGGATCGCCGCCCACAGGGTCTCCTCCATCGCCGCGGTCTTCGGCGGGAAGAATTCGAACGACACCGACAGACGGCCGTCAGCCGGCGAGCGCAGCCCGCCGAGCGGGGTTGGGGACACGGTCATTGGGTACGCACCTCGGAACGTGACACGGGACGGCGGCCGTGCGGCGCATCGGCGCTGTCGGCGGCCCAGACGGTGACGGTGAGCGGCGTGCCGGGCACGCGCTCCGGCGCCGACGGCACGAGGCCGGCGGCTATGAACCACGAATCCACCTCGTCGTCGGAGAATCCGAGACGGCGGTGAGCGTGCTCGGCGCGGAGATATTCGAGCTCGTGCGGCGCGAAGTCGGCGATCATCAAACGGCCGCCGGGCTTCAGCACGCGCGCCGCCTCGCGGATCACCGCCGACGGATCGTCGGCGTAGTGCAGCACCTGATGAAGCACCGCGGCGTCGACCGAGCGATCGGCGAGCGGCAGGTTGTACATGTCGCCGAGGCGGACCTCGCAGTTGGCGAGGCTCGCGGCCTCGAGATTGCTGCGCGCCAGCGCCAGCATCTCGCGCGACAGGTCGATGCCGACGCCGTGGCCGATGCTCGGGCCGAACAGGGCGAGGATCTTGCCGGTGCCGGTGCCGATGTCGACGAACTCGTCGATCCGCCCGGTACGGGACGATTGCGCGGCGCGGAGCAGCGCGGCCTCGACCTCGCGCTCGTCGGCGTAGAGCCGCCGTAGCTCGTCCCAGTGCTTGGCGTTCTTGCGGAAGTACGCCGACGCCGCATCGGCGCGGGCCTTCTTGACCCGGGCGAGCCGCGCACGGTCGAGCTTGAGGCCGGCGTCCTCGGTCGGCAGCAGTGCGAGCAGCGCCCGCGCAAGCTGCGCCGCGGGCTCGCCGCGGGCGAGGCGATAGAACGCCCACGTGCCCTCGCGCACCCGGTCCAGCAGCCCCGCTTCGACCATCAGCTTGAGGTGGCGCGACACGCGGGGCTGGCTCTGGCCGAGGATCTCGGTGATCTCTGTGACCGTCAGCTCGCCCTGGGCGAGGAGCGCGATCAGCCGCAGCCGGGTCGGCTCGGCCGCAGCTTTCAGTCCGGCGAGAAAGTCTTCGAGTGCGCTCATGCCCAATGGCTGCCCAATGGCCCGATCGGCCGCCGTCGACGGCCGCCAAAGTATCAATCACTATATAAAGATATCGTTATGTGAATTCCAGTGGCGAAAATCCACGCCGGGTTCGACCGCCCGGCGACGCTCCCGCTCCGCTTCGCTATTTTTGCAACACCCACCCTCCGTACTGGGGGTAAGTCGTTAGAGCATCTAGTGGTTTCCGATTCAGTGTGCTACTTGGCCTAGGTCCGAAGCGCCTGGGAGGGTGTGACCGAGGACACCGCACCGGGTGGCAGCCATGCCCGACCTTTACGGTGTTTTCACCCACACTCACTAGAACCGCCGAGGCGGCGACATAAAGCGCCCGCGCGACCCACTGTCGGGCCGCAAGAAACAAGACGGGGGAATGATGTTGGAGCGTTCGTACGGTCGGCTGATCGGGCTCGGTGCCCTCGCCGCCCTCCTTGTGCTCGGCGCATGCGCGACACCGCCGCAGGATCCGGAGGCGCGCGCCGAATTCGAGGCCGAGAACGATCCGATCGAACCCGTGAACCGCGCCATCTTCGGCTTCAACGAGGTGGTCGACGGCGTGCTGATCAAGCCGGCGGCGCTGATCTACCGCGGCGTCGTTCCGGAGCCCGCGCGCAACGGTGTGCGCCACGCGCTCGACAACCTGCGCTCGCCGATCGTGCTCGCGAACGACCTTCTCCAGGGCGACCTGAACCGCGCCGGAGTGACCCTCGTCCGCTTCGTCATCAACTCGACCGTCGGCGTGCTCGGCATCTTCGACGTCGCCACCGACTGGGGCTTCCCCGCCCACAGCGAAGACTTCGGCCAGACCTTCGCGCGCTGGGGCATCGGCGAGGGCCCGTATCTCGTCCTGCCGATCCTCGGCCCGTCGAACCCGCGCGACGCCACCGGCCTCGCCGCCGAGTGGTTCAGCGATCCGTTCAACCTGTGGATGCACAACACCGACCGCGACTGGGTGGTGTGGACCCGCACCGGCCTGAACGGCCTCGACTGGCGCTCGCGCAACATCGAGACCATCGACGAGCTGCGGAAGACGTCGATTGACTTCTACGCCGCCGTCCGTAGCCTCTACCGGCAGCGTCGCGCCGAGGAGATTCGCAACTCCCGTCCGACGTCCGAGCAGCCCAGCCCGACGCCGTTGGGCGCTGCTGCCCCGGCGGCGCCGAACTCCACCGAAGCGGCGCAGCTGCCCGTCCAGTAACACCGCTTGGAGACCACGATGCTCCTCCCCCGGACACTCCGCGCCGGCGCTGTCGCGCTGGCCGCGCTTCTCGTCATTGCCGCCGCCCCGGCCCACGCGCAGGGCGTCAGCGCGAAGGATTTCGTGCAGAACGTCGGCAACACGGCGATCAAGGACCTGACCGACAAGAGCCTGCCCGACCGCGAGCGGGTGAAGCGGATGCGCCAGTTCCTGCGCAACAACTTCGACGAGCCGGCGGTGTCGCGGTTCGTCCTCGGCACCTACTGGAACCGCGCCACGCCCGAGCAGCGCGCCGAGTTCCAGCGCCTCTACGAGATCATCGTCGCGCACAACTACGCGGGGCTGTTCAAGAAGTACTCCGGCCAGACGTTCCAGGTGCAGAGCGACCGCACGATCGACGACAAGAGCGCCGTCGTCTACGCGCAGATCAACCAGACAAACGGCGCGCCGCCGATCCCGGTCGAGCTTCAGGTCGACCGCGACGACTCGGTGTGGAAGGCCACCGACATCAAGGTCGACGGCGTCAGCATGCCGCAGACCCACCGCAAGGAATACAGCTCGGTCATCAGCCGCAGCCGCAACGGGCTCGACGGCCTGCTCGAGGCGATGCGCACCAAGGCCAAGGAACTCGAGGCGGCGGAGCCGTCGGAGTAAGAGCATCCATTCCCTCGAACGCGAATGCCCGGCCCAGCGCCGGGCATTTTCGTTTCTGTGTCCTGTCGTCATGCCCGGCCACGGGCGGGTCGTGTGCGCCCAACCCTCCCCTCATACCCCACGGCCCCTTTTGAATGGACCGCGTGCAAGCGGTGCTCTTTTGAATGGTTTGAATGGACCGCGTGAACGCGGTTCCTGGGGCGGGTATCCAGGGCGGCAATTCGCAGTCCGCGACTCTGGAGTCCCGCCGCCGCGCAGAGCGCGGCTCTTCATTCAAGAATCGGGCGGGGTGCAACCCGCCCGAGCCGCGGGAATGACGCAGAGTGAACGAGCCAATACGGGATAGTGGTCCTCCTGAATCACCGAAGCCCGCTCCGGAAGTTCATCCCGGAGCGGGCTGGTGAGGGGCCATGGGTTCGCGCTCTGGAGCTACCGTCACGCGGACACACGTCGTCGTCAGCGGATCAGCGAAATCCGCTTTTTACCTTCCCCATAAGGGTCAGTAGGGTGCCACGCTGCGTTGAAAGCGTAGCCAAGCCTACCGATGCTGCCTCAGT
>JBLNCI010000046.1:0-14082 GCA_050260515.1 Gemmatimonas sp.
GCGCTGTTCCTTTTTCGTCATGCCCGCGAACGCGGGCATCCAGAGCCGCATTCTCCGGCGCTGAGTAGCTGCTCTGGACCCCCGCTTTCGCGGGGGTGACGAAAGACGAAACACGTGGATGGTCGGCCCTTAGGACCGCGCGAGCGCGGTCCCTTTGAAACCGACCATGACTGAAGAGCGAAGAAACTCGTGGATGGTCGGCCTTCGCCGACCATGACGAGAAAAACGATTCGGCGTTCGCGAGCCCTGCCAGCGAATGCCGCCCCTTACGCCCCGCGCTTCTCGGCCACCCGCACGACGTCGCCGAGGTGATTGGCGAGGTCGGCCATCGCCACGCCGGTCAGGTCCTTGGCGATCTCGGCGCAGACCTTGGCCTTGGCGTGCTTGCCGAGCTTCAGGCGCATCTCGCCCAGTGTCTCGGGCGGCGCCACCAGCACCAGCTTGTGGAACGCGTCGGTCTCGGCCGCGGTTTCGAGGCGCTCGGCGATGCCGTGGGCGAACCGCTTCTTCTCGTAGCGGTGCCAGTCGACGTTCTCCATGCTGCTGCGGCCGCCGCCCATGGAGTCGATCGACCGCCCCGGCTTGTCGGTGCCGAGCTCGCGCGTGCGCCCGGTCTCGGGGTTGACGAAGTCCGCGCCGGGAACCGCTTCGAGGGGGGCGCCGGTGCGCGGCTGGCGGACGATGTGCGCCTTGGCCCCGTCGGCGACGACGATCCACATCACGGTCTTCGGCATCAGCACGGCAACCCTCTGAAAATGTTGTGGAGTCGCATCGATGAGAACACGCACGCGCGCGGCCGGTCAACCTGAGCCGGGCGCGTGCCTCAAACTTGCTATTCCCTTGGAAAAACAGCGGCCATCTGTATGATGTGCCGCCAACCTTACAGAGGCTTGGCATGCAAATCCGGGACGCGCTCACCTTCGACGACGTATTGCTGGAGCCGGCTGCGTCGAGGGTCCTGCCTGCGCAAGTCGACACCCGGACGCGCCTCACCCGCACCATCGAGCTCGGCATCCCGCTCATCTCCGCGGCGATGGATACCGTCACCGAGAGCCGCATGGCGATCGCCATGGCCCAGGCCGGCGGCATCGGCGTGCTCCACAAGAACATGGACGCCGAGACCCAGGCGTCGGAAGTCCGCAAGGTGAAGAAGTTCGAGTCGGGCATGGTGGTGAATCCCGTCACCATCGAGCCCGGTGCGACGCTCGCCGATGCCCTCAGGCTCATGGCCGACTACCGCATCTCGGGCGTGCCGGTAGTCGAGAAGGGCACCGGCAAGCTGGTCGGCATCCTGACCAACCGCGACGTCCGCTTCGCCTCCGATCCGCGCCAGAAGATCTCCGAGCTGATGACCAAGGACGGCCTGATCACCGTCCGCGAGGGCGTCGGCATGGACGAGGCCAAGCTGCTGCTGCACAAGCACCGCATCGAGAAGCTGCTGGTCGTCGACAAGGAGTTCCGCTGCATCGGCCTGATCACGGTGAAGGACATCGAGAAGGCCCAGCAGTTCCCCAACGCCTGCAAGGACGACAAGGGGCGGCTGCGCGTCGCCGCCGCGACCGGCGTCGGGCAGAAGGGCATCGTCCGCGCCGAGGCCCTGATCGGCGAGGAGGTCGACGTCGTCGTCGTCGACACCGCCCACGGCCATTCGGAAGGCGTCATCGCCACGGTCCGCGAGATCAAGAAGATCTCGAACCGCACCCAGGTGATGGCCGGCAACATCGCGACCGCCGCCGCGGCGCGCGCGCTGATCGACGCCGGCGCCGACGTGCTCAAGGTCGGCATCGGCCCGGGCTCGATCTGCACCACCCGCATCGTCGCCGGCGTCGGCGTGCCGCAGCTCACCGCGGTGATGGACGTGGTGGCCGAGGCGCGCAAGGCCGACGTACCGGTGGTCGCCGACGGCGGCATCAAGTTCTCGGGCGATCTCGCGAAGGCGGTCGCCGCCGGCGCCGACTGCGCGATGATCGGCTCGCTCTTGGCCGGCACGGACGAGAGCCCGGGCGAGGTCTATCTGTTCCAGGGCCGCAGCTACAAGGACTACCGCGGCATGGGCTCGGTCGGGGCGATGGCGCGCGGCTCGGCCGACCGCTACTTCCAGGAAGAGGTGTCGGAGACGCTGAAGCTGGTGCCCGAGGGCGTCGAGGGCCGCGTGCCCTACAAGGGCCCGGCGCGCCAGGTGATCCACCAGCTCGTCGGCGGGCTGCGCTCGGCGATGGGCTACACCGGCAACGCGACGCTCGCCGAGATGCGCAAGAACTGCAACTTCGTGCGCATCACCGCCGCGGGCCTGCGCGAGAGCCACACCCACGGCATCTCCATCACCCGCGAAAGCCCGAACTACCGCTCGAGCGACTCTTAGTCGAGATCAGATTAGTGGCCACCTCCGCAGCACCAAAGGCCCTCGCGGCCAAAGCCGGCACCGCCGCCAACGACTCCCACTCCGACACCGTTCTCATCCTCGACTTCGGCTCGCAGGTGACGCAGCTCATCGCGCGGCGCGTGCGCGAGTCCGGCGTCTATTGCGAGATCGTGCCGTTCGACAAGGGCGAGGAGGCGGTGAAGCGCCTCGACCCCAAGGCGATCATCCTCTCGGGCGGCCCCGCGTCGGTGACCAAGATGGGCACGCCGCGCGCGCCCGACAGCGTGTTCAAACTCGGCCTCCCGGTGCTCGGCATCTGCTACGGCGAGCAGACGATGGTCGCCCAGCTCGGCGGCAAGGTCGAGGCCGGCGACACCCGCGAGTTCGGCCGCGCCTTCGTCGACGTGAAGGACGACGCCGCGCTGTTCGACGGCGTGTGGAAGAAGGGCGACCGCCACGAAGTGTGGATGAGCCACGGCGACCGCGTGATCTCGCTGCCCGAGGGCTTCCGGGTCGTCGCCACCAGCGACGGCGCACCCTTCGCCGCCATCGCCGACGAGCGCCGCAAGTTCTACGCCGTGCAGTTCCACCCCGAGGTCGTGCACACGCCGGACGGCGCGAAGCTCTTGGCCAACTTCGTCCACAAGGTCGCCGGGCTCAGGGGCGACTGGACGATGGCCGCGTTCCGCGCCGAGGCCGTGCAGCGGATTCGCGCGCAGGTCGGCACCGGCCGGGTGATCTGCGGGCTGTCGGGCGGCGTCGACTCGTCGGTCGCCGCGGTGCTGCTGCACGAAGCGAT
Source organism: Gemmatimonas sp. (assembly GCA_050260515.1). GTDB lineage: Bacteria > Pseudomonadota > Alphaproteobacteria > SMXQ01 > SMXQ01 > DATJIG01. Next base: position 3,162 of record JBLNCI010000046.1, read on the forward strand.
CGGCGACCAGCTCACCTGCGTGTTCGTCGACACCGGGCTGCTGCGCCAGGGCGAGGCCGACGAGGTCGTCGACCTGTTCCGCAACCACTACAACATGCCGCTGGTGCACCGCGACGCGGGCAAGCTGTTTTTGGACAAGCTCGCCGGCACCACCGACCCTGAGAAGAAGCGCAAGACCATCGGTGCCTTGTTCATCGACGTGTTCGAGGAGGAGGCGAAGAAGGTCGGCGGCGCCGACTTCCTCGCCCAGGGCACGCTGTACCCCGACGTGATCGAGTCGGTGTCGTTCGCCGGCGGGCCGTCGGTGACCATCAAGTCGCACCACAACGTCGGCGGACTCCCTGAGCGCATGCGCATGAAGCTGGTCGAGCCGCTGCGCGAGCTGTTCAAGGACGAGGTCCGGGCACTCGGCCGCGAGCTCGGCCTGCCCGACCGCATGGTCGGGCGCCATCCGTTCCCAGGCCCCGGCCTCGCGATCCGCGTGCCGGGCGAGGTGACGGCGGACAAGCTCAGCATTCTCCGCAAGGCCGACGCGATCTACCTCGAGGAGATCCGCAACGCCGGGCTCTACGACGCGATCTGGCAGGCGTTCGCGGTGCTGCTGCCGGTGCGCACCGTCGGCGTGATGGGCGACGAGCGCAGCTACGACTACGCGCTGGCGTTGCGCGCGGTGACCTCGACCGACGGCATGACCGCCGACTACTACCCGTTCGACCACGGGTTCCTGGGGCGCGTCGCCAACCGGATCATCAACGAGGTCCGCGGCGTCAACCGCGTCTGCTACGACGTGACGAGCAAGCCGCCGGGCACGATCGAGTGGGAGTAGGGGATACCGAAACGCCCTAATGGGACCCGAGCGGTTGGTTGATCTTCGGCAGCCTTTTGACTTACCCCGCTACATCACCTTCGTATCTTCAATCGAATGATGTCTCCATCTTGCGGCTTCCGGTTTCCGGAGCCCCAGGTGCGCTCGATTGCGCCTGCTTTCGCCAGTTCTGCGCAGAGGTCCTTTACGTTGGTCACGCGGAGCATAAACGCTTGCAGCAATAAATCTACAACCGAGCTAAACGTTAGCGATTCACGGCGTGATAGGTGTGAGAGCAACTCTGCCGTTGCCTTTTTCTTTTGTTCTTCGACGATCTCGTCAATCGTCGATTCTTGGACTGCCGCCTCGTGTGCAGCGAAGAGGTCGGTAATGCTAGATCTTTCTTCGCGCTTTCTTCCTTTTTCCTCAGCTCGAGTTCGTGCGTGAGCGCGCAGCGCGTCGTACTCGATCTGACGAAACGCTATCAGACCTTCTCTACTTTTCGTTCCATAGGTAATGAAAAAGTGAGGGCGTTCGGCGGTAGCTTTATCGATCTTCGTCGAAACGACAAAGTCGAATGTCCCCACTGTTTTTAGAGTTTCACGAAAAAGCTTCTCAACAGCTGGCCCCCGCGGAAGTTGAGGGTCCAACCGAGTTTGCCAACCGGGGCCTCCCAATATCGCATCTAGCGATGCGACAGTGCTTTCATCGCCACTAGAGGCGAACCGATTGACGAAATCGTACATAAAGTTAATGAGGACCTCGCATTTCCGGCGATCGAACAACTTCCGTATCTTCTCGAACGGATAGCCGGTCCATCCTGTGGGATCGATGAAGATCAGTGGGAACGAAGTTCCGACGAACGCTTGAATATCAGTGATGGCATCTTCGAACCTGCCATTGAACGTTCGGATCTCGAACCCTTCTTCCGGTTTGTTCAGTGGCGTGACCGCCCTTTGCAATTGCGCAAACGCGTCCGGGCTGGTTTCAGAGAAGAAGCAGTTGATGCGTCGACGCCGTCCATCACGCTGAAAAATCTTTGCCTGAGCATCCCGCAAGACGCCAATCGCGATCATGAAGGATGAGTCGCTGAAGTTGTCCGTCTTGGTTTCCCACGGACCAGAGAATCCGTCGATATATGTGATGTCGGAAAACGTCAGTACCTTGAACGCCAGCGCCTCAAGGTAGTGCTTCAGGATGAAGTGCTTTGCTTTAGTTTGTGCGCGATCAGAATATGGATCCGCCACTCGTCCTGAACCTTTTCTTTAGATAGCAACCTTAGTGGTCATTGTCTTTGTGACGCGTGGATACTGATTCCATTCTCGCCCGCGCAGTATACGCCCGCCGGACTTTGGTCGCACACCCCCCCATTGCTTGAAGAAAAACGCGACCTTTGCTGCCCGGCACTGATCCCTTATCTGTACTGCCCATTCCTCAGCCATTGACCGTGCGCCTGGGCCACTTTCTCCGCCGACAATTGCCCAGTCGATACCTGTGAGGTCTACCTGTCCCACGGCTCCTAACAGTGGCTCGAACGAGATGAATTTTGTGGTCGCAGGAGCGCTTTGGAGGTGCTTGATCCGCACCGTGTTCCTGGCGTCTTCAACTGAAACGCCGAGCCAGATGTGAGAGGGAGCCAGCTGCCCCGAATATCGACCTTTGAGGTATCTCGCCATTAGCGAGCTACGCTTGGTCAGCACTTGGAAAGTGTGCCAACTCGCTACCTCCATAGTGTCGAAAACAGAATCGATGAATGTCCGCGGCACGTCTTTGTGAAAAAGATCGCTCATTGAATTTACGAATATGCGCCGTGGCTCCCGCCACCCCAGCGGCTGTTTCAGCCGTGCGGGCCGAAGTGTGAGGTCAAAGCCACGTTGGAATGGATGTCCAGCAACTCCCCTGAACCGCTCTGAGAATCGCTCGGCATAGCAGAAGTCACAGCCGCGCGTGATCTTGGAACACCCGGTCACAGGGTTCCATGTCGCATCTGTCCACTCTATCTCGGTTATGAGAGCCATATGGTGCACCATAGAACAAAACAGGAACAAAGTCTAGGCTGCTGGGCTAACAGTGCATGACCGGGCGCATTTCGCAATTTTTCTCGCACTCCGGTTGCATCGAGGGATTCCAGGAGTCCACCTCTAAAATGGACTCCCCAAGGACCGTTCTCGCTAGAAGGTGTTCAGTTGCGGGTAATAGACGCCAACAACGAATCGGACCTGCGGCTCCAACTAGAACCGTTTGATGGCGCGTTTCTGTTTCGGGGGCAAACGAATGCGTACTTGGCTCCAGACGGAGCTCCTAATCTCACATCGTCGTTTGTGCGCAGGGGCTGTATTCCGCCTCTGATGTTGAAGTGGATCTTCTATGCAACTGAACTATTGCGCCGCGGCGGGGTCGATGTGGAGCGCCCCGAAGCTGCTCATGTCGCGCAGGGTTTCTTGCAACATTACGGTTGGCGATCGTTTTTCGTCGACCTGACCGCCTCGCCAGCGGTCGCTGCGTGGTTTGCTAGCCACTCCTTTCGAGCAAGCATTGGGTTGCAACTTTGCGAGAACGCGGATGAGGAGCCCGTATTGTTGCGAGTGCAAAAGGCGGATTACCTGGAGCATGTGGGAATAGGCAACATCTACGTTCTCGAAAAGGAACAGGTGAGGGTATGTGGGCATGAGCTGGTAAGTCTGACGGATAATGTAAAGACTGACTGTACTGCGCGTTTCGGAGTGCAACACGCATGGCTCGCCGGATTATTTGATCGGCAGACTAGAATTCACCCTTCGGCGATCGCTGCTCACATCAGAGCCCCAGTTAGCGCGCTCAAGACTTATGCCGAGGCGGCCGGATTTCGGGCGACAGAGGATCTCTTCCCATCGCCTGAACACGATGCGCTGTTGGATAACCTGCTGGATCTGCCGCGTATTAAAATGGAAATCCCCGGCGCGCCAATCCCAACTTACTCTCGAAGCTTAGAAATTCCCGAATACCAACACTCGTTTCGTAGGCGCCTTTCGCCCGCGACAACACTTTATTCAAAAATGCTGCTGTCAGAACTCGGCATAATGCCGGAAGGCGATATATGGATGCGTGTCCCGGAAGAAGTCTTTTACGCTTCTGTTTCAACCGATATTGCTTTTCCGAAGTTGGCTGAGTTGATTCGTACTAACGACGTCATCAACATCGAAAGCGATAGCTTGATCTGCCTCCCGCCAGTGAGAGGTAGTGTCAGATATGAGAAGGGGGTCTCTATCCGTCGTACAGGTGATGTAGTGGAGGTCTGCGGGATAACCGTCGACTACGAGGGGGGAGTGTTGTCGGGAGCGGGAGTTTCTATGGGCTATAATTATGATCTTGTCGGCGATCGCCTTATTAGGCGTGTGGCTCCGAGTGATTGCCCTTGCGGTGATGCATCTCGACATGAGCTCCATTTGCGAACTCTGGCTACTATTGAGGACCTATTGACCAAACGGCGGGTGAACCGCGCAGGAAATGTCCTACAAGTCCATATGTGACGGCCGCTCTAGATTTTGCGCTAGGTCTCAGCCTCAGCTCGCGGCATCCACCGATATGAAGCCCATCCCTCCGAGTATCAGGAGCGGGTCATGGCCGAGGAAAGCGCGCATCGGTTGAATTCGCTCCGGCGGAGCCCTATTTGTGGCCGCCACGACTCCCCCATCACACCCTCCTTCCGCGTCAGTTCGCACACCCTCATGATTCATCTCGACAACATCAGTAAGCAGAACGGCCATCAGATCCTGTTCATCGACGCGTCGATGGCCATCCAGAAGGGGGAGAAGGTGGGGCTCGTCGGGCCGAACGGCGCCGGCAAGACGACGCTGTTCCGGATGATCGCGGGCGAAGAGCGGCCCGACGACGGCCAGGTGACGATCGAGCCCGGCATGACGATCGGCTACTTCAGCCAGGACGTCGGCGAGATGTCGGGCATGAGCGCGGTCAAGGCGGTGATGGACGGCGTCGGGCCGGTGAGCGCGCTCGCCGCCGAGATGGCGGCGCTCGAGGCGGCGATGGTCGATCCCGACCGCGCCGACGACATGGACGCCATCATCGAGCGCTACGGCGAGGTGCAGGGGCGCTTCCAGGAGCTCGACGGCTATGCGCTGGAAGCGCGGGCGCGCGAGGTGCTCGCGGGGCTGAGCTTCAGCGAGGAGCGCATGGACGGCGACGTCGGCCTGCTGTCGGGCGGCTGGAAGATGCGCGTGGCGCTCGCCCGCATCCTGCTGATGCGCCCCGACGGCATGCTGCTCGACGAGCCGAGCAACCATCTCGACCTCGAGAGCCTGATCTGGCTCGAGGACTTCCTCAAGAGCTACGACGGCGCGCTGCTGATGACCTCGCACGACCGCGAGTTCATGAATCGCATCGTCGGCAAGGTCGTCGAGATCGACGGCGGCTCGCTCATCACCTATTCGGGCAACTACGACTTCTACGAGCAGCAGCGCGCGCTCAGCGAGAAGCAGCGCCAGGCGCAGTTCGAGCGCCAGCAGGCGATGCTCGCCAAGGAGATCCGGTTCATCGAGCGCTTCAAGGCGCGCGCCTCGCATGCGGCCCAGGTGCAGAGCCGGGTGAAGAAGCTCGACAAGATCGAGCGCGTCGAGCCGCCGCGGCGCCGCCAGTCGGTGCAGTTCGAGTTCCGCTCGCCGCCGCGCTCGGGCGAGGACGTGGCGAGCTTCAAGAGCGTCCACAAGAGCTACGGCAGCCAGACGATCTACGAGGGCCTCGATCTCACGGTGCGGCGCAAGGAACGCTGGTGCGTGCTCGGCGCCAACGGCGCCGGCAAATCCACGCTGCTGAAGCTGGTGGCGGGGGCCACCGAGCCCGATCGCGGCACGGTGACCGTGGGCGCCAGCGTGAAGATGGGCTATTTCGCCCAGCACTCGATGGAGCTCCTGGACGGCGACCAGACGGTGTTCGAGTCGCTCGATGACGCGTTCCCGCACGCGGGCCAGGGGACGCTGCGCACGCTCGCCGGCTGCTTCGGCTTCTCCGGCGACGACGTCGAGAAGCCGTGCCGCGTGCTGTCGGGCGGCGAGAAGGCGCGGCTGGTGATGGCCAGGATGCTGTTCGACCCGCCGAATTTTTTAGTGCTCGACGAGCCGACCAACCATCTCGACATGGCGACCAAGGAGATGCTGGTCGCGGCGCTGGCGGACTTCGAGGGCACCATGCTGTTCGTCTCGCACGACCGCCGGTTCCTCGCCGCGCTCTCGAACCGCGTGCTCGAGCTGACGCCTGAGGGCGTGCATCAGTACGGCGGTGGCTACACCGAGTACGTCGCGCGCACCGGCCACGAGGCGCCGGGTCTCCACCCGGGGCATTGAGGGCGCGGCGGCAACGTGATCGGGGCCACCACCTTGACGGCAACGACAGGAGCGCCAGAATCGCGGCCCTAGGCGATACCCTGGACCGCCTGCGGGCGAAGTTCCCCGGCCCTGAAGTAGAGTGGACAGCGAGGTTCGGCCATGGCTTCGAAAGCCTCACCCAGTCAGAAGCGCTCTCCCTCGCCCGCGACAACTCGGCTCACTCCGTCCGAGGTCAACTCTCTGCGCGAGGAGACGAAGGCGGCGCTGGCGCGGGCGCAGGAGCTGCGCGCCCAGCGCAAGACGAAGCCGGCGGAGTAGCCGAAGCGGCCGCCCTCGAGCGCGGCCAGCGCATTGTGATTGGCGCGGTTGGCGGAGACCGTTGACTAGGCGCCCAGCACCTTGCGCAGCGACGCCTCGATCTGGCCGCCGCACCAGGCGTCGCCGTAGTCGCGCCGCGCCCTGGCGGCGAGCTTCCGGAGCGGCGGCAGAGCGGCGACGCGCCGCGTCAGGCCCGCGGTGTTGGGCGCGGTCTCGTCGAGGAGCGCCGCGATCGGGCCGAAGCGCTCGGTCATCGTCGACCACAGCGTCGCGGTGACGATGTCGGCGATGCCGGGCTTTCTGCCGCCCAGCAGGAATCCTGAGTCCGCCGTCAGGCCGTGGCGCGCGCCGGTCTCCTCCCACAGCGACATCCATTTCTCGAGGCGCGGCACGAAGTCGCTCCAACGGCTCTTCGTCCACATCTGCCGGCCGCCGTCGAGCGTGATCTCGTCGATGACGTCGTTGGCGTCGTTGACGACCTTCATCGTCAGCGCTCGAAGGAGAGGGGCGCACAGCGCCGGCGTGCGCGGCATGAGGTCGAGCGTGTCGCCGAGGTAGAGGACGATGGCGGGCATCTGCGACACGGCGAACTTCGCACTTTTGTCGACCAGCACCGGCGGCCCCATGAACGGCACCGGCATCTTGTCCGCCGGCGCGTCCATCAGCCTCGCGATCGCGTCGTCGCCCTTCTCGGTCCAGGTCTTTCCGGCAAAGGCCAGGACCGCGCGCACGAACTGGCCCCGGAACGGAACCGACCAGTAATAGAGGTCGTAGTCGGACATGGGGGCTCCCGAACCGAGTGGCGATCGCCATCAGGCTACGAGCAATCGGGCGTCAGGCAACGGATCAATTGTGGTCGAGACGTGGGGCGAGGGGGCCTGCGCGCCGGAGCTCCGGTGTCGCGGTGTCGAGCCGACCCCTCGGTTGTGGTCTCGGTTGTGGTCATGCCGTTGTGGTAATAGTGACCCCGCCATGCCCCGCGAACTTCTCCGCACCGTCTTCAACCTCCTGCTCGCCTCGCTCGCGGTCGGGCTCATCATGCGCTGGTTCCACCTCACGCCGCGGTCGCTGCTCGCGCACTTCGGTGAGAGCGTCGAGCAGGCGTTCGATGCGCTGGTCCGGTTCGCGGGCTGGGCGATCGACTACGTGCTGGTCGGCGCCATCGTCGTGGTGCCGATCTGGCTCGTCGCCCTGCTGCTGAAGCGCCTGCAGGGCAGGAAGGGCGGCTGAGCCGGCGCGAGCCATGACGATCTTCCTCGGCCCCGATCACATCAAGGCGCTGCACGCGAGCGGCGCGGTCACCATGGCCGACTACGTCGCGGCGGTCGAGGCCGCGTACCGCGACCAGGGGCTCGGCGCGTTCCAGATCCTGCCGCGCCAGAACTTCTGGATCGAGCGCGAAGCCGAATCCAAGCCCGCATCGCTCAAGGTCGGCGGCGGGCTGCTCAAGACCGTCGGCGTGATGGGCTGCTCGATGTATTCGACCGGATTCGGCGGCGGCATGAACCTGTGGATCACGCTGTATTCGGCCGTGCATGGCGGAGTCGAGGCGATCCTCCACGGCGGCGGCATCGGGCCGATGAAGACCGGTGCCACGGCGGCGGTCGCGGCCAAGTACATGGCGCGCGCCGACGCCGCGACCGCGGCGATCGTCGGCACCGGCGACCAGGCGCGCACGCAACTGATGGGCCTGATGACGGTGCGGCCGCTGCGCAGCGTCCGGGTGTACAGCCGGGGCGCCGACAACCGCGCGGCCTACGTCGCCTGGGCGCGCGAGGCGTTCCCCGAGCTCGCGGTCGAGGCGACGACGACGGCCGAGGCCGCGGTCGACGGCGCCGATATCGTCGTGACGGTGACCAACGCGAAGGCCCCGGTGATCGACGGGCGCTGGATCGCACCCGGGGCGCACTGCGCGTTCGTCGGCGCGCACTATCCCGACCGGCGCGAGGTCGACGCGGCGACGCTGACGCGCGGCCGGGTCGTCGTCGACGATCTCGACCAGGCGTTCCACGAGAAGGGCGAGCTGCTGATCCCGCTCGCCGGCGACGAGATCGGGCGGGATATCGTCCTCGGCGACATCGGCTCGGTGATCGCGGGCAAGCTCAAGCCGCGGCAGTCCGCGCGCGACATCACCATGTTCCTGTCGGGCGGCACCGCGCTCGAATATCTGGGCGCGGCGGCGATGCTCGCCGCGAAGGCAAAGGCCGCCGGCCTCGGCCAGACGCTCGACGGCGGCGACTAGCGGTCGCTGGACGGCGCGTCCGAGCCCGTCGACATCCCGCATCGCGCAAGCACCGATGGCTCAACGACTTTTCGCGTTCCCGGCGGCGGGCATTAACGTCCGTGGCACGCGCGCGAGCGTTCGCGGTTGCCGCTCATGCCCCTTTGTGAAACAGTTTCCGGACAAGCCGCAAAGGCACGAGAACAAGAGCTCACGAGCAAGAGCACAGCACAGGGTCGGGAGGTCGTCGCGTAAACCAGTCTGGGAGAGAGGCATGAGCGCTCGCACGCCGAACGTCTTCGCGTTAAGGCATCACCGCGTATCGTTGCTGGTCCTCGCCGCGGCCTTCGCTTTCGCCGGAGCGGGCGCGGCCCACGCCCAGCAGTCGGCCGAGGCCTTCTACAAGGGCAAGAACCTCCGCCTCGTGATCCCGTCGGGGGCGGGCGGCGGGTACGACGCCTACTCGCGGCTCCTGGGCCGCCACATCGGCAACCACATTCCGGGCAAGCCCAACGTCGTCGTCGAGAACATGCCGGGCGCGTCGGGCATCCGCGGCACCAACTACATGTTCCACGTCGCGCCGAAGGACGGCACGGTGATGGCATCGACCTACAACAACCTCATCGTCGAGCCGCTGCTCGGCAACACCCAGGCCAACTGGGACTCGCGCAAGTTCGAGTGGATCGGGTCGATCACCACCCAATACAACTCCTGCATGGTGTGGGCGACGAGCCCGATCAAGACCATCGACGACGCCAAGAAGGAGGAGGTCAAGGTCTCGACCACCGGGCTTTCCGGCAACTCGGCGAAGACGCCGCTCGAGGTGAACATGCTGCTCGGCACCAAGTTCAAGGTGATCTCGGGCTACTCGACCACCGACATGCGGCTTGCCGTCGAGCGCGGCGAGGTCGACGGCATCTGCGGCCTCTCCTACGACACCTACGAGGCGGCGAACCCCGAGTGGCTGCAGAACAAGAAGATCCGCTTCATCCTGCAGACCGGCGCCAAGCCCAACCCGAAGATCGCCGACGTGCCGCTGCTCACGGATCTGATCACCGATCCGCAGCAGAAGCAGGCGCTCAAGGTCTTGGGCGTCGGCGAGGAGGTCGGCCGCCCGCACATGTTCCCGCCGGGCACGCCCAAGTACCTCGTCACCGCCGTGCGCCGCGCCTTCGACGCGACGATGAAGGACCCGAAGTTCGTCGAGGAGGCGGCCAAGATGCACATCGAGCCCGATCCGATGACGGGCGAGGAGTGCGAGGCGGCGATCAAGGAGGCCTACGAGATGCCCAAGGAGGCGATTGCGCTCGCCGCCAAGCTGTGGCCGGTGGCGACCCCCGGCGAGAAGGACTAGGCGGGAGTTAGGGCGAGAAGGACTAGGCGGGAGAAAAAGCCGTCAAAGCCTCTCTCCCCGTCGGGGAGCGAAACCTTCTCAAGCCCTCTCCCCTTCGGGGAGAGGGCTTTTGCTTTCGTCATGCCCGCGCCTCGGGCGGGTTGCGCGCCACCCGACTCTTCGATGAAGAGCCGCTTAGGGCCGCGCGAGCGCGGTCCGTCTAAAAAGAATCGGGCGCGGTGGGCGCGCATCCACGTGTTTTCCCCTTCGTCATTCCCGCGAAGCTTGTCCCCGCGCAGGCGGGGAGCGGGAATCCAGACTTTTTCGCCCTCTCCATCAAGGGAGAGGGCCGGGGTGAGGGTGAAAACTCCGCGTTGCGATCCCCTCACCCAACCCTCTCCCCAACGGGGAGAGGGTTTTTGCTTTCGTCATGGCCGGGCTTGCCCCGGCCATCTACGTGTTGTTTGTCCCGCCGACAAGAAAAGAACGTGGATGCCCGCGACAGGCGCGGGCATGACGTAGAGAGAGTGCGTTGATCGCAACACCTCTCGCCGCGTTTCTCCACAGCCCGCGCCCGAACCGGCCCAGACTTTCCACAGCCCCCTTGTGCCGATTTTTCGAAGCGCGCATCGTCTCCGCATCGCGACAAGCGAGGGGAGCTATTGCGCAATAGCGCTCTCATTGAAGCGAAGAAACCGCGAGCGATGGCCTCCGACAACGAGGACGGCCGCGGTGGATGGAGTTGAGAGGCAACGGCGCTTCCCCTTCGGGTCGCGACGCACTTCTTCTCAGGTACCGATAACAACAGCGTCGCGATCCGCGACCGAGGAAGCAATCGGCGGCCTTGGCTACGCTTTAAAGGCAGCGTGGCACTCTGCCGACCCTCGTGGAGAAGGTAAAAAGTGGATTTCGCTAATCCGCTGACG
>JBLNCI010000047.1:0-57086 GCA_050260515.1 Gemmatimonas sp.
GCCGCGCAGCGGATAGCCACGAATGGTTGACAGCTTATCGCATGCCGACGCGAGCGTGGGCATGGCACCCACAACTGTCGTGATGTCTTCGCGCCGTTGTGGTCTTGCCGTTGCCGTTCAATCGCAAATGACAATCGCAAACCCCCTGCACCCTCACCCTACCCTCTCCCTCAAGGGAGAGGGTGAATGAAGCTGGGCTCTCGTCAGCGCTTCTTGACCGGCACGTTGTCGATGAGGCGCGTGTCGCCCATCCACGCCGCCGCGAGAATCCGCGCCGGGTGCTCGGCGGTGTCGACGGGCGCGAGGGTCTGGGCATCGCGCAGCTCGACGTAATCGACCCGGTCGAAGCCCCCCATCCGGATCGCGCGGATCGCCGCGTCGGCGATGTCGGGCCACGGCAGCTTGCCGTCGGCGACGTCGGCCGCGGCGCGGGCGAGCGCCCGGTAGAGCGCGACCGCGGTCCTGCGCTGCTCCGGCGTGAGATAGGCGTTGCGTGACGACATCGCGAGCCCGTCCGCCTCGCGCACCGTCGGCGCGCCCTCGATCCGCACCGACAGATCGAGATCGCGCGCCATGCGCCGGATAACCGCGAGCTGCTGATAGTCCTTCTCGCCGAAGATCGCCACATCGGGCACCGCCTGGATCAGGAGCTTGGCGACGACGGTCGCGACGCCGGCGAAGTGCCCGGGGCGGAACTGACCGCACAAGCCTTCGGAGACGCCCGCGACCGAGAGGGTCGTCGCGGAACCCGGCGGGTACATCGCCTCGACCGTCGGCGCGAACAGCAGGTCGGCACCGGCCTCGGTCAGCGCCTTGCGGTCGGCGGCGAACGGGCGCGGGTAGCGCGACAGGTCCTCGCGCGGCCCGAACTGGGTCGGATTGACGAAGATCGTCGCGACGACGCGGTCGGCGCGCTTCTTCGCGGCGGCAATCAGCGACAGGTGCCCGGCGTGGAGCGCGCCCATCGTCGGGACGAGGGCGACGGTCTCGCCCTTCTTGCGGAACGCGGCGATCGCCTTGCGCAGCGCCGCGACGGTGCGGACGACCTTTACCGGCGGGCGCTTGCGCGCAGGTTTCGCGGCGCGACGAGCGACGCGCGCGCGGGCTCGCCTGGCCATGCTCAGCCGACGACGCGCTTGGGGCCGGGCTTCGGCACGTAGAGATGCTCGGCGCCGGGGAAGGTGCGCGCCTTCACCTCGCGCGCGTAAGCGGCGACCGCCTGGTCGACAGTGCCGCCGAGGTCGGCGAAGCGCTTCACGAACCGCGGCGTGAACTCGCCGGAGAGGCCGAGCATGTCGTCGGTCACCAGCACCTGGCCGTCGCACGCCGCCGACGCGCCGATGCCGATGGTCGGGATCGCGACCGCGGCGGTGATGTCGCGGGCGAGCGGCTCGACCACGCCTTCGACGACCATGGAGAATGCGCCGGCGTCGGCGATCGCCTTCGCGTCCTTGACGATGCGGTCGGCGTCGCTCGCGCGGCGACCCCGCACATGGTAGCCGCCGCTCGCTTGCACCGACTGCGGCATCAGGCCGACGTGACCCATCACCGGAATGCCGCGGGCCGTCAGGAACGCGACCGTGTCCGCCATCTCGACGCCACCCTCGAGCTTCACCGCCTCGCAGCCGGTCTCGGCGAGCACGCGCACGCAGGTCCGGTACGCGTCGGCGGGCGAGGTCTGGTAGCTGCCGAACGGCAGATCGACGGTGACCAGCGCGCGGGTGCGGCCGCGGACCACGGCGGCGCCGTGGGCGATCATCATGTCGAGCGTGACGCCGAGCGTGCTCGGCAGGCCATAGAGCACCATGCCGAGGGAATCGCCGACCAGCAGGATGTCGACGTGCGGATCGAGCCGACGCGCCATCGGCGTGGTGTAGGCGGTGAGGCACACGATCGGCTCGCCGCCCTTGCGCGCGGCGATCTCGGGCGCGGTCATCGTTTTCGGGCGTTCGGTCTGGCTGCTCATGGCGTCACCTCGAAGGTGCGGCAGGACGTGGTGGGTCGGCCCTCGGCGGGATCGGGCGGTCTACGCCGATCCCTGGGCCATGATCTCGAGCCGGCGGCGGTCGAGGACCTCGGCGCGCGTCGCGTCGTCGAATCCGATCACGCCCTGGCGGCGCAACTGGGTCAAGGTGCGGCTCACGGTCTCGATCGTCAAGCCGAGATAGTCGCCGATGTCGGCGCGGCTCATCGGCAGCGCCACGCTGACGGGGCGCGGCTCGGGCTGCGCGGGACAGCGGTGCGCCTCGCGGCGGCGCAGCAGCATCATCAGGAACGAGGCGATGCGTTCCTTCGCCGTCTTGCGGCCGAGCAGCAGCATCTGGTCCTGGGCGAGGACGAGCTCGTGGGCGAGCGTCACCGCGATGTGCTTCTCCATGTGCGGCATCTCGTCGACGAGCTTCATCAGCCGCGCGCGGTCGAAGCGGCACAGGGTCGCGGGCGTCACGGCCTCGGCGGAATAGGCATGGGCCGGATCGACGGTCACGCCGAGGAAGTCGCCGGCGAACGCGAACCCGGTGATCTGGCGCCGGCCGTCGGGCAGCAGCTTGTAGGTCTTCACCGTGCCCGAGGTGACGTTGAACAGATGGGCGGCCGGCTCGCCTTCCGCGAACAGCGTCGTATGGGTGTCGACCGTGACGGCGCGCAGGGTCGCGCGGATGCGCGCGATCTCGTCGGCCGACAGCACCGAGCAGAAGGTGCGGTCGCGCACCGTGCACGTATCGCAGGCGGTCGGACGCGGCGCGCGCAGCCGGTCGACGATGTTGGTGACGGTGCTGCCAACGGGAGGCATCGGATTCGCTCCAATCCTTAGCGTTCTAATTATCGCCGTTTCGGCGGCGCTTTGCAACGCGCGCCAGCGCCCGGAATCCGAGGCTTGGCCGCGCTCCCAGGCTTTCGTCTGGCGCCGCCCGGCAAATCCGACGATCCTCGCATGATGCGGTTAACCCGACGTCACTTGCGCCCCCGCCACGGCGGATTCCTCCTCCTCGCCATTGCCGCCTGCCTGTGGGTCGCGGCCGGCCCCCAGGCATTGGCCCAGGCGGTCGAGGACGAGGCCGGCTTCCAGACCGAGGAGCGCGCGCCGTCGGTTGCGACGCGCCACATGGTGGCCGCGAGCACGCCGATGGCGGCGGAAGCGGGGCTCGCCATCCTGCGCAAGGGCGGCGACGCCGTCGATGCGGCGGTCGCGATCCAGGCGATGTTGACCCTGACCGAGCCGCAGTCGTCGGGCTTCGGCGGCGGGGCGTTCATCGTCTACTTCGACAAGGCGAGCGGCCGCATCACCACCTACGACGGCCGCGAGATGGCGCCGAGCGCCGCGAACGAGCGCATGTTCCTGGACGGCAACGGCAAGTTGCTGCCCAACGACCAGCGGACGACAGGCGGACGCTCGGTCGGTGTGCCGGGATCGCTACGCGCGCTCGAGCGCGCCCACAAGGCCCACGGCAAGCTCGCCTGGCGCGAGCTGTTCACCGACGCGATCGCGCGCGCCGAGAACGGGTTCCCGGTGAGCCCGCGGCTGCACGCCTCGATCCGCAGCGACCGCCACCTCGCGAGCTTCGAGGCGGCGCGCGCCTACTTCTACGAGCCCGACGGCCAGCCGCTCGCCGCCAACCGCACCCTGCGCAATCCGGCATTGGCTTCGACGCTGCGGGCGATCGCCATCGGCGGCGCCGACGCGTTCTACCGAGGCGACATCGGCGCCGACATCGCCCGCGCGGTGCAGTCGTCGCCGAATCCGGGTGGAATGACCGCGGCCGACGTCGCGGGCTACGTCGCCAAGGAGCGGCCGGCCGTGTGTGGACTCTACCGCGTGTATCGGGTCTGCGGCATGGGCCCGCCGTCGTCGGGCGCGATCGGGACGATCGCGACGCTCAAGTTGCTCGAGCCGTTCGATCTCGCGCGCCTGCCGCCGCTCGGCATCGAATCGGTGCATCTGCTCGCCGAAGCCGGCCGCCTCGCCCACGTCGACCGCATCCGCTACGTCGCCGACGCCGATTACGCGGATGTGCCGACCGAGGCGCTGATCGCGCCCGAGTATCTCAAGCTACGCTCGGCCCTGATCGATCCCGTCCGCGACATGGGGCGCGCCGCCCCCGGCGATCCCGTCCACAAGCGTGCCGACGGCGGCGCGGCGTTCGATGCCGCCGAGGCCCCCGGCACGGCACACTTCAGCATCGTCGACGACGACGGCAATGCGCTCGCCGTGACGACGTCGGTCGGCTACGCGTTCGGGTCGCGGCTGTTCGTCCGCGGCATGATCCTCAACGACCACATGTCCGACTTCGCCGGACTACCGACGGACCACGGCGTGCCGAACCCGAACCGCATCGAGGGCGGCAAGCGGCCGCGCAGCTCGATGTCCCCGACGCTGGTCTTCGATCGGGACGGCGCGTTCTTCGCCTCGGCAGGGTCGCCCGGCGGCGGCATGATCGTCGGCTTCGTCGCCGAGGCGCTGGTCGCGATGCTCGACTGGAACATGGATCCGCAGCGCGCCGCCGGGCTCCCCCACGTCATCAACCTCAACGGCGACACGCGGATCGAGCGCGGCACGGCGCTCGAATCGCTGGCCGACGATCTCCGCGCCCGCGGCCACACCGTGCGCGTCGGGCCGATCAATTCCGGCATCCAGGCGATCATGGCCCGCGACGGCAAGTTTTTGGGCGGCGCCGATCCGCGCCGCGAAGGAGTCGCCGTCGGCGACTAGCGCTTGGTTGCGTACTTCGCGGCTTCGGCGTCGTAGGCGTCGAAGCCGACGATGGCGCGCAGCTCGCGGAAGCTCTTGAGGCCCTGCGCCTTGCGGCCGTGCTTGAGGTCCTCGAGCGCGCATTCCATCGCCGCGGTCGCGGCGGACAACAGCGTCAGCGGATACGCCGCGATCTTGAAGCCGAGCTCCTCGAGGCGCTGGGGCGCGAGCCACGGGGTGGTGCCCTCTTCCAGCATGTTGGCGAGCAGCGGCTTTTTGATCCGTTTTCCGACCTCGGCCATCTCGGCCTCGGTCTCCGGCGCCTCGACGAAGATGATGTCGGCGCCGGCGTCGACGAACGCCTGCGCCCGCCACAGCGCCTCGTCGAGGCCGTGGATCGCGCGCGCGTCGGTGCGGGCGAGGATGAGGATGCCGGCGCCCTCGTCGCGGGCATCGACCGCCGCGCGGATGCGCGCGAGCGCCTCGCCGCGGTCGACCACGTCCTTGCCGCGGGTATGCCCGCAGCGCTTCGGCGCCACCTGGTCCTCGATCATGGCCGCGGCGAAGCCGGCGCTGGCATAGCCGTGGACCGTGCGCTTGACGTTGAGCGCATTGCCGTAGCCCGTGTCGGCGTCGCCGATGACGGGGATCGTCACGGCGCCGCAGATGTTGCGACCCTGGTCGACCATCTCGGCGTAGGAAATGAGCCCGGTATCGGGCGCGCCGATGCGCGCCGCCGAGACCGCGAAGCCCGACATGAACGTGAGATCGAAGCCCGCGCGCTCGATCAGCTTCGCCGAATGCGGATCGAAGCAGCACGGCATCAGCCGCAGCCCGGGGCGGGCGAGGACATCCGAGAGCCGTTGGGCCGGCGCGCGCAGGGTCATGTCGGTTCCTCCCATTACGGCAGCCGCGCCAGCGCGCGGACCACCGCGCGCGTGACCGGCGACAGGAGCTTCGGTAACAACGCGCTCAGCGCGACGCGGCGATTGGCCTCGGACCGCGTGCCGTAGGCGAACGGCGCGTCGGCGACGTCGCGCACCGTCAGCTCCTTGCGCATCGCCAGCGCCCACGGCGCGATCGCCTCGCCCGCGTCGCGGCCGACACAGGTGACGCCCAGGATCTCGCCGCCGCGCCCGCAGAGCACCTTGATGAAGCCGTCGGCGTCGCGCTCGGCCCGAGCGCGGTCGTTCTCGGCGAAGGGCCAGCGCAGGATGGTGACGTCCTTCCGCGAGCGTCGCGCCTCCGATTCGGTCATGCCGATCTGAGCGATCTCGGGATTCGTCGCACCGACGCGCGGAGTCGCGGCGGTCCGTCCCCGCATGCGGAGGAGAGCGTGGCGAACCACCAACGACGCCTGGTCGGCCGCGAGCGTCGCCGACGGCACGCCGCCGATGCAATCGCCGATGGCATAGACGTGCGGATTGGTCGTCCGGAAAGCCGCGTCGACGGTGATGCCGGACGAGGTGCTGGCGACACCGGCGAGGTCGAGCCCGAGTCCCTCGATATCGGGCCGCCGCCCTGCCGAGACCAGGAGGTGGGTCCCTTCGATCCGGTCGCGCTCGGTCCGGCTCTCGGCGATCAGAGCGACACGACCGCCGCGATGCTCGATCAGCCGCACATCGACGCCTTCGACCAGCGCCACGTCGTCGCGGCGAAGCGCCGAGCGCAGCACGGCGACCGCCTCGGGATCGTCGGCCGGCAGCAGGCCGTCGGGTGCGACGATGGCGACTTTCGCGCCGAGCCGGCGGAACGCCTGGGCGAGCGCGACGCCGTTCGGCTCGCCGCCGAGCACGATGAGCCCTTCCGGCAGCGCCTCGAGCGTGAGCGCGCCATCCTCGGTCAGGGCTGGACCGGACTCGATTCCGGAATAGGCGGGCGCGACCGGGGCCGATCCGGCGGCGACGACGAACCGGCGCGCGCGCAACACCCGGTCCCCGACCGCGACCGCATCGCGCGCGACGAAGCGCGCCTCGCCCTTCACGACGGTCGCGCCGAGCGCGGTCAGGCGAGCGTCGGAGAGATTCGGCCCGACTGCGGCGGCGACCCCGTCGATGTGGCGGCGCACTCCGCTCCAGTCGACCGCCGGGGCGGCGACGACCCCGAACCGCTCGCCGCGCCGGGCCGCGTCCACCGAGTCGGCGGCGGCTCTCAACGCGAGAAGGCGCGCCGCGCTCGCCGCCGCGCCGCCGCCGCCGCGGCCGCGCACGACCACGGCCACGCGGCCGCCGAGCTGCGCCGCCAACGCCGCCGCGGCGAAGCCCGCCGGTCCGGCGCCGATGACGCAGAGGTCGAACGATTCCTCCTGACCCTTGCCCATGGCCGCAGGTTACCGCGACCGCGGCCCGGACGCCCTGCCGAAACCGCGCGGCCGGATGAGGCCGATGGCGTTGAATCGGCGCGGCAATTCGGGCCGACGGCGGCCGAGCGGCGGCGCGAACGAACATGCGTATTGCCACGCCAGTCGCGCTAACATCCAGGCAGGGCCGACCGCAACGGCTGGGGGACACGGCGGGAGCGCCGTGTCGCCGAAGAAAAACAAATGGGGGGATTGTCATGTCGCGCACATGCCCGCTTCTCGTCTCCGGCGTCCTGCTCGCCGCGCTGACCGTGGCCGACCGGACGGCCGCACAAACCGCGCCGAACTTCGAGCAACGCAGAGCCGTCTACGCGCCGTGGTCGCCCGACCAGATGGCGGAGCGTCGGAAGGAACAAGGACTGCGCGGACCGGGCCCGAGCACGCCGGTTCCCGCACCCGCGTTCCCCTCGTACCTCAAGAAACCGGGCTCGATCGAGGAGCTGATGCCGGCCGCACGCGCCGCGTCGCGTCAGAGCGGCGGCCGCGCGGCGCTCGGATTGGTCGAGCGCGGCAAGACCGTCGCCATCGTCGTCGGCGAGTTGCGCGACACGCGGCCCAACATGATGGTGCAGGAGGCGATCCGCCGCGCCATGGAGGAGCGTGGCGCGCACGCGCAGATCGTGACCGTGTGGGATCTGCTCGGCATCAGCGAGGCAGATTACGAAACGTTGCGCGCGGGCGTGCGCACCTACACCATCGGCGACGGCCAGCGCGAGCTCGAGTACTTCTTCACCGTCACCGGGCTGATGCCGAATCCGCAGAAAGGCCGCGACTGGATCAAGGACCGCGATCCCGATCTCTACAATGCGACGTGGCCGACGGCGAAGATCGAAGATCCCAAGCTCGCCGACATCGCCAAGAACCATCTCGATCTCGTGCCCAAAGCGCTGATCGCGTACCTCGACAAGCATCCCGAGGTCGACTGGGTGATGTGGCGCAGCGGCGGCCGCGGCAACACGGCGAAGCTGCTCGAGAAGTACTCGCGCAAGTTTCTCGGCAACTACACGTATCTCGACCTTTACGACCTGATGAGCCGCGTGCCCGACTTCCCGTCGGATGTGTGGCGGCTGGTCGAGACCAAGACCACCGAGCCGCTCGGTTTCGTCGACCGCGTCGAGGTCACCGATCCCGAGGGCACCGCGTTCGGCTACGACGTCAGCGAGACCGACGCGAAGGGCTGGGCCGCCGGCGTCTACCAGCAGGGCCATCTGTTCATGTTCCCGGCGCAGGCGACGGGTCGGTTCCCGTACTCGATGGTCGAGTACCCCTCGCTCAAGGGCGAGTACATCCCGCCCGCCGAGCCCCGCGTCAGCGGCATCATCGCCTCGACCACGAGCCACGCGGCATCGCACCCGCGTCTCGAGGTCCATGTGAAGGACGGTCAGATCGCGGAGATCAGGGGCGGCGGCCTGTACGGCGAAGGATTCCGCCTGCTGCAGGATTATCCCGGCACCAAGACGCTCACCTGGCCGATGCGCAAGAATCCCGGCTACTGGTGGCTCTACGAATCGGGCCTCGGCACGAACCCGAAGTACTTCAAGCATCCGGCCGAGGTCGTCGAGGGCAACAACCTGTCCGAGCGCAACGTCGCCGGCACCATGCACTGGGCCTACGGCGCCGAGGTCGCGATGGGGCCGGGCAGCACCGACGGGAGCTGGGACAAGCGCACCGACGAGTTCGCGACCAGGAACCAGTTGCCGCGCGGCCACTCGATGCACCAGCACAACACGATGCCGACCTACCAGGTGCACATCCGCGATCTCGATCAGTGGATCACGATCATCGAGCACGGCGGTCTCGGGGCCCTGAAGGACGTCCAGGTGCGGGCGCTGGCATCCCGCTACGGCGACCCGGACGAGATCCTGCGCCGCGACTACATCCCGATGCTGCCGGGGGTGAACGCGCCCGGCAGCTACGACGACTACGCCAAGAACCCGGCCGCCCACTGGACCCAGTGGGCCAAGAGCATCGAGGACGGCACCAACGCCTATTTCAAGCCGTAGCAGGCCGCCGAGCCGCTGTCTGTCGGTCGACCGCCGCGGCGGTATCCGGTAAGCCTCGGAAAAACCCGAGTTTTTCGCGCGCTCGGCCATCCGGAGGGGCGGCCGGCCCGGAGGGGGTTTCCGTTGACTTCGGGGGAACCAGCCCTTATACACGCACCCCTATTTCCGGGGCGTCCCGCCCCGGGGGAGCAGGATCGTGAAACGCACTTATCAACCCAGCCGCCTCGTCCGTAAGCGCCGGCACGGATTCCGCAAGCGCATGGAAGACGTGGGTGGCCGCGTCGTGCTCTCCCGCCGCCGCAAGAAGGGCCGCAAGCGGCTCACCGCCTAGCGAAGCATGGCGGCTGCGCTCCTCCGCCTGAAGCGGCGCGAGGATTTCCTGCGCGTCGCCGCCTCCCGCCGCCGGTGGGTGACGCCCGCCTTCATCCTCCAAGCGCGCGAACGACGGGAGTCCCCGGAGGGCGCGGCCGAATCCGCCCCCGCTCAGGCGCTCGGCTCAACCATCCGGGAGGTTCGCGTGGGTTTCACCGTCAGCCGTAAGGTCGGCAACGCCGTCGTGCGCAACCGCGTGCGCCGCCGTCTGCGCGCCGCCGCGGCCGAGGTGCTGCCGACGCGCGCGGCGCCGGGATTCGACCTCGTGCTGGTCGGCCGCAGCGGAGCGCTCACGCACCCCTATCCGCGCCTGCTCAAGGACCTCGAGACCGCCCTCGGCAAGGTCGGCGCCGCGCCGCGCGTTGCGACAGGCGTCCGGCCATGACCGCCCTCGCCCGCCGCCGTGCGCATTCCGGCGAGCCGCTCCGCACGCTCGCCGCGGCGCCTCTCAAGGCGCTGGTCTGGGCATGGCGTTTGGTCGGCGCGCCGATCGCCGGTCCGGTGTGCCGGTACGAGCCGAGCTGCTCGTCCTACGCGCTGCAGGCGATCGACCGCTTCGGCCCGATCCGCGGCGGCTGGCTGACCCTCAAGCGTCTCGGCCGCTGCCATCCGTGGGGCGGCTCGGGATACGACCCGGTGCCGGACGACGGCTGCCGCGACACCCATTCGCATCGATAACCGTTCCTCTTTCAGCGGACCCGTCATGGACAATCAACGCAACCTGATCCTCGCCGTCGCCGTCTCCGTGGCGATCATGTTCGGGTTTCAGTACTTCTTCGGAAAGACTCCCGCCGAGCGCCAGCAGCAGGCGGTGGAGAATCAGCAGGCGCAGCAACAGCAGCCCGCGCGCCCCGACGCGTTGACGCCGCCGTCGACCGACGGACAGGCCGCGCCGCGCTCGCCCGTTGCGTCCGCGCCGGTGCCCGCGCCGACCGCCGCGCCTCGCCAATCCGATACCGGTCCGCGCATCAAGATCACGACGCCGCGCCTCGCCGGGTCGATCGCGCTGAAGGGCGCGCGATTCGATCAGCTCTCGCTCGAGGATTATCGCGAGACCGTCGACCCCGGCAGCCCGACCATCACGCTGCTCGCGCCGCCGTCGTCGGAGCATCCCTACTTCGCCGAGTACGGGTGGCTCGCCCAGGACGCGGGCGTTCCGGTCCCGACCGCCGACACCGTGTGGCAGGCGGACGCGGACACGCTGACGCCGTCGAAGCCGGTGCACCTGACCTGGGACAACGGCCGCGGCCTCGTCTTCAAGCGCACGCTCTCGGTCGACGACAACTTTCTGTTCACGATCGCCGACTCGGTCGAGAACCGCACGGGTCAGGCGGTGACCCTGTTCCCCTACGGCCTGATTGCCCGCACCGGCACGCCGCACACCGAGGGACTGTACATTCTCCACGAGGGACCGGTCGGCGTGCTCGGCGGCTCGCTCAAGGAAGTGAGCTACAAGGACGCGGCGAAGCAGACCGCGCCGGTGAGCTACGATTCCAAGGGCGGCTGGATCGGCATCACCGACAAGTACTGGCTCGCGTCGCTGATGTGGGACCAGAACGCGCAGGTGAAAGGGAGCTTCACCCACCGCAAGGAGGGCGAGCTCGACAAGTACCAGACCGATTTCCTGGGCGCAGGGATATCGGTCCCGGCCAACGGCTCGGCGGAGACCACCAACCATCTCTTCGCCGGCGCCAAGGAGGTCCGCCTGATCGATGCCTACGCCGAGAAGCTCGGCGTCCAGCACTTCGATCTCGCGATCGACTTCGGCTGGTTCTACTTCCTGACCAAGCCGTTCTTCTACGCGCTCGACACGCTGAGCCACTGGTTCGGCAACTTCGGCCTCGCGATCCTCGCGCTCACCGTGTGCGTGAAGCTCGTGTTCTTCCCGCTCGCCAACAAGTCGTACCGCTCGATGAGCGCGCTGCGCGACCTGCAGCCGGAGATGCAGCGCCTCCGCGAGCGCTACAAGGACGACCGGATGCGGATGAACCAGGCGATGATGGAGCTCTACCGCAAGGAGAAGGTGAACCCGGCGGCGGGCTGCCTTCCCATCGTCATTCAGATCCCGGTGTTCTTCGCGCTCTACAAGGTGCTCTACGTCACCATCGAGATGCGGCACGCGCCGTTCTACGGCTGGATCAAGGACCTCTCGGCCCACGATCCGACCAACATCTTCAACCTCTTCGGTCTGATCCCGTGGACTCCGCCGGCGTTCCTGCCGGTGCTCGGCGCGTGGCCGCTGATCATGGGCCTGACGATGTTCCTGCAGATGAAGCTGAACCCCCAGCCCGCCGATCCGGTGCAGGCGAAGGTGTTCATGTTCATGCCGATCATCTTCACCTTCATCCTGGCGCCGTTCCCGGCCGGCCTGGTGATCTACTGGGCGTGGAACAACACGCTTTCGATCGCCCAGCAGTGGATCATCATGCGCCGCACCCACCGCCAGAAGGCCGCCGCGGCCGCGGCGAAGCGGTGACGGCAGAGCGGCCGTGAGCGACCGCCGGGCCGATGTGGACGACGATGCCCGACGGCTGTTCGCGCAACCGTGCGAGTTCGTGGCGGCGGCGACGGTCCCGGCCGCGCTGCCGCCGCCCGACCTGCCCGAGGTCGCGTTCGCCGGCCGCTCGAACGTCGGCAAGTCGTCCCTGATCAACGCGCTGGTCGGCCGCAGGGGCCTCGCCCGCGCCTCGAAGACGCCCGGCGCGACCAAGACCGTCAACTTCTTCGATCTCGGCGGCCGCCTGATGCTGGTGGACCTCCCCGGCTACGGCTATGCCCAGGTCGGCCGCTCGCGGGTGCGCGAGTGGACGCGGCTCGCCAACGACTACCTGAAGGGCCGGCAGAAGCTGCGGCGGGTGTGCCTCCTGATCGACGCGCGGGTCGGCCTCAAGGACAGCGACGAGGAAACGATGAAGCGCCTCGATCAGAGCGCGGTGTCGTACCAGATCGTGCTGACGAAGGCCGACGAGCTGACGGCGAGCGACCTCGGCGATGCGATCGCCGGTGTCACGGCCGCCGGCGCCAGGCACGTCGCCGCGCATCCCGAGATCATCGCGACGTCGGCCCGCGACGGCACCGGCATCGACGCCCTCCGCGCGACCCTGGCTGCGCTGGCGACACCCGGCCAATCCCGCTATAGTCCGCGCCCATGAAGGCCCCGAAGAAAACCTCCGACGACAAGAAGATCACCGAAGAGCAGTGGCTCGAGAAGGCACGGACCCTGTCCGAGGCGCTGCCCTACATGCGCCGCTACGCCGGCGAGACCTTCGTCATCAAGTACGGCGGCCACGCCATGGGCGAGGAGCACCTGGCGCGCGAGTTCGCCCGCGACGTGGTGCTGCTGAAGCAGGTCGGCATCAATCCGATCGTCGTCCACGGCGGCGGGCCGCAGATCGGCGACATGCTGAAGCGCCTCAAGATCGAGAGCGCGTTCGTCGACGGGCTGCGCATCACCGACCGCGCGACGGTCGAGGTCGTCGAGATGGTGCTGGCGGGCTCGATCAACAAGCAGGTCGTCACCGCCATCAACGAGGCCGGCGGAATGGCCATCGGGCTGTCCGGCAAGGACGGCAACCTGATCCAGGCGCGCAAGCTGAAGCGGGTCAAGCGCGAGACCGATTCCAACATCGAGAAGATCCTCGACCTCGGCTTCGTCGGCGAGCCGACGCGGGTGAACGCGCGCGTGCTCGACGTGTTCGAGGAATCCGACATCATCCCGGTGATCGCGCCGATCGGCGTCGGCAACGGCGGCGAGACCTACAACATCAACGCCGACACGGCGGCCGGCGCGATCGCGCCCGCGGTGGGGGCCACGCGACTCCTGATGCTGACCGACGTCGCCGGCGTGATGGACAAGTCGGGCAAGGTCCTGCCCGAGCTGACCGTCGCCGAGGCGCGCAAGCTGATCAAGGACGGGACGATCAAGGGCGGCATGATCCCGAAGATCGAGACCTGCATCGATGCGGTCGAAGCCCACGTCGACGCGGCCGTGATTCTCGACGGGCGGGTGGCACACGCGCTGCTGCTTGAGATTTTCACCGAGCACGGCGTCGGCACGCTGATCCGCGCCGAATAGTCCGCGCGCTCAGTTCCGGAAGAAGTCGAGCATCCACTCCATCTCGTCGCGCGCCATCGGGAAGTCGAACCCGTCGCGCGCGTTGAGGATCTCGCCGGGCGCGACGCCCGCGAAGCGCGCCTGCAGCCGGATCGCGAAGCGCATCGACAGCCCCGCCTTCCAGGCGAGCGCGGTCACCCCCTTGGCCGAGCGCGCGGCACGGATGCGCGCGACAGTGGCCGGCGGAAGCCCGGCCAACAGCGCCAGCCCCTCGGCGACGCACGCCTGATCGCCCTCGGCGAGCGCCTCCATCAACGCCTTCTCGTCGAGCTTGCCGCACGCCTGCAGCTCGCGGGCCCGGCTCGCGCCTGACGGCGGGCCCGGCGACGGCGCATCCTCCGGGGGCACGGCGAGACGCGCGCTCACCGCCTGCTCGACCGCGATCAGGGTCGCCGCGTCGAGATCTCCGCGCGACCGCAGCACGTCGAGGAGCGACTCGGCGACAAAGCTCGCGAGCTTCGCCGCGGTGGCCGGCGGCAGTGCCGGACGGCGCACGAGCGGCGGCTGCCACTCCGCGGTGACGCGCGACGCCTCGACCAGGCGGTCGAGCGTCTCCTCGCGGATCTGCGCCGACGGGTTCTCGAGCAGCGCGGTGACCGCTGGGGTGTCCTCGGCGGCGACGATCGCGTCCGCGACGCGCGGCGAGACCGTGCCGCGGCGGGCGATGGCGAGGAGCGCGCCCGGGATCGGCGCGTTGGCGATGACCGCGACGAGGTCGTCGTCGGAGAGCAGGGGCGAGAACTGGAGCACCGGCCCGGCCACCTCGATCTCGCGGTCGCGCGCGAGCCAGCCGATGACGTGCGCCGGGGCCTCGGCGACGTCCTTCAACGCCTCGGCGAGCACCGCACGGACCCGGTGGACCTGGTCGCGGGCCAGGGTTTCAAGCACCTGCAGCACGGCGATGTGCACGGCGACCCGGTCGTCCGTCGAAAGCTCCGGCAGGATGCGCGCGATCTTCTCGGCAAGCGCTTCGCGCACACCGACGTCGGCGTCGCGGGCGAGCAGCACGTTGGCCTGGGCGGGCGTGGCGTCGTTGGCGGCGGCCGCGCGGCGCACCGCGGCCTCGCCGTCACCGGCAAGGTAGTAGAGGATCTCGGGCCGAGCGTCGGTGCGCGCCGCGAGCTGCGCCCGGACGGCGGTGTCGCGATCGCAGGCGAGATCGCGCGCCCGTTCGTACGGGATCGCCGGCGGCGCGCGGTGGAACAGGCGCTTCAACATCGTCTTCATGCGCCGGCTCCCAGCGCCGCCCGGCCCTTGCCGGCGCGCTTGGCCGCGTAGAGCGCGGCGTCGGCATCGCGGGCCAGCGTGGCGAACGACAAGGTTCCCGCGTCGGCCGCGGCGATTCCCGCCGACGCACCGAGCCGAATCCCCGCGCGCTCTGCCTTTGGAAACTGCACGGGGACCGAGACGACGAGAGCCTCGGCACGGCCCTCGGCCGCCCGCCCGTCGGCGCCTTCGAGCCACAGCGCGAATTCATCGCCTCCGAGACGAGCGGCAAGGTCCGCGCCGCGCACCGTCGCGGCCAGATGGCGGGCAATGGCGATCAGCGCCTCGTCGCCCGCCGCGTGCCCCAATCGGTCGTTCACCGGCTTGAAGTTGTCGAGGTCGATCAGCACCAGCGCGCCGTGACCGTCGCCCGCCTTCACGCGCGCGAGACGGCGCTCTACCTCGTCGATGAATGCGCGCCGATTGAGAAGGCCGGTGAGCGGATCGGTGCGCGCGAGTTTGGTCAGCGCGTCCTGCGACTCGGCCTGGGCCAGCAGGAGCCCGACGTGCACGGCGAAGGCGGCAGCAAGATCGCGCTCCTCGGCATCGAAGCGCCGCTCGCCGGTCGGCCGCCACAGGATAAGGGCTCCGACGCCGCGGCCACGGTGGCGCGCGGGCGCGATCAGCGCCTGGCCGTCGCGCGTGAGCACCTCGCCCGGCTGCTCGGAGGGCGCGCGCGACAGCGCGTCGAACGCATCGGGCGCCGCCCGCGCCGCCGCGGCAAGCCGCATGTCCGCACCGGCGGCAGCCAGGATGCGGCAACCGCACCCGAAGGCGGCCGCGATCGCCGCCGCGACCGACGCCAGCGCGCGGGCGGGATCGACCTCGCCGTCGGCCGCGTGCAGCACGCGCAGGAGCGCACGCTCGCGAAGATCGACGCGCGCCAGGGTCTCTGCCTGGAGATGGCTCGCGGTGATGTCGCGCGCCACACCGCGCGCGCCGATGAAGGACGCACCGCCCTTGAGCGGCGCCGCCGCGATGCGCAGCAGCGCGGTGGTTCCGTCGCGCTTGCGCACCCACAGCTCGGCGTCGGCGATCGGCCGGCGCGCGGCGAAGGCGTCGCGCCCGTCGCCGCCCGAATCGACCAGCAGCTCGGCGGCGCGACGGCCGATCAGCTCCTCGACGGAGTAACCGAGGGCGCCACGCGGGGACACGAACGCGAAGCGTCCCTCGGCGTCAGTCTCGAAGGCGAAGTCGCCGGCGAGCTCGACCAACTGCTTGTAGCGGTCGCGGGACTCGATCAGCGCGGCCCGCAGCCTGTCGTCGAGAGCGGCTTCGGGCGCATCGGACGCGCGACGCGCCCGCCGTCTCGCCGTCAGCATCGCCCAGGCCATCTCAGCCTCCGCCGTGCCCCGGACGCTTGGCACCGCCCCACACGCTGCGGCCGATGACCCGGTTCTTGAGCGGAACGGCCCGCGGCGGCGCACCGTCGCGGCGCGCGGGATCGGTGAAGGCGCGGATGTCGGGGCTCGGGCGTCCGAACAGGAAGCCCTGCCCGTACGAAACGCCGCTCGCGCGGAGGAATTGCAGCGCGCTGGTGTTCTCGACCATCTCGGCGACCGTCGCGATGCCGAGATCATTGCACAGTCCGGCCATCGCCTTCAGGAACGACTGCCCCTTTCCGGTCTTCAGCGCGTCGCGCACGTAGATGCCGTCGATCTTGACGACGTCTACCTCGAGCGCGCGCAGGTAGTGGAACGCCGAGGCGCCGGCTCCGAAATCGTCGAGACAGACCTTGTGGCCTGCGGCGCGCAAGCCACGCACGACCTGAGCGACGGCCTCCAGATTCTGGATGCGGGCGGACTCGGTGATCTCGAACAGCACGTTGCCGCGCAGCGCCGGATACTCGCGCAGCGTGCGATGCAGGTCCTCGACGAATGCCGCGGAGCCGATCGACCGCCCCGAGATGTTGACGGCGACGTGGTGATTGGCGCCGGCCGCGCATTCCGACTCGAGCCACCGCAGCACCTTGCGGCACATCGCGAGATCGAAGTCGCAGATGAGCCCGGTGCGCTCGGCAAAGGTGATGACCTGGTACGGACCGTCCTGGGGCGGGCCGAACCCGTCAAAGCGCGCCAGCACCTCGAAGTGCTGGGTGTGCCGCGTCGCCAGATCGACCACCGGCTGGAACACCATGCGGAAGCGCTCGTCGCGCACGATGTTGCGGAACTCCTGCACGCGGTCGACGGTGTCGTTGATCAGGCTCGACAGGCCGGCCGACAGGCTGGTGAGCACGAACTCGCCATCGCCCTCAGCGACGAAGCGATCGAACACGTAGAGGCAGGCCCGCGCCGCGTCGTCGCGGCTCATACCGGCGAGATCGAGGTCGAGCACGGACGCCTTCGGGGTCACGCCCTCGCCGTCGGGATCGACGGTGCGGGCGACGCCGCAGATGCGCTCCGCGAGCGCGTTGGTGTCGGCGGACTCGGCGTGTATGAAGCCGAAGCTCTCGGCGTCGAGCTGGCCCGCGGTATTGCCGCCGAGCGACGCGGTGCGGACCATCTCGCCGACCGACTTCAACAGCCGCGCGCGCGTGTCCTTCTCCAGGCGCTCCTCGAGCTGCACGAGACCGTCGAGGCGCAGCAGCGTGAGTTTATGGGCGGTCGCCGCGTCGCCGAGATCCTTCAGCCGCGTCCCGGCGGCATCGGCAAAGGCCTGACCGTCGGGTAGGCCGCTCGGGGTCGACCGGCGCGGGGCCGTCGCCGATTTCGGATTTTCGGCTCCGGGAATGTGCAGCGCGAGATAGTAGCGCCGCATATCCGGCATGTAATAGCCGACCAGCTTGAGCGGGGCCGGCGCACGCGCGCCGCCCTGGAGCCTGATCCGCACGTCGCGCATGCGCTGTCCGGCGGCGGCCGAGCGCAGCAGGCTCGTCGCGTACTCGCGGTCGGCCTCGGTGACGAGATCCAGGAACGGGCGGTCGACGAGGTCGTCGGGCGCGGCCCCGAGGGTGACGACGGTCGCCCCGGCGGCGAAGATCACCCGCAGGTGCTCGTCGAGCTCGATGAGAATGTCGGAGGCGCAGAATGCGAGCGCCACGAACCGATCGCGCTCGGCCCGGAGGATGTCCTCCGCGCGGGCGCCCGACCCGTCCGTACCCTTGCGCTGCATGACCCGCCTCGCCTACCTGCCAAGGATGGGCCGCCGCGCCCTTCACGCCGGTGCCGCACGTCACTGCGCAGCGTTGGTCCGGAGTGGTCCGTTGGTCGTTGGGACGGTAGACGCGGCCCCTTAAGAAAATGTTACGTTCACCTTTTGGAAAGCGCGGCGCGGGATGACAAAAGGCACGGCGGAGCAAGGCTTTGACGCGGGTACGGCATTCGCGCACGTCGAGACGTGGGTGTTCGATCTCGACAACACGCTCTATCCGGTCGAGTGCCCCCTTTTCGAGCAGGTCGACCGGCGGATGACCGACTACATCGCGGCGCGGTTCGGGGTGCCCCACGACGCGGCGCGGCGCCTGCAGAAGGACTACTGGAAGCGCTACGGCACCACCCTCAAGGGCCTGATGCTCCACCACGACATCGAGCCCGAGGAGTTCCTCGACTTCGTCCACGAGATCGATCTCACCGTCCTGCCCGACAACCCCGATCTCAAGGCGGCGCTCGAGCGGCTGCCCGGCCGGAAGGTGATCTTCACCAACGGGCCGGGGCGGCATGCCGCGGCGGTGCTCGACCGCCTCGGGATCGCCGGGCATTTCGAGACTGTGTTCGACATCGCCTCGTTCGACTACATGCCGAAGCCGGAGGAGGCCGCCTACCGCGGCATGCTCGCCGAGCTCGGGGCCGATCCGCGGCGTTGCGCGCTGTTCGAGGACACGCTCGAGAACCTCGCCCCCGCCGCGACCCTGGGCATGACCACGATCCTGGTCGCGCCACGCGGTCGGGTCGTCGAGGTCCGCACCGAGTGCGGCGAGCACGTCCATCACGTCATCGACGATCTTGCGTCCTTCCTCGACCGTATCTCGGCAGCCCGGGAATCCGCCGCCTGAGAGCCCATCGAGCCGCGTGCCGCCGGCTGCGCGCGGTTGACACTGCGGCCCCCCTCTTCCATTTTGCGGACCTCCGCGCCGCGGTCACCAACGCGAAAACCAACCATCAAGACTGGATTCCCGCACGTCATGGACACCAACGCCCTTCAGCCCGTCATCGAAAAAGCCTGGGACAATCGCGACCAAGTGTCGCCGTCGACCAAGGGCGAGGTGCGCGACGCCATCGAGGCGACGCTCGAGGCCCTCGATTCGGGCGCCGTCCGCGTCGCGGAGAAGCGCAATAACGGCTGGGAGGTGAACCAGTGGACGAAAAAGGCCGTCCTGCTGTCGTTCCGCCTCTATGACAACGCGCTGATCCCCGGCGCGCCGGGCGACCTCGTCCGCGGCGCCGGCCACTGGTTCGACAAGGTGCCGTCGAAGTTCTCGGGCTGGGACGACGCGCGCTTCCGCAAGGCGGGGTTCCGCGCGGTTCCGGGCTCGGTCGTGCGCCGCGGCGCGTTCATCGCCCCGGGCGCGGTGCTGATGCCGAGCTTCGTGAACCTCGGCGCCTATGTCGATTCGGGCACCATGGTCGACACCTGGGCGACGGTCGGCTCTTGCGCCCAGATCGGCAAGAACTGCCATCTGTCCGGCGGCGTTGGCATCGGCGGCGTTCTCGAACCGCTGCAGGCGGGCCCCGTCATCATCGAGGACCACTGCTTCATCGGCGCCCGCAGCGAGGTCGCCGAGGGCGTGGTGGTCGAGACCGGCTCCGTCCTGTCGATGGGCGTCTTCCTAGGCGCGTCGACCCGCATCGTCGACCGCGCCACGGGCGAGGTGTTCGTCGGACGCGTGCCCGCGTACTCGGTGGTCGTGCCGGGCACCATGCCGGGCAAGCCGCTGCCCGACGGCACGCCGGGCCCGTCGCTCTACTGCGCGGTCATCGTCAAGCGCGTCGACGAGCGCACGCGCTCGAAGACGTCGATCAACGAGCTCCTGAGGGACTGATGGCGACCACCGACCTCGGCGATCTCTCGCAGCCCCTGCCGCTGGCACAGGCGCTGATCCGCCGCGCGTCGGTGACGCCGAAGGACGAGGGCGCGCTGGATATCCTCCAGCGCGCGCTCGAATCGCTCGGCTTCGTCTGCCATCGCTTGCCGTTCTCCGAGTCGGGCACCGCCGATATAGACAACCTCTACGCGCGGCTCGGCACCAAGGGCCCGAACTTCTGCTATGCCGGCCACACCGACGTGGTGCCGGTGGGCGATCCGAAGGGCTGGACGGTCGATCCGTTCGGCGCCGAGGTCATCGACGGGCATCTCTACGGCCGCGGCGCTGCCGACATGAAGGGCGGCATCGCCTGCTTCGTCGCCGCCGTCGCGCAGTTCGTCAAAGCGCGCGGACGGGACTTCGGCGGCTCAATCAGCCTGCTGATTACCGGCGACGAAGAAACCGTCGCCATCAACGGCACCCGCAAGATGCTCGACTGGCTCGAAGCGCGCGGCGAGAAGCTCGATTGCTGCGTCGTCGGCGAGCCGACCAATCCACTGCGCCTCGGCGACATGATGAAGATCGGCCGTCGCGGCAGTCTGGTCGGCTTCCTCACCGTTCACGGCCAGCAGGGCCACACCGCCTATCCGCACCTCGCCGACAATCCGATCCCGCATCTCATCCGCATGCTGTCGGCGCTGATCGAGAAGCCGCTCGACGACGGCAGCGCGCATTTCCAGCCGTCGACCCTCGAGATCGCCACTGTCGATGTCGGCAATCCCGCGACGAACATCATCCCGGCGAAGGCGACGGCGACGTTCAACATCCGCTTCAACGACCATCACTCGTCGGAGAGCCTGATCAAGCAGCTCACGGCGACGTTCGACCGCGTCGCCGGCGGACCGCGCAAGGACGGCTCTCGGCGCTACGACGTCTCGTGGCAGCGCAACGGGGAGTCGTTTTTCTTCCCGCCCGGCGAGCTGTCGGGGCTGGTGTCTCGTGCGGTCAAGAAGGTGACGGGCCGGGAGCCCGAGTTGTCGACCACCGGCGGCACGTCGGACGCGCGCTTCATCCACCGGATGTGCCCGGTGGTCGAGTTCGGCCTCGTCGGCCAGACCATGCACAAGGCCGACGAGCGCGCGTCGCTCGCCGATCTCACGCACCTCACCGACATCTATCGCTCGATTCTCGACGAATACTTCGCGCGCTGAGCGGCGCGCGTCAGCGGACGCGCCGATGATCACCGTTCACGACATCAAGATCGCGCTGACTGGCGCGGTGCTGCTCGCCAAGGGCGAGCGCGCCGGCGCGCTCGCGTTCGGCGACACACCGCGCGACTTCTGGCGGTCGTTCTGGGCGGCGGCGATCGTCGCGCCGATGTGGCTTCTGCTGGTCGCGCTGATCGCGCCCGAGACGGATGCGAGCCCGCTCCGGCTGATCCTCGCCGAAGCCGTCGAGTACGCGCTGCTGTGGACCGCCTTCCCGCTGGTGCTCCACGAGATCCTGACGCGGAGCGGCACCGATGAGCACTTCTGCCGCTACATAGCCGCCCACAACTGGGCCGCGGTGATCGTGACCCCGGCGATGCTGTTCGCCGTCGCGCTCGCCGACGCGATCCCGAGGGGCGTCGTGCAGTTCCTGCCGATGCTGGTGATCGTCTCCAGCCTCGTCTACGAGTGGTTCATGGCCCGCGTCGCGCTGGAGGTCGGCGCCGCGACCGCGGCGGGCGTCGCGGCCATGGACTTCTTTCTCGGCCAGACGATCGATCTCGCGGTCCGCGCGCTGTTGGGCGGCACTCAGCCGTAGGTCTTCGTGACGACGGCGCGGACGGCGGCCGGCATGCGGTAGTGGTACTCGGCGATGTTGCGCCGCCATTCGCGATCGATGAACAGATGCTCGCGCCCGGGAATCTCGCGCGCGAGCGTCTTGCCGAGGCCCGAGAACACGCCCGCCAACGCCTTCGAGCCCTTGAGGCCGAGCGCCTCCTTGAGCTCGGTGGCGCCGATGCCGGCGTCGCCCGCCTGAGCGACCTCCCACAGCAGGTTCGCCGCCAGCGTTTCCGGGCCGTAGGCGCCGCAGATCCTGGCGATCGTCGCCTCGTCGAGGTTGCCCTCGTCCTTCGCCTCAGCGGCCGCGCCGAATCCCGCAGCGCGCGCCAGCGGTACGACGAGGACGCCCTTCGCCAACGCGCGCGCCAGCTCGTCGGGCGTGACGGAAACAGTGATGCTCAGGCGCCCGTCCATACATTGTATATACACAATGTATATACATTATGAAACCGCTATATCGCGCTGTCCACGCATGTGCTTCAGCAATGCTCAGTATTCTACGCGGACGAGATAGAGGCCGTCCGGGGGTGCCGTGGGACCGGCTTTCGTCCGGTCGGCGGCGGCGAGCGCCTTCGCCACGTCCTGGGGCTGCCAGTGGGCGTCGCCGACCAGCTTCAGGGTGCCGACCATGATCCGCACCTGGCTGTGGAGGAACGAGCGCGCGGTTGTGGAGATTTGGATTTCGGCGCCGTGCCGGGCGACGTCGAGGACATCCAGGGTTTTCAACGGGCTGTCGGCCTGGCAGTCGGCGGCGCGGAACGACGAGAAGTCGTGGCGGCCGACGAGGAGCTGGGCGGCCGCGTGCATCGCGGCGGCATCGAGCGGGTACGGGATATGCCAGACGTGCCCCCGGTCGAGCGCCGGGGGCGCCCGACGGTTCAGGATGCGGTAGAGATACGACCGCCGCTTGGCCGAGAACCGGGCGTGGAAGTCGGGTGCGGCGACCTCGGCCGCGATCACCGTCACCGGATCGGGCTTGAGATGGAAGTTGAGGGCGTCGCGCACGGTGTCGGGCGCGACCTCCTTGGCGAGGTCGAAGTGCGCGACCTGGCCCAGCGCGTGGACGCCGGAATCGGTCCGGCCCGCGCCCTGCACATGGACGTCCTCCTGTGCGAAACGGCGGACGGCCTCCTCGAGCGCTCCCTGCACCGACGGCCCGTTGTCCTGGCGCTGCCAGCCGACGAACGGCGCGCCGTCGTACTCGACGAGGATCCTGTAGCGCGGCATCAGCGGAGCGCCACGGTCGGAGCGCGCCTCGCCCCCTCACCCAGCTTCGGGTAAGGCGCGCGCGCCGGCGCTTCGCTCGGCTGAGAATCTGCGTAGCGCGGCGGCGTGCCACGCGCCGCGTGCTTGCCAACCCTCCGCATCCCTCTCCCCTCCGGGGAGAGGGCGGGGTGAGGGGTTCGCGCCCCAACCCGCAGGCTCGTGACATCAGCCACCGGCGCTCTCCAGCACCGCGCCCCTGGCGAGCGCGAACCCGCGCAGGAAGGCGTCCGCCGGCATCTTGCCCTTGCCCTCGCGCTGCAGGACGGTGAGCCGCAGCGCGCCCTCGCCGCATTTGATGGTCAGGCGCTCGTCGAGAACCGTGCCCGGCACCGCGCGTGAGCCGTCGTCGATCACGTCCGCCGCGAACACCTTGATCCGGGCGTTGTCGTGGACAAACCATGCGCCCGGCCGCGGCGCGAACGCGCGCACGCGCCGTTCCAAGGCGACGGCCGGCTCGCGCCAGTCGAGGCGCGCCTCGGCGGGCTCGATCTTCTTCGCATAGGTCGCACCCTCGGCGGGCTGCGGGATGGCCGCGAGCGTGCCCGCGGCGACGCCGTCCAGCGCGCGGACGATCAGCGGCGCGCCCATCGCCGACAGCCGCTCGTGCATCTCGCCCGCGGTGAGCCGATCGACCGCCACGCTCTCGGTGAGCAGCATGCCGCCGGTGTCGAGGCCTTCGTCCATCTGCATGATGGTCACCCCCGTTGCTTCGTCACCGGCGAGAATTGCGCGCTCGACCGGTGCCGCCCCGCGCCAACGCGGCAGCAGCGAGCCGTGAATGTTGAGACAGCCCAACCGCGGTGCATCCAGAATCGCCTTCGGCAGGATGAGCCCGTACGCCGCCACCACCGCGACATCGAGAGCCAGCGCCCGGAATGCGTCCTGCTCGGCCGGGTCCTTGAGTGAGGCGGGCGTGCGCACCGGCAGGCCCAGGCGCTCGGCCGCCTCGTGGATCGGAGTCTTACGGACGCCATAGCCGCGCCCGGCCGGCTTGGGGGCGCGGGTGTAGACGCACGCGACCGCGTGCCCCGCGGCGACGATCGCCTCGAGCGCCGGCAACCCGAACGGCGACGTGCCCATGAACGCGAGAGTGAGCCTGGTCATGGCCGCTCAGATAGCACAGCCGCGCTCGGACGACGACCGATGCGGGCGATGAACAGGGATAAGTTGGCTACAGCCGGACGCCGGCCGCGCGCTTCGGCGGTACGTCGCCGAGCTTCTTCAGCTTCTGCAGCTTGCGCAGGATCATGCCGCGCTTGAGCGTCGAGATGTGATCGACGAACAGCATGCCCTGGAGATGGTCCATCTCGTGCTGCAGGCAGGTGGCGAGCAGGCCGTCCGCCTCGATCTCGCGGCTGACGTTGTTCTCGTCGAGGTACCGGGCGACGATCTTGATCGGCCGCTCGACCTCCGCGAACTGCTCGGGCAGCGACAGGCAGCCTTCCTCGTACTTGGCGACCTCGTCCGACGTCCACACGATCTCGGGATTGGCGATCCGGAGCGGCTCGGGCCTGTCCGGGTCCTTGGCGATGTCGATCACCAGCACCCGCTGGTTGACCCCGACCTGGGGCGCCGCGAGGCCGATGCCGGGCGCCGCGTACATCGTCTCCAGCATGTCGTCCATCAGCTTGCGGACGGCGCGGTCGACCTCCGGCACCGGCTCGGCGACGCGGGCCAGCCGGGGATCGGGAGCGACGAGAATATCGAGGAGCGCCATGGACCTGTGTGCGAGCGGGACAGCCCCTGATCGGGCTGCCCCTGTAGGTAAGGGCCGCCGCCCGCACCGTCAAGGCGTTCTCCCATTGTTCTCATTCTCGTGCTACGGTCCGACCCGTCCTTCAGGGGAGCGTCGCCATGGATTTCGCCGTCATTGCCACCGTTGCGCTGGGTCTGCTCACCGCCGGACTGGGGGCGGGGCTCGCCGCGGTCCTGCGCGAGCGCGGCCGTCTCGAAGCGGACCGCGACGAAGCGCGGGCGCTGATCGTCGGCTACCTCGCGGCGAAGACCGAATCCGAGACGCGGCTCGCCGCCGCCGAGGCGGCACTCGCTGCCGCGCGCACCGAGCGCGAGCGCGCGGTTCAGGAGACGGCGCGCGAACGCGAGGCCCGCGAGAGCGCCGAGCGGCGCGCGGCCCTCTCCGACCAGGCGCGGACCCAGATCGAGCAGCGGATGGCGGACTGGGAGACGGTGCGGGCGCAGACCCTCGATGCGACCAAGGCGGCGCTGCTCGAGACGTCCACCACGCTCTCCAGCAAGCTGATCGAGGATCACAAGCGCGAGGCCGAGGCCACCAAGAAGGAGAGCGAGGAGCTCGTCAAGAAGACCACCGACACTCTGTTCAAGCAGTTCGAAGATGTCGCGCGCACGGTGACATCGCTGCACTCCGAGGTCCGCGAGAACCGCTCGATGACGGAGACGATCCACCGCGCGCTCTCGAATCCCGCCGGCGCCGGGCATTACGCGGAGATCGGGCTCGAGAACACGCTGCGCTCGTTCGGGCTGGAGCCCGGCCGCGACTTCCTGATCCAGCACACCGTCGCCGGGCATGAAGAGGGCACGCGCCTGCGCCCCGATGCCGTCGTGTTCCTGCCGAATGATGCCGTGCTCGCCATCGACTGCAAGGCATCCAAGTTCCTGCTGGAAATCGCCGACGCCGAGGGCACGGATCGCGAGGCCGACGCCTACGCGAGTCTCGCCGGGACGATGAACGCCCACCTTCGCGCGCTCGCCAGCCGCGACTACGCCACGGCGATCACCGCGGAGCAGCGCAAGGCCGGCAAGGGCGAGCGGGTCATCCGCGCCATCAACATCATGTACCTGCCCAACGAAGGCGCGATCGAACGGCTGTGGCGCGCCGATCCCGAGTTCCAGCGGAAAGCCGTGAAGGAGCAGATCAGCGTCGTCGGCCCGGCCGGGCTGATGACGTTCATCGGCTTCGCACGCAGCGAGATCGACCTCGGCCGGCAGATGGAGAATCGCGAGCACATCGTCGAGGCCACGCGCCAGCTCCTCGATGCGGTCGCCATGGCGATCACGCACGCGGCGGGCATCGGCAAGAGTCTCAAGGCGGCGGCGACGAGCCATTCCAAGCTGATCGGATCGATCAATGCGCGGCTCCTCCCGCGCAGCCGCGAGCTGATCGCGCTCGGCGTGCGTCCGGCGAAGGCCAAGGAGCTTTCGATGCGGCTTCCCGCGGTTCAGGTGATCGATTCGATCGACACGCTGATCGAGGGCGAGGCCGAGGACGTGACGACCGCCGGCGCGCTTCCCGATGCCAGCGCCGGCGAGCGCGACTGATCGCGGGCGCCCGCGGGTCGGTTGCCGTCGCAGCGCAATTAGCTATCCCCAGGAATCTGCACGTTCCGCGCGCGGCCGCGGAATGACACTGTGCAGCCGCCCTTCGCAGACCTAGAACGACGCCGGAGGCGGACGCGAGTTGGTCCGCGGCGGGAAGCGGGTGAACCCATGGCGATCGTGCTCGAGAACCGGCGTGCTCTACCGTCCGGAGGTTTACGCGGGCCATGGCCCGCGCTGCCGCTCGCCGAGTGGCGCGACACCTGCCAGACCCTGCACCGCTGGACCCAGATCGTCGGCAAGATCCGTCTCGCGCTGACGCCCTGGCTCAATCACTCGTGGCAGGCGACGCTCTACATCACCTCGCGCGGGCTGACGACGTCGCCGATCCCGTACGGCGCCGGCACCTTCACCATCGACTTCGACTTCCTCGCCCACGCGCTGGTGATCCGTCCCGACTGGGGCCCTGAGCGCCGAGTGGCGCTCCGGCCGCGCACCGTCGCCGACTTCTACGACGACGTGATGCGGACTCTGGCGCTGCTCGACGTCGACGTCGCCATCCATCGCGCTCCGAACGAGCTTCCGGACGCCGTGCGGTTCGACGAGGACCACGCGCACCGGTCCTACGACCCCGAGTTCGTGCAGCGCTTCTGGCGCGTGCTCGTGCAGGCCGACCGCGTGTTGAAGACGTTCCGCACCGGGTTCCTCGGCAAGGCGAGCCCGGTGCATTTCTTCTGGGGCAGCTTCGATCTCGCAGTGACGCGGTTTTCGGGTCGGCGCGCGCCGCTGCACCCCGGTGGCGTGCCGCATTTGCCCGACAACGTGACGCGCGAGGCCTACTCCCACGAGGTGTCGAGCGCAGGCTTCTGGCCCGGCGGCGGCGCGATCGATTTTCCCGCGTTCTACTCCTACGCCTATCCGGCGCCGATCGGCTTCAAGGACGCGCGGGTGCGGCCCGAGTCCGCGTTCTTCCACGACGGCCTCGGCGAGTTCATCCTGCCCTACGACGACGTCAGGACCGCCGAGGATCCGGGCGAGGTGCTGCTCGATTTCCTGCAGTCGACCTACGAGGCCGCCGCCGACCTCGGCGCGTGGGACCGTCCCGCCCTCGAATGCGAGCTTGGCGCGCCGGGGCGACCGCGGCCGGTCTAGATCGTCAGGGGCCGCGCGCCGCGACCGCCTTCACCACGCCGTCGCACAGCGCCGCCACCTCGTCGGCGGGCATGACGTAGGCCGGCGTCAGGTAGACGATGTCGAGGAACGGCCGCACCCACAGGCCCGCGTCGAGACAGCGCCGCGCGATGCCGTCGAGGCCGTCGCGCGACTCGAGCTGCACCACGCCGATCGCCCCCCACGCCCGCACGTCGACGACTCCGGGCAGCGTGCGCGCGGGCGCGAGCCCGTCGCGCAGCGCATCCTCGATCGCCCGCACCTGATCGAGGCGCGGCTGCGACGCGAACAGGTCGAGCGAGGCATTGGCTGCGGCGCAGACGAGCGGGTTGCCCATGAAGGTCGGGCCGTGCATCAGCGCCGCATCGGGCGAATCCGAGTGGAACGGCGAATAGACGGATTCGCGCGCCAGCGTCGCCGCGAGCGGCAGCGCGCCGCCGGTCAGCGCCTTGCCCAGGCAGACGATGTCGGGCGCGACCTCGGCCTGCTCGCACGCGAACATGGTTCCCAGGCGGCCGAAGCCGGTGAAGATCTCGTCGGCGATCAGCAGCACGCCGTGGCGACGGCAGGTGCCGGCGATCGCAACGAGCGTGTCGGGTTCGTGGAACCGCATGCCGCCCGCTCCCTGCACCAGCGGCTCGACGATCACGCCCGCGATCTCGTCGCGCCGTGTCGCAAGCAGCCGGTCGAACGCGCGGCGGCGATCCATCGTGTCGGGCAGGTCGATGACGATGTGCTCGGGGACGTAGCCCTTGAACAGGCGGTGCATGCCCTCGTCGGTGTCGCCGACCGCCATCGC
The DNA here is from genome assembly GCA_050260515.1 of Gemmatimonas sp. GTDB lineage: Bacteria > Pseudomonadota > Alphaproteobacteria > SMXQ01 > SMXQ01 > DATJIG01. Next base: position 28,120 of record JBLNCI010000047.1, read on the forward strand.
AGCCAGCGTGTCGCCGTGATAGCCGCCGCGGAAGCCGACGAAGGTCTTGCGCCCCTGCTCGCCCTTGTTGATCCAGTGCTGCACCGCGATCTTGAGCGCGACCTCGACCGCGACCGATCCCGACTCGCTGAAGAACGTCTTCCACGGCCCGCCCGGCACGAGATCGGAGAGCCGTCCGGCGAGCGTCACCGCGGGCTCGTGGACGAGGCCGCCGAGCATGACGTGCGGCATCGTCTCGGCCTGGCGCTTGATGGCATCGACGATCGCCGGGTGGTTGTAGCCGTGGACCGCGGTCCACCACGACGCGATGCCGTCGATCAGCTCGCGGCCGTCCTCGAGCACGATGCGCGTGCCGCGCGTCGCGCGCACCGGGAGCGGCGGCGCGGCGGTCTTCATCTGGGTGTAGGGACGCCAGAGGCGGTCGAGTCCGGTCCGATACCAGTCCGGCCCGCCCGGCGATTCGCCGCTCACGCGCCGCTCAGTGACTGGCGTCGAGCGGCCGGATGCCGAGGCGGTCGAGCAGCCGCCGGTCGTCGGCATCGGCCGGATTGGGCGTCGTCAGCAGACGCTCGCCGTAGAAGATCGAGTTCGCGCCGGCGAAGAACGCGAGCGCCTGCAGGCCCTCGTCGGTCTTCAGCCGTCCCGCGGCGAACCGGACGTAGGAGCGCGGCATCAGGATGCGGGCGACGGCGATGGTGCGCACGAAATCGAACGGATCGAGCGCGCCGTTGGCGTCCATCGGGGTGCCGGCGATCTTCACCAGCATGTTGATCGGCACGCTCTCCGGGTGCTCGGGGAGATTCGCGAGCGTCACCAGCATCGACGCGCGGTCCTCGGTCGATTCGCCCAAGCCCAGGATGCCGCCCGAGCAGATCTTGATGCCGGCGTCGCGGACGTGGCCCAACGTGTCGAGGCGATCCTGGTAAGTCCGCGTCGTCACGACTTTGGCGTAGAACGATTCCGAGGAGTCGAGATTGTGATTGTAGTAGTCGAGGCCAGCCGACTTCAGCGTGCGCGCCTGGTCGGCCGTGAGCATGCCGGCGGTGACGCAGGTCTCGAGCCCGAGGCCGCGCACGCCCTCGACGAGCTCGCACATCTTCGCGAGATCGCGCGCGTTGGGCGAGCGCCACGCCGCACCCATGCAGAAGCGTCCGGCCCCGGCGTCCTTCGCCGCACGCGCGGCGTCGAGCACCTCGGCGACCCCCATCATCTTCTCGGCCTTGAGGCCGGTCGGGAAGTGCACCGATTGCGCGCAGTAGCCGCAGTCCTCGGGGCAGCCGCCAGTCTTGACGTTGAGCAGGGTCGAGAGCTGGACCGCGTTGGCGTCGTGATGGCGGCGATGGATGGTATGCGCTTCGAACAGCAGGTCGTTGAACGGCAATGCAAACAGCGCCGCGGCCTCGGGCACGGTCCAGTCGTGGCGGACGTCGGGGTGCTCGGAAACGGCGACGTTGGAACTGTCGGGGGACATGCCTGAACTGTGCTGTTTCGGTCTGGAATCGCGCGCAGCTTAGGCGAGGCGCCATTATACTGCCAGCGGAAAGGACCCCACCCAGACCGCTCCCGCACGCCATGACGGACCTCGACGCCTACGCCCGCGCCAAGCTCGCCGCGATCGACCGCGCCGAGCGGCGGCGCACCCTCGCGCCGACCGCGCGCAGCCAGGGGCTGTGGCTCGACCGCGACGGCAAGCGGCTGCTGAGCTTCTCGTGCAACGACTACCTCGGTCTGTCGTTGCATCCCGATGTGATCGCCGCGTCGGTGTCGGCCACCGCCCGCTACGGCGCGGGCGCGGGCGCCTCGCGCTACATCACCGGCAACAGCCCGCTTTACCGCGAGCTCGAAGCGGCGCTCGCACGTCTCAAGGGCGCCGACGAGTCGCTCGTCTTCGCGACCGGCTATCTCGCCAACATCGGGGTGATTCCGGCGCTGGTGGGGCCGGGCGATCTCATCGTCGCCGACGAGCTGATGCATGCATCGATGCACGCCGGAGCAAAGCTTTCGGGCGCCGAGATCATCCTGTTTCGCCACAACGATGCCCGCGATTGCGCACGGCTGCTGGAGGCGCGGCGCGCGATGGTCCGTCATGCGCTGATCCTCACCGAAGGCGTGTTCAGCATGGACGGCGATCGCGCGCCGGTCGCGGAACTCTTCGACGTGGCGCAGTCCCACGATGCCTGGTTGATGACCGACGACGCCCACGCGCTGGGGGTGATCGGCGGCGGGCGCGGCAGCGGCGTCGATCGTGACGGGCGGTCGGTGGGCGTGCCGCTGCAGATGGGGACCTTGTCGAAGGCTGTCGGCGCGCTTGGCGGCTATGTCGCCGCGTCCAGCACCGTCATCGACATGCTGCGCCACCGCGCCCGCAGCGCGATCTATTCGACGGCATTGCCGCCCGGAGTGGTGGCCGCGGCCGTGACGGCGCTCGGCATCATCGAGCGCGATCCCGCGCTGTGCGGCCGGCCGCTTGCGCTGGCGCGCCGCTTCACCGCGCAGATCGGGTTGCCCGAGGCCGAGAGCGCCATCGTGCCAGTGATCGTCGGCCCCGAGGACGCGGCGATGACGGCTCAGGCCGCGCTCGCCGACGCCGGCTTCATGGTCGTCGCGATCCGGCCGCCGACGGTGCCGGTCGGCACCTGCCGCCTGCGCATCGCCTTCTCGGCCGCCCATCGCGAGGAGGACGTCGACCGCCTCGCGGCCACATTCGAGAACCTTGGCATCGCCGATGCGGCGCGGCGCACGGCAACTGCGACGGAGGCCGTCCGCTGAGCGCGCGCGTCGTCTTCGTCACCGCGTCGGGCACCGACGTCGGCAAGACCCACGTCGCGGCCAGCCTGCTGCGGGCGCTCCGCGCGCGCGGCCACGCCGCCCAAGCGCTGAAGCCGGTGATGAGCGGGTTCGATCCCGCCGATCTCGCGTCCTCGGACGCCGGCCGGCTGCTCGCCGCTCTCGGCGAGGAGGCCACGACCGACAACGTGGCGCGCGTGGCGCCGATCCGGTTCGAGGCGGCATTGCCGCCGACGGTCGCGGCCGCGCGGTACGACCGCATGCTGATCTTCCGCGACGTGGTGCGGGCGTGCCGCGACGCACTCGAGCGCACTGACGACATCCTGGTGATCGAGGGCGTCGGCGGCGTGATGGCGCCGATCGCCGAGGGCGCGAAGGTGATCGATCTCATCAACGAGCTCGAGGCACCGGCGCTGCTGGTGGTCGGCAGCTACCTCGGCGCCGCGAGCCACGCGCTCACCGCGCTATCGGTGCTCGATGCCGAAAACGTGCCGGTGATCGGCATCGTCGTCAGCGAATCCGAAGGCAGCCCAGTGACGCTCGGCGAGACGATGGCGATGATCGCCCCGTTCGACCATGATCGGCGCATCCTCGCGCTGCCGCGCGGCGCCGACCGCGGTGCCGAGATCGCCGACTGGGTGCTGGCGGCGGTGTAGGTTTTCAACTCGTCATGCCTGCGAAAGCAGGCATCCAGAGCCGCCTCTCACCGGCTGCCCTGGACCGCCGCCTTCGCGGCGGTGACGACAGATCGGGTTAAAACGGCCTTCTGGCCTTCAGCGCCGCGGCCAGTGTGCCCTCGTCGAGGTAGTCGAGCTCGCCGCCGACCGGGACACCGTGGGCGAGCCGCGTCACCGCGACATCGAGACCCTTGAGGCGGTCGGTGACGTAGTGCGCCGTGGTCTGGCCGTCGACCGTCGCCGACGTCGCCAGCACGATCTCGCGCACCGCACCGCCGCGCACCCGCTCGACCAGCGGCGCGATGTTCAGGTCCTCCGGACCGACGCCTTCCAGCGCCGACAGCACGCCGCCGAGAACGTGATACCGGCCCTTGAAGATGCCGGCGCGCTCCAACGCCCACAGATCGGCGACGTCCTCGACAACGCAGATCAGCGACGCGTCGCGAGTCTCGTCGCGGCACACCGAGCACGGGTCCTGGGTGTCGAGATTGCCGCACTGCGAGCAGGCGCGGACCTTCTCGGCCGCGTCATCGATCGCGGCGGCGAGCGGCCGCATCAGCGCCTCGCGCTTCTTGAGGAGTGTCAGCGCCACGCGGCGCGCCGAGCGCGGGCCGAGGCCCGGCAGGCGCGCGAGGATCTGGACGAGACGCTCGATCTCAGCGGAGGCCATAAGCGACGAGCCCCGGTGAGATCGAAGCCCCCCTCACCCCTGCCCTCTCCCCCAAAGGGGGCGAGGGCGGAAAAAGAGCGCACGTCGCGCGATGTGCGGAAACACCATCGACTCTCTTGCCCTCTCCCCTTCGGGAAGAGAGATGGGTGAGGGGTTTTTTCATCTGCGCATCAGAACGGCAGCTTGAGGCCGCCCGGCAGCGACATTCCGCCGGTGATGCTCTTCATCTCCGACTCGGCGAGCGCGTCGGCCTTGGTCTTCGCGTCCTTGTAGGCGGCGAGCACCAGATCCTCGAGCATGCCGACGTCGGTGGCATCGACCGCCTTCGGATCGATGGCGACGCGCTTCATCTCGCACTTGCCGTTGAGGACGACGCGCACCAGACCGCCGCCCGCCGCGCCCTCGATCTCGGCGGCGGCGAGGCGGTCGTTCATCTCCGCCATCTTGCTCTGCATGGCCTGCGCCTGCTTCAGCATCTGGCCGAGGTTCTTCATGACTGGACTCCTGTGGGGTTATTCGCCGCGATCGGACTCATCGATGTCGAGCGGCTCCGGCGGCTCTTCGCCGGTGTCGGACGCCGCCGGCAGATCGCGCCGGCGCACGTCGACGATGGTGGCGCCGGGGAAGGCCTCGAGCGCCGCCTTCACGATCGGGTGGGTCTCGGCTTCGGCGCGGGCGACGTCCTTCTCGCGCTGACGCTCCTGGGCCAGCGTCGGCAGGCCCGGCTTTTGCGAGACCGCGACGCTCCACCGCGCGCCGGTCCACTCGGTGAGCGCCTCCGCGACTTTCTTGGCGATGTAGGGCGGCGCGCCCTCGCCGAGCGCAATCTCGACCTTGCCCGGCTCGTAGCTGACAAGATGCACATCGTGGATGAGGTGGGTGTGGAGCACCGCCTCGCGCTTGTCCGCGAACAGCGCGACCATGTCCTTGAACGTGGCGGGCAGCGCGCCCCCCGGCGGCGCAGGCGGCGGCCCGCCGCGAGCCAGTGCCGCGGTGACCACCGGCGGCGGCGGCACGGGGCGCGCGACGCTGGGCGCGGGCGCGGCGGCGGCCGACGCTCGGGCGGCAGCGCCCGCATTTGCCGCCGGTGCCGCGTTCGAGAGCCGCGCCACGAGATCGGCCGGAGTCGGCAGGTCGGCAGCGTAGGCAAGCCGCACCAGCGCCATCTCGGCGGCTTCGACCGGATGCGGCGCGCTCTGGGCCTCGGTCAGGCCCTTGAGCAGCATCTGCCAGGCGCGGGTGAGATCCGGCAGCGACAGCTTGTCGGCGAGCGCGCGGCCCCGCTTGCGCTCGGCCTCCGGTACCGCGACGTCGTCGGCGATCGCCGGCGTGATCTTCACGCGCGTGACCCAGTGGATCAGCTCCAGCATGTCCTGGAGCAGGATGACGGCGTCGGCGCCGGCGTTGTGGCAGTCGCCGAGGATGTCGAGCGCGGCGCCGGCATCGCCGGCCATCACCGACTCGAGGAGATCGAACACGCGACCGCGGTCGGCGAGGCCGAGCATGTCGCGCACCATCTGCTCGCCGACGGTGCCGTCGCCGTCGAGCGCCGCGGCGTGCGAGATCGCCTGGTCGAGGATCGACAGGCCGTCGCGGACGGAGCCGTCGGCGGCGCGTGCGATCAGCAGCAGCGCGTTGGGCTCGGTCTTCACGCCCTCGTCGGCAGCGATCCTGCCGAGGTGCTCGGCGAGCCGTTCGGCGTCGACCCGGCGCAGATCGAAGCGCTGACACCGCGAGCGCACGGTGATGGGAATCTTGCGCGACTCGGTGGTCGCGAAGATGAACTTCACGTGCTCCGGCGGCTCCTCGAGGGTCTTCAACAGCGCGTTGAAGGCCTGGTTCGAGAGCATGTGGACCTCGTCCACGATGTAGATCTTGGTCCGCGCCATCACGGGCTTGTAGCGGACACCCTCGATCAGCTCGCGGATGTCGTCGACGCCGGTGCGCGACGCCGCGTCCATCTCGATGACGTCGGGATGGCGGTCCTCGGCGATCGCCTTGCAGTTGTCGCACACGCCGCACGGCTCGGGCGTCGGCCCACCCTTGCCATCGGGTCCGATGCAGTTGAGCGCGCGGGCAATGATGCGCGCCGTCGTCGTCTTGCCGACGCCGCGCACGCCGGTCAGCAGCCATGCGTGCGCCAGGCGGCCGGAGCGGATCGCGTTCGCCAGCGTGCGGACCATCGCCTCCTGCCCGATCAGGCCGGCGAAGGTGGTCGGCCGGTACTTGCGGGCGAGGACGCGATAGGCGGTCTGGGTGTCAGACAAGGTGGGGACCATCGGGCCGCGGGGGCGGCGACCCCAGGCGGGCGGGTGGACGGGGTGATACGAACGTCGGGGCGGCTTGAAATCGGGTGGGAGACTGGACAACGACCCGGATCGAAACTCGTTACGGCTGCTTCCTTCCGGACCTGACCGGGTTGGCGAGGGATCCGTCCATCGCCAGCCTCCCGGAGGCACTATATCAGGTCCCGGCCCCGCCCGAACAAGGGGCGAATCCGCTCATGGATTCAGGGCTTGGCGACGTGCCGGGCACGTTCCTCGCTGGGCCTGAGATCGGGAACGGAGCGGAACAGGACAATGGCGACGACGAACACCGACGCGAGAGCGCCGTAGACGACGCGGTACGCGACCTCGGGCGCGGGGCCGCTCACCACATAAAGGCCGATGATCGGCCCGGCGATGAGCTGGGTCGCGGCGTTGCCGACGAAGGTCGCCATGTTCACCATGGTCACCCCGCGGCCCATCAGACGCTCCGGCACGATGGCGCGCCCGAGCGCGATGTTGGTGACGCTGAACGCGGTCGCGACGCCGAACAGCACCAGCAGCGCAACCACGACGACGAGCGGCGGATGCGGCCACAGGGCGAGCGCGGCCAGGATCGCGGCGCAGAACGCCGCGCCGCCGACGATCACGCCCTTGCGCGTGTCGAGCCATCGATCGAGCGGGCCGAACAGCAGGAACCCGACCACGTTGCCCGCGACCATCGCCGCGAGCACGTTGCCGCGGGCGAGAGCGCCGAGGCCGTAGACGTCGGCGAGATACGGCCCTCCCCAGCCGCCGAGCACCGTCATCAGCGCGGGATAGCCCATCATCGCCATGATCAGGATCCGCCACATGCCGGGAAGCCTCGCCACCTCGACGACGCCGGCGAGCGAGGCACGCAGGGTCTCAGGGTGCCGCTTCCAGAACGGATGCGCGGGCGGCGCATCGCGCACCACGAGTGCCACCAGGATCGCCGCCAGCGCCATCACCCCGGCGACGCCGACGAACGCCAACCGCCAGCCGACGAGATCGGCGGCGGCTGCCATGGGCGCGGTGCCGACGCCGTTGCCGACGCCGCCCGCAACCGCGAACACAATCGACGACACGGTCGCGAAGCGGTCGGGCGGGAACCAGCGCGCCGCGACGACGAGCGCTCCCATCAGCGTCGACGCGATGCCGAGCCCGATCAGGAAGCGCGAGGCGAATAGCGCCCAGACGCTATCGGCCGCGGCGAACCACAGGCTGCCGATCATGGCGAGCAACAGCACGAACGGCGTCACGCGCCGGGTGCCGAAGCGGTCGAGCAGAATGCCGGTCGGGAGCTGGCCCGCGGCAACGCCGAGGAACACGCCGCTCGCGATCAGCCCGAACGCATCCGGCGACAGATGCAACTCGACCATCAGGTCGGGCGCGATCGCCGACAGCGAGGTGCGCTGGAAATGGCTCAGCGTGAAACCGAAGGTGAGGACAGCGAGGATCGGGATGGCGGACATCGGTGCTCTTGACGGAAAACCGCGGAAAGCCGCGGGCAGCGCGTAAGTTGTGACAGAATCGACACAATCTTGCACTCTCCCGACAGACGAACGCCCGCTGCTAAGATCGCGCCCGAACCGCGCCGGCTCCGCGCCAACCCCAAGCACAGACAATCGGAGGCGATATGTCCCCTGCCGCGACCCGCTTCCGCTGCGTCCGTCTCGCCGAGCGGCAGGAGCCCGACACCGGGGGCGACGTCGCCCTCGCCTTCACCCAACGCCCGCGGACGCTCCCGTGCCGCTATTTCTATGACGCCCGCGGCTCGGAGTTGTTCGAGCGCATCACCGACCTTGCCGAGTACTATCCGACCCGCACCGAGGCCGAGATCCTCAAGGCCCACGCCAACGAGCTCGCCGCGCTGACCGGCGCGTGCGAGCTGGTCGAGCTCGGCGCCGGCTCCTCGCGCAAGACGCGGCTCCTGATCGAGGCCTACCTCCGGCGCGGACGCACCGTCCAGTTCCGCCCCGTGGACGTCAGCGAGAGCGCGCTCGCCGAGAGTGGCCAGGCGCTCGCCGAGCGCTACGACCGCCTGTCGATCGAGGCGCTGGTCGGCACCTACGAGCAGGGCCTCGCCGCGCTGGGCCCGGCCCACGGCCGCCGCATGCTGATCTTTCTCGGCTCGACCATCGGCAACCTCGACGATCGCGAGATGGCCTCGTTCCTTGCCGGTGCCGCCGACGCGCTCGCCCCGGGCGACTTCTTCCTGCTGGGGTTCGACCGCCGCAAGGACCCGGCGATCATCGAACCCGCCTACAACGACGCCGAGGGGGTGACCGCCGCGTTCAATCTCAACATCCTCCGCCACCTCAACCGCCGCTTTGGCGCCAATTTCGACCTCGGCGGCTTCCGCCACGAGGCGCCGTTCGTCGCCGACCGGTCGCGGATCGAAATGCGGCTGGTGACCCGGCGCACGCAAATCGTGCGGGTTCCGTCGCTCGGGATCGAGGCGACGCTCGCCGCGGGCGAGTTCATCCGCACCGAGATCTCGCGCAAGTTCGAGCCAGAGGCGATTCTCGGGCCGACCGCCGACGCGGGCTTCGGCCTGGTGCGGCTGTGGTCGGACTCGCGCGAGTGGTTCTCCCTCGCCCTCTTCCAGCGCACCGATCGGGCGGCGTAGCTCCACTCGGGACCCGCGCCGACGGCGCTTGCATCGACGCGGCCGCGCCGTACAGTGCGCCGGGACAGCTCGTGATCTCTCCGATGGAACCCAACTTCTTCGCCGGTGGCGTGTTCGATCGCGCCGGGCTTCTGCGCAAGGACGCCGATTGGATCGCGGCCATGCTGCGGCGCGCCGACGCGCGCGCGGTGCCGGTGTGGCGCGCGGCAAGCCTGGTCGTCCGCGGCGAGGCGCCGGCGGCGGCGATCACCCCGCTCGCGCCGCTGCTCGAATCCCTCCTCGAGGTCGGCGCGCCGGACATTCTTCTGCTCGGCCTCATCGGCGACGTGCCGCACTTCGCGGTCGATCTCTCGGCCCTCGACGAGCCGCTCAGGCATCCGCGCGTCGGCGCGCTGCTCGCCCACGCCGGCGGCGAGTTCGTCGAGCTGCGCGATGCGGCGGCGCTGCTGCCGCGCGAGGACGCGGCCCTGCTCGCGTATGCAAGGGCCTTGGTGGAATGGCACCGCCGCAGCCGCCACTGCCCGTCGTGCGGCGCGCCGACCGAAGCGCGCGAAGGCGGCCACGTGCGTGTGTGCACCGCGCCCGGCTGCGGCGCCCAGCATTTCCCGCGCACCGATCCGGCGGTGATCATGCTGGTGACGGACGGCGAATCGTGCCTGCTCGCGCGGCGGGCCGGCAACAAGCTGCCGATGTACTCGACGCTCGCGGGATTCGTCGAGCCGGGCGAGAGCCTCGAGGAGGCGGTCGCGCGCGAGGTCCACGAGGAGGTCGGCATCGAAGTGGGCCGCGTCGACTTCCACTCGTCGCAGCCGTGGCCGTTCCCGTCGCAGCTCATGATCGGCTTCTACGCCGAGGCGGTCGGCGGCTCGCTCAAGCTCGATCCGACCGAGATCGCCGACGCCAAGTGGTTCGAGCGCGGCGCGCTCAAGGAACTGCTCGCGCGCCCCGAGCCGCCGATCATGCTGCCACGGCCGGTTTCGATCGCGCGCCGCCTCATCCTCGGCTGGCTGAACGGGTAGCGGCGAGCGCGCCGGGCCGTCAAGCCGTCATGCCCGGCCTTGCGCCGGGCATCCACGTTTTGTTGTTCGATTTAAAGAAGCACGTGGATGGCCGGCCCGCCGCGCAACGCGCGGCTCTTCATGGAAGAGTCGGGCGGGGTGCAACCCGCCCGAGGCCCGGCCATGACGAAAAAACTAATGCTTCTTCTTCGCCGTGACCCGCTTCTTCGCCTGGCTGCGGAACGGGTGCAGGGGATACACGCCGAGAATCCGCACCTCGTCCGAGTAGAAGCCGAGCTCCTCGAACGCGAGCCGCAGCGGCCGCGACTCGGGGTGCCCTTCGACCTCGGCGTAGAACTGCGCCGACACAAACGAGCCGTTGACCATGTAACTCTCGAGCTTGGTCATGTTGACGCCGTTGGTGGCGAAGCCGCCGAGCGCCTTGTAGAGCGCCGCCGGAATGTTGCGGACGCGGAACACGAAGCTGGTCATCACCGGGCCGGCATCGACGCCGGGGTCCTCCGCCTCGCGGGCGAGGATCACGAAGCGAGTCGTGTTGTGATCGGCGTCCTCGATGTTCGCCATCAACGACCGAAGACCGTAGATCTCGGCGGCAAGCTTCGAGGCGATCGCCCCCTCGGCCTTGTTGCCGTGCTCGGCAACGTCGCGCGCGGCGCCCGCAGTATCGGCGTGGACCACGGCTTTGAGGCCGAGCTTCATGATGACCTTGCGGCACTGCGCCAGCGCGTGAACGTGGCTGCGCACGACCTTTAGGTCGGAGAGCTTCGCGCCGAGCACGCCGAGCAGGTGGTGCTCGACCCGCTGGAAGTGCTCGCCGACGATGTGCAGCGTCGCGTGCGGAATGAGGCGGTGGATGTCGGCGACGCGGCCGGCGACCGAGTTCTCGATCGGGATCATCGCGAGGCGAGCGCGGCCCTCCTCGACGGCGGCGAACGTCTCCTCGAAGGTGTCGGTCGGCAGCGTCTGGAGCTTCGGGTAGACCTCGCGGCAGGCGAGGTCCGAGTAGGCGCCGGGCAGGCCCTGGAAAGCGATCGTCCGGTCGGGATCGCTGGGCGGCTTCGTCGCGCGGATGATCTTCATCTGACGGGCGATTGGTGACGGGCGGCCGGAGTTGCCGCGATCAGCGGCGCGCGAGCATGTCGCGGGCGCGGTCGAGGTCGGCCGGAGTATCGACCCCGAGTGGAACAGTGTCAACGAACGCCACCTCGATGCGCATGCCGGCTTCCAGCGCGCGGAGCTGCTCGAGTCGCTCGCGGGTCTCGAGCGGCGACGGCGGCAGCGTGACGAACCGCGCGAGGGCATCGCGGCGGTAGGCGTACAGGCCGATGTGATGCCAGAGCGGTCCCTCGCTCCACGGCACCGTGGCGCGGCTGAAGTAGAGCGCGCGGGCATGATCGGCGCGAGGAGCGGCGGAGGCGACGACCTTCACCACGTTCGGGTTGGTGCGTTCCGAGGGCTCGCGGATCTCCGCGGCGAGCGTCGCGATGTCGACGGCGGGATCGGCGAGCAGCGCGAGCGCCTTGCGCGGCAGTTCGGCCTCGAGCGTCGGCAGATCGCCCTGGACATTGACCACGGCATCGTGGCGCCCGTCGGGATCGATGCGCGACAGGGCTTCGAAGATGCGATCCGAGCCGGACGGATGCGACGGCTTGGTCATTACCGCCCGGCCACCCGCATCCCTGACCGCGGCTTCCACGGCCGGATCGTCGCACGCGACCCAGACGGGGCCGACGTCGGCCTCCTCGGCCCGCTTCAGCACCTGAACGATCATCGGCAGACCACAAATGTCGGCGAGCGGCTTCCCCGGCAGGCGCGTCGAGGCCATGCGCGCAGGGATCAGCACCAGCGGGTGGCGCGGCGCGGCTCGGGTCTGGGATTCGGGCATTCGGGGCGTGCGGCAGATGGGATCGGACGCGGCGCACCATAGCGCCCGGACCGGGCGGTCCGAAAGGGCCTTGGCAGCGCGCGGAGCCGCTGAAATCCGTCGCGAAACGGTGTTTTCGGCCATTGAACGCGCCCACCGCCGGGGCTAATCTCCTGCCGCCTTTCGGGGGCGGCCCCCTGTCCAAAGCCGCACTTCTCCATTTCGGGATGCGTCGCGCTCTCCCGAGCCATTCGCGGAGCTTTTTGATGGCCTCTTCGTCGTTAGAGTGGAACAAGATCGCCGGCGCGGTGCTGGTGGGCATCCTCGCGATCAAGGTGATCGACATCGCCGGCAGCAAGATCTACCACCCGAGGCATCTCGAGAAGAACGTCGTCGAGATCGAAGGCGTCGAGGCCGCGCCCTCCGAGGCCGCGCAGCCCCAGCAGCAGCAGGAGCCCGAGTCGATCGCGCCGCTGCTCGCCAACGCCGATCCGGCGGCCGGCCAGAAGGCGTTCTCGAAGTGCGCGGTTTGCCACACCGCCGACAAGGGCGGGGCCAACAAGGTCGGCCCGAACCTCTACGGCGTGATCGGCAACAAGAAGCAGCACCTCGAGGGCTACCAGTACTCCGGCGCGCTGGCGAAGGTCGGCGGTACCTGGACGTACGACGATCTGAACAAGTTCCTGATCGCGCCGTCGAAGTACGCGCCGGGCACGAAGATGACGTTCGCCGGCGAGCGCAACGCCAAGGACCGCGCCAACATCATCGCGTATCTCCGGCAGCAGTCGGACAACCCGCCGCCGCTGCCGCAGCCCTGATCGACGCGGCGCGCGTGGACGACCTCAGCTCCCGCGCCGCCTTCGCGCACACGCTCGCGGACCGCGCCGGCGAGATCCTGCGCCGCTATTTCCGCACGCCGATCGGCTTCGACGACAAGGCCGACCTGTCGCCGGTCACCATCGCCGACCGCGAGGCCGAGGCGGCGATGCGCGAAGCCATCGCCGAGACGTTCCCGCAGGACGGCATTCTCGGCGAGGAGATGGGCTCGGTGCGCACCGACGCGCCGTACGTCTGGGTGCTCGATCCGGTCGACGGCACCAAGTCGTTCATCTCCGGCAAGCCGCTGTTCGGGATCCTGATCGGCATCGCCACCACATCCGGGAGCGGAGCCGCGACCCCGGCGTTCGGCATCATCGACCAGCCGGTGACCCGGGAGCGTTGGGCCGGCGGGCGCGGCATCGCCGCCACCCTCAACGGAGCCGCGCAGACCACCGCGGCGAGCAAGCCATCGGTGTCGTCGGCGATCCTCTACTCGACCACGCCTTACATGTTCCACGGCGCCGACCGGGACGCCTTCGAGCGTCTCGCCGCCCGGGTCAAGCATCCGCTGTTCGGCGCCGACTGCTATGCGTACGGGCTGGTCGCCTCCGGCTTCGCCGACCTCGTCTGCGAGTGCGACCTTAAGCCGTACGACTGGTGCGCTCCGGCCGCGATCATCGAAGCCGCCGGCGGCGTCATCACCGACTGGAGCGGCAAGCCGCTCGACCTCAACTCCGACGGCCGCGTGCTTGCCGCCGGAAACGCGAGCCTCCATCGCGAGGCGCTGGCCGTCCTTCAGCGCGGCTAAGCCGCTGCCTGGCAACGACCGCCCGGCCGTAACGCCTTGATCCACGGCCCATCGCCGTGGATCATGGACGCCCCTGTCCCACGGAAATGCCCCGCGTGCGCGCCCCTTCCCTGATCGCCGTCGTTCTGGCCGTCGCCCTGCTCGCGCTCACCGGGGGCGCGCTGTCCGCGCAGCAGAACAATGCGCCGGGTGGCGCCGCGCCGAAGCCGGTCCATGGCATCTCGATGTACGGCGATCTCAAGTACCCGGCGGGCTTCAGGCACTTCGACTACGTCGACCCCAGCGCGCTGAAGGGCGGCACGGTGAAGCTCGCGTCCTCGATCGGCACCTTCGACACGCTGAACCCGTTCGTGCTGCGTGGAGTCGCACCCGGCGCCTCCGCGGAGCCCTTCGAATCGCTGATGACCTCGTCGGCCGACGAGCCGACCTCGATGTACGGGCTGATCGCCGAGAGCGCCGAGATGCCCGACGACCGATCGTGGATCATCTTCAATCTGCGGCCCGAGGCGCGCTTCCACGACGGCCAGCCGATCACCGCCGACGACGTCGTCTTCTCGCTCAATATCCTCAAGACCAAGGGCGCGCCGGCGTACCGCGTGTACTTCGCCAGCGTGTCCAATGCCGAGGCGCTCGATCCACGCCGCGTGAAGTTCACGTTCAGCGAAGCCGGTAACCGCGAGCTGCCGCTGATCGTCGCCGGCATGCCGATCCTCGCCAAACACTACTGGGAAGGCCGCGACTTCGAGAAGACGACCCTGGAGCCGCCGCTCGGCAGCGGTCCCTACAGGATCGAGGCGGTCGACCCCGGTCGCTCGGTGACTCTCGTCCGGGTACCCGACTACTGGGGCGCCAAGCTGCCGGTCAACATCGGGCGCTTCAACTTCGATCGCATCCGCACCGATTTCTATCGCGACTCCACCGTGGCGCTGGAGGCGTTCAAGGCGGGGCAGTCGGATTACCGGTGGGAGAACTCCTCGAAGGCGTGGGCGACCGCCTACGACATCCCGGCGGTGCGCCAGGGGCTGGTCAAGCGCGAGCGCATCCCGAGCGCGCGGCCGCAGGGCATGCAGGCGTTCCTGTTCAACACCCGGCGGCCGATGTTCGCCGACGATCGCGTGCGCCAGGCGCTGAACTACGCGTTCGACTTCGAGTGGACCAACCGGACGCTGTTCTACGACACCTACAAGCGGACCAGGAGCTACTTCGAGAACACCGAGCTCGCCGCGTCGGGCATCCCCGAGGGCAAGGAGCTCACCGAGCTCGACAAGTACCGCGATCGCCTGCCGCCCGAGCTGTTCACGGACCCGTTCACCGTCCCCGAGACCGACGGCACCGGCAACGTGCGGCCGAATCTCCTCAAGGCGCTCGATCTTCTCGGGCAGGCGGGCTGGCACGTGAAGGACGACAAGCTCGTCGACGACGCGGGCCGGCCGTTCCGTTTCGAGATGCTGCTCTACGATCCCGGCTTCGAGCGCGTCGTGCTGCCGATGGCCCGCAACCTGAAGCGCATGGGAATCGAGATGTCGGTGCGCACCGTCGACATCTCGCAATACCAGAACCGGTTGCAGACGTTCGACTTCGACATGATCGTCACCGTCTTCCCCGGCACCAAGTCGCCCGGCAACGAGATGCGCGACTACTGGGGCTCGCAATCGGCCGACACTAAGGGCGGATCGAACTACGTCGGCGTGAAGGACCCGATGATCGACGCGATGGTCGACGCGATCATTGGCGCGCCCGACCGCGAGACGCTGGTGGCGCGCAGCAAGGCGCTCGATCGCGTGCTGCTGTGGCGCCACTACGTCATCCCGCAGTGGTACCTGGACGTCGAGCCGGTGGTGTACTGGAACAAGTTCGGACGGCCGGAGAACTCGATCGCGGCGGCGCAGCCGGTGTTCCTCGGCTATCGCGACCGCTACGACTCGTGGTGGATCGACCCCGACAAGGAGCGCGCGCTGATCGCCCGCGTCGCCGAGACGCCCGCCGAGCCGACACCCGACGCGGCAACGACCGAGGCGCCGCAGGCGAGCGCGCCGTCCGCGCAGCCGCCGCAGCGCGCTGACGAATCATCCGACAAGCCCAACCCGTTCATGCAGTGGTGGCGCTGGGCGATGGTCGCCGCGATCCTGGCGCTGGCGATCTTTCGTTACCGCCGCAGGCAGGGAAAGTAGATGCTCGCGTACATCGTCCGCCGTCTGCTGCTGATCGTGCCGACCCTGCTCGGCATCATGCTCGCCAACTTCGCCATCATCCAGTTCGCCCCCGGTGGACCGGTCGAGCAGATGATGGCCAAGGCCCAGAGCCAGGTCGTCAGCACGACGGCGCGGATATCGTCCACGGGCGGCGATTTCGTGTCCGGCGGCGGCGACAGCTACCGCGGCGCCCGCGGCCTCGACCCGCAGTTCATCGACGACCTGAAGCACCAGTACGGCTTCGACAAGCCCGCCCACGTCCGCTTCCTCCAGATGATGAAGTCGTACCTGACGCTCGACTTCGGCACCTCGTTCTATCGCGACCGCCGCGTCATCGACCTCGTGCTCGACAAGATGCCCGTGTCGATCTCGCTCGCGCTGTGGACGACGTTGCTGAGCTACATGATCTCGATCCCGCTCGGCATCCGGAAGGCGGTGAAGGACGGCCAGCCGTTCGACGTCTGGACGAGCGCGCTGGTGATCGTCGGCTATGCCATCCCGGTGTTCCTGTTCGCGATCCTGCTGGTGGTGCTGTTCGCCGGCGGCTCGTACGTACAGTGGTTCCCGCTGCGCGGGCTGGTGTCGGACAACTGGGCCGAGCTGAGCTGGCCCGCGCGCATTGGCGACTACTTCTGGCACCTCACGCTGCCCATCGTGGCGATGACCGTCGGCTCGTTCGCCACGCTGACGATGCTGACCAAGAACTCGTTCCTCGAGGAGATCAACAAGCAATACGTGCTGACGGCGCGCGCGAAGGGTCTGCCGGAGCGGCGCGTGATGTACCGCCATGTCTTCCGGAATGCGATGTTGCTGGTGGTGTCGAGCTTCCCCGGCGCGTTCCTCGCCATCCTGTTCAGCGGCAACCTGCTGATCGAGGTCATCTTCTCCCTCGACGGGCTCGGGCTGCTCGGCTACGAGGCGGTCATCAACCGCGACTATCCGGTCGTCTACGGGACCCTGTTCTGCTTCTCACTGCTGGCGCTGCTCGTCGCCATCATCCGCGACGTGGTGTACGTCCTGATGGACCCCCGCATCAGCTTCGAGCGGAGGGGTTGATGATCGCCCGCAAGGAGCCGCGCTTCCTCGGGATCGCGATCACGCCGCTGACGCGGCGCCGGATCGAGAGCTTCAAGGCGAACCGGCGCGGCGCGTGGTCGCTCGTTCTGTTTCTCGTCCTGTTCGCCGTCAGCCTGTGCGCCGAGCTGATCGCCAACGACAAGCCGATCGTCGTCAAATACGACGGCGCGTACTACCTGCCGTTCTTCCGCGCGTATCCCGAGACGACGTTCGGCGGCCAGCTTCCCACCGAAGCCGACTACCGCGACCCCTACGTCGCGCGCCTCATCGACGAAAAAGGTTGGGCGATCTGGCCGCCGGTGCGCTACGGCGAGCGGACGATCAACTACGACCTGCAGGTGCCGTTCCCGGCGCCGCCGTCGCGCGAAAACTGGCTCGGCACCGACGACCAGGGTCGCGACGTCCTTGCCCGCGTGATCTACGGCCTCAGGCTGTCGATCCTGTTCGGGCTCGCGCTCACCGTGATCAGCTCGGTCATCGGCGTCGCCGCCGGCGCCGTGCAGGGTTACTATGGCGGCTGGACCGACCTCTCGCTGCAACGCATCATCGAGATCTGGTCCGGCCTGCCGGTGCTCTATCTTCTCATCATCCTGTCGTCGTTCTTCCAGCCGAGCTTCTGGACGCTGCTCGGCATCCTGCTGCTGTTCTCGTGGATGGAGCTGGTCGCGGTGGTCCGCGCCGAGTTCCTGCGGGCCCGCAACTTCGCCTACGTGCGCGCCGCCGAAGCGCTGGGACTCGGCAACGGCAAGATCATCGTCCGCCACGTGCTGCCGAACGCGATGGTGGCGACCCTCACGTTCATGCCGTTCATCCTCAACGGCTCGATCACGACGCTGACCGCGCTCGATTTCCTCGGCCTCGGGCTACCGCCCGGCTCGGCGTCCCTCGGCGAGCTGCTCGCCCAGGGCAAGGCGAACCTGCAGGCGCCCTGGCTCGGCATCACCGGCTTCGTCGTGATCGCCGTGACCCTGAGCCTCCTGATCTTCGTCGGCGAGGCGGTGCGCGACGCGTTCGACCCGCGCAAGACGCCATGAGCGACACGATGGACACGCCACTGCTCTCGGTCCGCGATCTCGCGGTGGACTTCCGCGTGCCCGGCGCGCGCGAGCCCGTCCATGCCGTCCGCGGCGTGTCGTTCGACATCCGCAAGGGCGAGACGATGGCCCTGGTGGGCGAATCCGGCTCCGGCAAGTCGGTTACCGCCCTCAGCATCCTCCAGCTCCTGCCTTGTCCCGCGGCGTCGCACCCGTCGGGATCGATCCGTCTCGGCGGCGAGGAGCTGGTGCGCGCGCCGGAGCACGTGTTGCGCCGCGTGCGCGGCGACCGCGTCAGCATGGTGTTCCAGGAGCCGATGACGTCGCTGAACCCGCTGCACTCGGTGGAGCGGCAGATCTCGGAGACGCTGACCCTGCACAAGGGCCTCGACGGCAAGGCGGCGCGGGCACGCACGCTCGAGCTCCTGAAGCTCGTCGGCCTGCGCGACGCCGAACGGCGGCTCGCCGCCTACCCCGACGAGCTGTCGGGCGGTCAGCGCCAGCGCGTGATGATCGCGATGGCGCTCGCCAACGAGCCGGACCTCCTCATCGCCGACGAGCCGACGACCGCGCTCGACGTGACCATCCAGGCGCAGATCCTGAAGCTTCTCGGCGACCTCAAGGCGCGGCTCGGCATGGCGATGCTGATGATCACCCACGACCTCGGCATCGTGCGCCGCATGGCCGATCGCGTCGCGGTGATGCGCCGCGGCGAGATCGTCGAGACGGGCACGGTGCAGGAGGTCTTCGCCGCGCCCAAGCACCCCTATACGCAGATGCTGCTCGCGGCCGAGCCCAAGGGGAAGCCGTCGCGCACCGGATCCAGGCCGCGGCCGCTCGTCGAAGCGCGTCACGTGAAGGTCCACTTCCCGATCAAGGGCGGCGTCTTCCGCCGCACTGTCGACGTCATCAAGGCGGTCGATGACGTCTCGCTGACGATTCCGGCGGGGCGCACGCTCGGCGTCGTCGGCGAGTCCGGCTCGGGCAAGACGACTCTGGGCTTCGCGCTGTTGCGGCTGGTGAAGGCCACCGGCACTGTGGTTTTCCAGGGTCGCGACCTGTCGCCGTTGTCGGGCCGCGAGCTGCGGCCGCTGCGCCGTCACATGCAGATCGTCTTCCAGGACCCATTCTCGTCGCTGAGCCCGCGGATGTCCGTCGGCGAGATCGTCGGCGAAGGGCTCGGCATCCACGGTATCGCGTCGAGCGACGCCGATCGCGAGAAGCGGATCGTCAATGCCCTCACCGAGGTCGGTCTCGATCCCGAGGACCGGTTCCGCTATCCGCACGAGTTCTCAGGGGGACAGCGTCAGCGCATCTCGATCGCGCGGGCCATCGTGCTCCACCCCGAACTCATCGTGCTCGACGAGCCGACCAGCGCGCTCGACGTGTCGGTCCAGGCGCAGATCGTGGACTTGCTGCGCGACCTCCAGGACCGCCACGGCCTCGCCTACATGTTCATCAGCCACGACCTCAAGGTCGTCCGCGCGATGGCGGACGACGTGCTGGTCATGCAGGACGGGCGCGTGGTCGAGTCGGGACCGGCGGACCACATCTTCGAGCAGCCGTCGACCGCGTACACCCGCGCACTGATCGCCGCCGCCTTCAACCTCGCCGTGGCCGACACCGGCGCGGTACGCGAGTGAGCCGCCGTTAACGCCGTGGAAACCGTTGTGACGCGCTTGTCACAGCGGCGTTAAGCGTTCGGCAAGCACTCGGGCCGATACTCGTCTCCAGCCCGTCGCGGGCGTCGGCCGACATGCCCAAAGCCCACGGCCGATTCCCCCCTGAAAAGCCCCGCGACGGGCGTTCGCTCTTTCCGCATATCTCAGACGCCGTCCTCGATCTCGCGCGTGCGCTCTCCGTTGAGCGCCGCGGCGGCGATGATGTCGCCGGCCTCGCGGAGGTAGACGGCTCCCCTCACCGTGCGCTCGATCAGCACGTTGCGCTTGTCGTCGGGATCGTCGCGCCGGCGCACGAACGCCAGCTCCTCGAGACGGTCGAGGGCCCGGACGACGGCGGGCTTCGAGACGTTGAGCTCGGCGGCGAGCCCGCGGACGGTGTGCGGCGGGGGCTTGAGATAGACGGTGAGGACGACGGCCATCTGGCGCATCGTGAGGTCAGGGCGACCGCTGCGCACAGCGTCGAGCGCGGCGCCGCGCCAGATGTCCAGGGCCTGATCGAACGTGAGCCTGAGCGCCATGCGGCCGCCAGGTGCTCCCGGTCCGTTGCACCTGCCGAAACGCTAGGCCTGCGCCTGTCCGACCGCAAGCCGGATCACGCGCCGAAGCGCTTCACGATTGCGCGATAGAACGCCCGCATCCCCTGCGCCTCGCCGCCCTCGGGCCGCCCGGGGCGGCTCGAATCGTTCCAGCCCATAAAGTCGACATGGGCCCACGGCGTCGCCTTCGAGACGAACTCGTTGAGGAACAGCGCGGCGGTGATGGCGCCGGCGTACGGGCCTTCGGAGATATTGTTGATGTTGGCGACCTTGCTCGACAGCTTGTCGCGGTAGGGCCTCCACAGCGGCAGCGGCCACACCGGATCGCACGCCTCCTCGCCCGCCGTCTGGATGTCCTGCGACAGCCCGCGGTTGTTGGCGAACAGCACCGGCAGCTCGGTGCCGAGCGCGGTGCGCGCGGCGCCGGTGAGCGTCGCGAAGTCGCACAGGAACTGCGGCTTCTCGCTGTCGGCCTCGGCGAGCGCGTCGCACAGGATGAGCCGGCCTTCGGCGTCGGTGTTGCCGACCTCCACCGTGATGCCCTTGCGGGTCTGGAGCACGTCGAGCGGGCGGAAGGCGTTACCCGACACGCTGTTCTCGACCATCGGCAGCAGCACGCGGAGACGGACGTCGATTCCCGCCGACATGATCATCGTGCCGAGGGCGAGCGCCTGCGCGGCGCCGGCCATGTCCTTCTTCATCAGCTTCATGCCGGACGACGGCTTGAGATCGAGTCCGCCCGAATCGAAGCACACGCCCTTGCCGACCAGCGTCACCTTCGGCGCGCCGCGGTCGCCCCAGGCGATGTCGACCAGACGCGGGGCGCGCACGCTGGCGCGGCCGACCGCATGGATCGCCGGGTAGTTCTTGTCGAGCAGCTTGTCGCCGACGATGGTCGCGGTTTTCGCGCCGAACGGCTTCACCGCGTCGACGGCGGCTTGCGCGAGCTCCTCGGGCCCCATGTCGGACGCGGGGGTCGTCACGAGGTCGCGGACGAGGTAATGCGCTTTCCACGTGCGCTCGACCTCGCCGCGGTCGGCGCCTTTCGGCCACGCGAGCCGCGCGAACGTCGGCGTGTGCACGCCGTAGCGCAGGAACCCGTACGACCCGAGCGCCCATCCGAGCGCGGCCTCGCTCGCCTTGTCGGGGGACAGATCGCCGTCGATGCGATACGTCGCGACCGGCAGACGCGCCGGCAACTGCGCCCATGCCCACAGGTGACCGCCCGAGGGCGTGCCGCCGTAGCCGCCGTCACGACCGTCGTGCGCATCCGGCAGGACGAAGAGCACGCGCGCGAGCTTGCCGCCGTTCCCCGGCACCAGGAAGAATCCGCCCGGCTCGCCGGCGAAGTGAGTCGTCTCCGCCCACGCGCGCACCGCGGCCGGCTCGCCGGCGAGTCGGCGGCGCCATTGCGCGCGGGGAATCGGGATGATGGGGATGGTTCTCGAGCCGGACTTCGCGACGAGAGTGGCGAGCACGATGACCTCTTGAGGGGCCCTGGAGCGGTGGCGCGTAACATGCCGCACGCGCGCACGTCTGCAAAGCCCCCATAATTGCTAAGCTTTCGCTTGCCGGTTGACCGGCCGCGCCCGGCGTCCGAAAAATACGCCGGCGCGGCCCGCGGCCTCGCATGGAGGGACACCGCATGGCCGAATTCACGCTCGTCGTCGGCAACAAGAACTATTCGTCGTGGTCGCTGCGCGCCTGGCTCGCGATGAAGGCGACGGGTGCCCCGTTCGAGGAGGTTGTGGTGCCGCTGCGCGAGCCGGCGACCCGCTCCACGATCCTGCGCTACAGCCCGTCGGGCAAGGTCCCGTGCCTCGTTCACGGCTCGGTGACGGTGTGGGAATCGCTCGCCATCGCCGAGTACCTCGCCGAGCTCTTCCCCGCCAGGGAGCTGTGGCCCAAGAGCGCCGCGGCGCGGGCGCACGCCCGCGCCATTGCCGCCGAGATGCACGCGGGGTTCCTTGCGCTGCGCAAGGCCCTGCCGATGAATCTGAGGGCGCGGCATGCCGGGTTCCCGCTGTCGGAGGAAACACAGGCCGACATCAACCGCATCGAATCGATCTGGCGCGACGCCCGCGGACGGTTCGGCGGCGACGGTCCGTTCCTGTTCGGCCGGTTCGGGATCGCCGACGCGATGTTCGCGCCGGTGGCCGCGCGGTTCGCGACGTATCGCGTCGCCCTCGGCGAGGAGTCGACCGCCTACCGCGACGCGCTGCTGTCGCATCCGTTCATGGTCGAGTGGAGCGCCGCGGCGGAGGCCGAGCCGTGGATGATTCCGGCATTCGAACTCGACGCCCACGGGCACCCGCAGCCGTAATCGGCCGCGCGGTTCGCGTCCCCGCCTGACCGGTTAGCGATTGGTGGGCTTCGGCGGCGCGGCGGGTGCGAGCTTCTGCGGCGCGAGCGCCGTGGTCGGAATGTCGAGCCCGGCGTCGCGGTAAAACTGCTCGGCCCCGGCGTGGAGCGGAATGGTGAGGCCTGTCATCGCGTTCTCGAGCCGCATGCTGCGACCCGCGGGGTGCCCGGCGTCGAGCAGCCGACGGTTGTTGGGGTTCCACAGCGCCCGTGCCAAGGCGTAAACGAGGTTGGGATCCGCGTCGGCGGACACCACCCAGAGTGCATCGGTGACCACCGTCGGCGTCTCGGCGATGCCTCGGTAGGCCCCGGCCGGGATCACGCCAGGGCCGAGGCCCGGGCGCCCTTTGGCCACCTTCGCCGCGACCTCCGAACGGACCGGCAGCAGCGCGACGGGCACGTCTTCGAGCAGTCGCAGGATCGGCTCGGCGGGGATTCCCGACGCGAATGCGAAGGCGTCGAGGCGTTGGGCGCGCAACTGGTCGGCGGCCTGGGAGACGGGGACCGAGCGCCCCGAGACGTCGGCGGAGCGGATTCCGAGCTGCGGCAGCACCGCCTGGGTCATGATGCGGGTGCCCGACCCGTCGACGTCGAGACCGACCCGCTTGCCCTTGAGGTCGGCGAACGAGCGCACTTTCGCATCGGTGCGCACGACGACGTGGAGGTACTCGGGGTACAGCCGCGCGATCGCGCGCAGGTTGCGCAGCGGCTGCTTGGCGAACGGCCCCTCGCCGCGGTAGGCGAGGTACGCGACGTCCGACTGCACCAGTCCCGATTCGATGCGGGCGTCGGCGATGTCCTTGAGGCGAGCGATCGAATCCTGCGTCGCCTGGGCGACGGCGATCAGGTTCGGCACGCCGCAGGATCCGCCGCGATCGCAGGGCCGCGAGCCGGGGGGGTTCGACACCACCGACGCGATCATCGCGCCGACGGGGAAATAGACGCCCGTCGTGGGGCCGGTGCCGATGCGGAAAAACTGGACGTCGGGCGGGGGCGCGCGCTGCGCCAGTGCGGGCGCCGCGGCGATCGCGGCGGCGATGACGGCGGCCGCCAACCGCGTCGCGATCGTACACGTGGCCTTCACGAAAGTTTGCGCGCCGTTCATAGGCTTAATATCGCCGATGCTGGGTTTTGCACAACCGCTGGTCTTGGCCTGATCCGGAAAGTCCCGTATAGTCGCCGCCGTTCCGAACGGCACAGCCCCGCATCGGCGCAATTCGAATCCGGACGCAAAACCGGAGCGACGCGCAGTGTGGCGCAGGGAAGCTGGTCTCGTTCGTGGTCGCTTTGTGATTTGTAGGGGTTCGGGGGTTACAAATGGCTTCGCTGCGACGCGACCACCTGGTCGAAACCGCGCTCGCGCTCTTCTCTCGCCACGGGTACCACGCCACCGGCATCGACCGCATCCTCGCGGAATCCGGCGTCGCCAAGATGACGCTCTACAAGCACTTCCGCTCCAAGGACGACCTGATCCTCGCGGCGCTGCGTCGCCGCGACGAGGAGTTCTTCCGCTGGCTGCAGACCGAGGTCGAAGGCCGCGCCGCAACGCCGCGCGAGCGGCTGCTCACCGTGTTCGACGCGCTCGAGTCCTGGTTCAAGGACCCGGCATTCAACGGCTGCTGCTTCATCAATGCCGCCGGCGAGTACGGCGGCAAGGACGACCCGGTCCATGTCGCCGCCGCCGAGCACAAGGCGCGCATCGCCGGCTATCTCCGCGAGCTGGCCCAGGCGGCCGGCGCCGCGTCCCCGGACGAGGTCGCCCGCCAGTTGATGCTGCTGGTCAACGGCGCGATCGTCGCCGCCCACGTCGGCGGTGATGCCGGTGCCGCGCGCAGCGCGCGCGCGCTCGCCGAAGCCCTGCTGGTCGGCAGCCTGCAAAAGGCCGTCGCCGCCTAATCCACGTTCCATTCGCGACAGCGACGGGCGTCCCACGGGGGCGCCCGTTCCGTTTCCGGCCGCCATTTGGCGTCGCCGCGCCGACCGTCTATGGTCCGCCCCGATGGCCACCCTGACCTCCGCCGACATCCTCGCCCGCGTGCTCTATCGCGACGCCCTCATGCTGGTGATCGACAAGCCGGCGGGCATTCCCGTGCACGCGGGGCCCAAGGGCGGCCCCAATATGGAGCACTATTTCGACGCCCTGCGGTTCGGACTCCCGCGTGCCCCAGCCCTCGCCCACCGCCTCGACCGCGACACGTCGGGCTGCCTCGTCCTCGGACGGCACCGCAAAGCACTCGCCAAGCTCGGCAAGCTGTTCTCGTCGGGACGCATCGCCAAGACCTACTGGGCGATCGTCGAAGGGGCGCCGCGCGACGACGAGGGCCGCATCGACCTCGCGCTGCGCAAGCGCAGCCTCGACAAGCGAAGCTGGCGGATGGAGACGCACGCGGACGGTCAGCCCGCCGTCACCGAGTGGCGCGTGCTCGCGCGCGGCCAAGGGCGGACCTGGCTCGCGCTGTTCCCGCGCACCGGCCGCACCCATCAGATCCGCGTCCACTGCGCGGCGATGGGATTTCCGCTGGTCGGCGATCCGGTGTACGGCAATGCCCGCGTCGGCGCGCCTTCGGACGAGTCCCTCCTTCTCCATGCCCGCGCGGTGTCGGTGCCGCTCTATGCGACGCGCCCGCCGATCGAGGTCGAGGCGCCGCCGCCGCCGGCGTTCGCCGCGGCGATCCGCGCCCTCGGCGCCGAGGTGCCCGAGACCCGCGTCACTCCTCCGGCGGCCGCACGCCCCGGAACATCGCCAGCAACGTGACGTCGTAGGCGGCCTTCAGCGCGCCGCCGAGCAGGAACGGCCAGCCGAACGGGCTCACGCCCAGCAGCGCGCCGCCGAGCGAAGGTCCGACCGCCGCCGCGAGACTCCGCGGCACCGCCGTCAGGCTCGCCGCCGCCGGGCGCTCGGGCGGCGTCACGACCGCGAGCACGTAGGACGTGCGCACCGGCACGTCCATGCTCGACAGGAACCCGCGCACCAGCAAGAGCGCGATCGCGACCCCGAGCGTCGGCGCGAACGGCAACGCCATCAGCGCGACGTTGGCCGGCAGGTGCGTGAACACCATGGTGTTGACGAGGCCGATGCGGCGCGCGATGCGCGCGGCGACCAGGTACGAGACCGCCGTGAGCAGCCCCATCCAGAACAGGATCTGCGCCGCCGCCGCCACCGAGATGCCGAACGTCGCGAACAGCCACACGACGAGCAGCGACTGGGTCGCGAGGCCGCCCGCGAAGGAATCGACGCTGAACAGCGCCGCCAGGCGGACGACGATTCCGCGCGAGGGCCCGAGCCCGGCCGGCTTCGGCGCGTCGGCCTCCCTCGCTGCCTCGTGACGCGGCAGGCGACGGTACAGCACGGCGACGGCGATGCCGACGATCGCGTAGGCCACGAACACGCCGCGGAACACGGCGAGCCGGTCGATCTGCCCGCCGCGCGCAAGCCAGTCGGGCACCGCCGCGAGCAGCGTGCCGGCGGCGCCGAACAGCGAGCCCACCAGGCTGTAACGCGCGAACAGATCCGTGCGCTCGGTGTCGGCGACCGCGTGCGAGAGCACGCTCTGCTCGAGCGGCAGGAACGCGCTGACGTCGCCCGACGACGGGTTGAGGGTGCCGACGAAGGCGACGATCAGGAGCGGCCAGAACTCTCGCGCCGCGGCGAAGCCGATGCCGGTCGCCGCCATCAGCGCCGCCATCGCCACCAGCATCGGCCGCAGACTCGCGGCGTGGGCCCGGAAGCCGACGAGCAGCGTCAATGCCGCCGAGCCCAGCATGGTTGCAGTCGTGATCACGCCGACGTGGACCGCGTCGTATCCGAGCAGCAGCAGGTACGCGGGCATGACCACCGCCATGCAGCCATCGGCGACGGCGCGGATGCCACGGGTGGCGAACAGCAGGCGGGCGTCGGGTCCGGCGGAGGCGGGAAGCAGGCGCACGGTCACGCCGAGCGGCGTTCGCCCTTCGCCCGCCGGATCGCCCGCCAGATGCGCTCCGGCGTCGCCGGCATGTCGATGTGGCGGATGCCGTAGACCGACAGCGCGTCGACCACCGCGTTGGCGACCGCCGGCATCGAGCCGACGGTGCCCGCCTCGCCGACGCCCTTCACACCGAGCGGGTTGGTCTTGGTCGGCACGGGATGGCAGCGGACTTCCACCGCGCACATGTCGGAGGCGCGCGGCACCGCATAGTCCATCAGCGACCCGGTGAGGAGCTGGCCGCTGTCGGGATCGTAGCGCAGGTCCTCCATCAGGATCTGCCCGGCTCCTTGCGCGATGCCGCCGCGCACCTGGCCTTCGACCAGCAGCGGATTCATCACCGTGCCGACGTCGTCGACGACGCTGTAGCGCACGATCTCGACGCGGCCGGTGTCCTCGTCGATCTCGACCTCGCAGACATGGCAGCCGTTCGGGTAGTTTCCGGCCTTCGACGTGTAGACGACGCTCGCCATGAGCCCGGGCTCCATGTCCTCGGGCAAGCTCTTCGGCTTCACCGATTCCTTGGCGATGTCCTTGATCGTCAGCGTGCGGTTCGATCCGTTGGCGCGGAACACGCCGTCCTTGAGCTCGACCGCCTCGGGCGCGACCTCGAGCAGGTGCGCGGCGATGCGCTTGGCCTTGGCGACGACGCGCTCGGTCGCCATATGCACCGCCGAGCCGCCCATCGACGAGGTGCGCGAGCCGCCGGAGCCGTGGCCGAACGGCACCTTGTCGGTGTCGCCCATGACGTACTGGATCTCGTCGGGCTTGAGGCCGAGCCGGTCGGCGACGAGCTGCTTGAACACTGTCTCGTGGCCTTGGCCCGTCGTCACCGAGCCCGCGAACAGGGTCGCGGTACCGGAGCGGTCGAAGCGGAGCTCCGCGCCCTCGACGCCGGGCGAGCCCGCCTTCTCGATGGTGTTGGATATCCCGATGCCGCGCAGCTTGCCGCGCTGCTTCGACGCATCGCGACGCGACGCGAAGCCGGTGTAGTCGGCGATCTCGAGCGCCGTCGACATTGTCTTCTCGAACTCGCCGCAGTCGTAGTGGAACGTCAGCGCCGTCTTGTACGGCATCGCCGAGGGCGGAATGATGTTGCGACGCCGCAGCTCGGCGGGATCGATGCCGACCTGATCGGCGGCGAGATCGACGATGCGCTCGATCATGAACGCGGCTTCCGGCCGCCCGGCGCCGCGGTAGGGCCGCGTCGGCGTCGTGTGGCTGAACACGGCGACGACATTGGTGTAGATCGCTGGCAGCGTGTAGACGCCGGCGACCGAGCCGATGTTGTTGTACGGCGGGTTGACCGTGCCCTGCATCAGGAACGCGCCGAGGTTCGCGGTCGAGTCGATGCGGAGCGCGAGGAATTTGCCGTCCTTGTCGAGCGCCAGCGCCGCCTCGACGACGTTGTCGCGGCCGTGGGAGTCGGCGAGGAACGCCTCGGCGCGGCTCGACGTCCACTTCACCGGCCGCTTCAGGAG
Source organism: Gemmatimonas sp. (assembly GCA_050260515.1). GTDB lineage: Bacteria > Pseudomonadota > Alphaproteobacteria > SMXQ01 > SMXQ01 > DATJIG01. The sequence goes on from JBLNCI010000047.1 coordinate 56,006, forward strand.
CTTCGAGGCGAGCAGCACCAGCGGCTGCTCGTTGAACACCGCCGACTTCATGCCGAAGCTGCCGCCGATGTCGCCGGAGACGATGCGGACCTTGTTCTCCGGCACCTTGATCAGGCGCGCGATCGCCGCGCGATACGGGTGCACGCCCTGCAGCCCGGTGTAGAGTGTGTAGTGGTCCTCGGCGGCGTTGTAGTCGGCGACGCAGCCGCGCGGCTCCATCGAGGTCGGCGCGACGCGGTTGATGACGAAGGTCTCGCGCGCGACGTGGGCCGCCGCGGCGAACGCCGCCTCGACCTTGGCCCTGTCGCCCTTCTCCCACACGAAGCACTCGTTGTTCGGGCACTCGTCCCACACCACGGGCGCGCCCGGCTTGCGGGCCTCGGCGGTGGCGGTGACGGCGGGCAGCGGCTCGTACTCGATCTCGATCCGCTCCGCGGCATCCATCGCCTGATACGCGGTCTCGGCGACGACAAACGCGACCGGATCGCCGACGCGGCGGACCCGGTCCTTGACCAATGCCGGAGCCGGCGGCACGAACATTGCCGATCCGTCGCGGCGCTTCATGTCGCCGCCCGACGGCAGATCGCGCCAGCCCGAGGCGATCCAGTCCTCGCCGGTGAGCACCGCGACCACGCCCGGGACGGATTTCGCCGCGCTGGTGTCGATCGACAGGATCTTCGCGTGCGCGTGGGGCGAGCGCAGCACGTAGCCGTGGGCCATGCGCGGGAGCTGGATGTCGTCGATGTAATGCCCGGCGCCCCTCAGCAGACGCGGGTCCTCCGACCGCGGAACCGCCTGCCCCAACGCATACTCACCCATCGTTGCCTCCCTGACCTGTCGCGGGTCGGATTATGGCAAAAATCTCCGGGAACGCTCGACTGCTGAATCCACAAGCCGCGCCCCCCGCTCCCGGTGAGGGAGCGAGGGGCCCTTGAGGCGAGCGTCGATGTCTCTCCGACACGGCCGTTGCCAGCCGTGCTTCGGACATACGTGGGCGCCGGCGCCGTTCAGACCGTCGGCGCGCTGTTTTGATCCCTGGAGACGGTGCGCGGCAAGTTGCCTGGGGGGTCAGTGCCAGGGG
>JBLNCI010000048.1:0-137112 GCA_050260515.1 Gemmatimonas sp.
CATCGCGGGCGGGGGCCGCGGTAACCGGCCCCCCCCCCCCACGACCCCAGTCTCAAAAGCCCGGGATCGGCCGCCCGTCACGCCTGCCGATGTTTCCGCAGTGCTCCGCGACTCTAAATGAGGAGAGACGCGTTACCCGGCGAAGATTCCTGCGCTCGCGAGCGCAGAATCGATGTCCTGCTCGAGAAGCCGGATCCAATTGTTGTAGCGGGAGCGCACCGTGCCATCCTGTTCCTTCAGACCGGTTGTCGACTGATGGATGATCCGGAAGGTGCGCTGATCGAAGTAGACGTCAACGGTCGCCGCGAAGTTCGTCTGCGCCAAGACACCGACCAGATGCCCAGGACCCGCCGGTTGGAACTTCCAGCCGCGCTTCGTCCCCGCCGTCATGATCACCGCCTGCATGCGGTCGAGAGGCAGCTTCTGCGCAAGCAGTGGAACGGGGTGGTTCTCCACGTTGTAGATCGGCTTGTTGGCGCAGGCTCCGAGCACAGCCGCACAGAACGCAAGTACAAGGAATTTTTTCATTTATTGTCTCCTTCGCTGAGCGTGCCTTGACTGTAGCGGCGGCCATCGCGGCTGACAATCCGCCGCCGCGCCGTCCCTGTTTGGGCATTTAGACGAGCGCTTCGGGCCGGATCTCGTCGAACGGTTCGTCGTCCCATCCGGACGACGAACGGGAGAGCACCGCGATCGCGGCGCTGATCGTCGCCGAAGGCCGGAAATGCGAGAGCAACCACGTATCCGCGCCGGCATAGACCCAGCGCCCCTCGTCGGGGCCGTCGTGCGCGCGGTCACAGTGGTCGATGACCTGGGCGAGACCGTCTCCGGTCGCCTTGGCGATGGCTTCGCGCACGGTCCACACGCGATAGAAACCCTCCGCTCCCTCGTGGCGGACGCGGTCCCGTTCGCGCGGTCCGAAGGCGTAGTCGGCGATCGCCGCGCAATCCCGTGATCGCCGCTCCTCGACGTCGATGCCGACGGGATGATCGGCGACCGCGCACGCGATCCACCCGCGCGTATGGCTGATGGACACCGACGGACCCGGCCCGCGCGGCCCGGCGAGCATCGGTCTTCCACGCCCGTCGGCGACGATCCGCCACGCCGCTCCGGGGTGGGTCCGGTTCAGCAGGGCGTGCAGCGCGGCGCGCCCGACATGGCTGTTCCAGATGCGGTGCGGGACTCCGGCCGCCACCGAGACGTCCGGCGCCGCCGCCAGCAGCGCCCGCGCGACCTCTCCGTGCGATGAAATTATGGTGAACGCCACCATACGGAAAACCCCTACACCCCTCGTTTACTGTAGCGATGCTTGTGCTACTTTAGGACAGCTTTGGCGACCGGTTTGGGGCAAGGGACTCGGACGCTCAAGAAGGTCCCGCGGATCGCCGTGTGTCGGGGGTGGGGGGAGTATGCGAAATGGTGTGGGACGGCATCTCGCCGTCGTTGTCATCGTCGCCGTGTCGGCGGCCGGTTGCCACCGCGTTCAGCCGGTCTACAACGTCCAGAATCGCCCCGTTCCGGCGGTCGGCCAACAGTCTCTCTCCCTTGACAAGGTCCGGGACGCCATTTTGAGCGCCGCGGTCGTTCAGCGCTGGCAGGTGGTGCCGGTGCGTCCGGGGATGATCCGGGCCACGTTGCGCTGGCAGACGCACACCGCGGACGCCGACATCCTCTATTCCGAGCAGAGCTACAGCATCGTGCTCGCCGGTTCGTCCAACCTGAAGCAGCAGGACGGCGACATCCATCGCAATTACAACCGTGCCGTCCAGCGGCTGGAAGACGAGATCAACCGGCAGCTCCTGAGGGCCGCCTATTGATGTCGTCCCCCCTCTCCTTCCGGGTCGTCGGCTGGGCCGCCTGGACTCCCGGACGGGACTCCGAGGCCGCTTGGCGGACCTGGGCCGGCGCTCCGGGCGTGGCCGCCGGGGGCACGGCGACGGCATCCGTCCCGCTCGCGTTGCGGCGGCGGCTGACGCCGCTCGGTCAGGCGGCGATGCGGTGCGCGTGGGGGCTACCGGACGCGGCGTCCGCGCGCATGGTGTTCGCATCGCGCAACGGTGAGTTCGCGCGCACGCTGTCGATCCTCGACGGAATTGTCTCCGGCGACAGCGTCTCGCCGGCGGATTTCACGCTGTCGGTCCACCACGCGCTCGCCGGCGTGCTCTCGATCGCGCAAGGCAATCGTCGCGGCCACACGACCGTGGCCGCGGGTCCGGACAGCTTCGGGTTCGGGCTCCTCGAAGCCGTCGCGTCATTGGCCGAGCGGCCCGAGGAGCCGGTGTTGCTCGTCTACTACGACGAGCCGCTCCCGGCGCCCTACGCGACGTTCGCGACCTGCGCCGAGCCGCTCGCGCTGGCGCTCAGTCTCTCCCTGAAGCGCGACGGTGAGGCGCTGGAACTGCTCACGGCGCGCGGCAGCGGCGACGCGACAATGATCGCGCCGTTCGACTTCCTGCGCTTCCTGCTCTCAGGTGATGCGCAGATGCTATCGCGCGGCGAACGCCTCGACTGGCACTGGAGGCGTCATGCTGCGGCAGCTTGACCGCCTGTACCGCCAGGGCGCGACCGGATTCGCCTTCGCGTGGCTGTTCGTCGGCGGTGCCGCTCTGGCGGCCACCGTCCTGCCGCTGCTGTCGTTGGTCCCCGGCCATGGCCGCGAACGCGCGCAGGCGGTGATCCGCCTCACCTTCCGATGGTATCTCGCGATGTTGCGCGGGCTCTCGCTCCTCCGCATCCGGGTCGAGGGCCGCGATCGTCTCGAACGCTGCCGCGGGCGCGTCATCATCGCCAACCACCCGTCCCTGCTCGACGTGGTGATCCTGATGGCGCTGGTTCCCAACGCGCAATGCATCGTGAAGAGCGCGCTGTGGAGCAACCGCTACCTCGGCGGATTGGTCCGGCGCGCCGGCTACATCCGCAACGATCTGGAGCCCGAGGCACTGATCGCGGAGTGCCGCGCGGCGCTCGATCGCGGCGCCAACATCATCGTGTTTCCGGAAGGCACCCGCAGCGCGCCGGGTTTCCCGCCGCACTTCCACCGCGGCTTCGCCAACATCGCGACGCGCACCGGCGCTCCCGTCCAGCCGGTCGTCATCACCTGCTCGCCGCCGACGCTGTGCAAGGGCGAGGCATGGTGGGCCGTCCCCGCCAGACGTCCGGTGTTCCGCGTCACCGTCAGCGATTGCGTGAGTCCGGAAATCTACACGACCTACCGTCACCGCAGTCTCGCGTCGCGCCATCTTGTCGCCCGGATCGAGGCGTACTACGCGGAGCAGCTCGCCCATGCCTGAGGATATCGCCCCCCGCATGTCGGATACCGAAGACACCCTGAAACAGCTCATCGTCGAGGCGCTGCAGCTCGAGGACATCAGCCCGGCGGACATCGCGAGCGAGGAGCCGTTGTTCGGGTCCGGCGGCCTCGGCCTCGACTCGATCGACGCGCTCGAGCTCGGTGTCGCGATCCGGAAGCGCTACGGCATCAAGTTCGAGACCGTCAACGACGACGTCAAGGCGCACTTCGCCAGCGTGCGAAGCCTCGCGCGCTTCATCGACAGCCAGAGGAACGCCTGATGATGTCCCGCGAAGCCATCCTCGAGCATCTGCGCGAGTATCTCGAGGAGATGTTCGAGATCCAGCGCGAGAGGGTCACGCTCGACGCGAAGCTGTTCGAGGAGCTCGATCTCGACAGCATCGACGCCGTCGACCTCGTCGTGAAGCTGCAGGACCTCACCGGCCGGCGCATCAAGCCGGAGGCCTTCAAGGCGGTGCGCAGCGTCGGCGACGTCGTCGAGTGCGTTCACACGCTGATGAACACGGATGCGGCCTAACGCCATCTTCCGTCTCGGTCCGGCGGTCCTCGTCGGCGGCGGCGTCGTCTACCCGCTGCTGGTCTACTTCGGTCTGCCGTACGTATCGCCCGGCGTCCTCGTGCTGGTTGCCCTCGGGCTGCTCGCGCTCCGCATGCTGGCGGCCCGCCGTGAGGCCTTTCGGCACCAGTGGACGCCGCCACTCCTGGTTTCCGGCATCGCTCTCGCGATCCTCGCCGCCGTGAGCCCAAGCATTGCGGTCAGGGCCTATCCGGTGCTCGTCAGCGTCGCCGCGGCGTGCGTGTTCGGGGCGTCGCTGCTCTCGCCCCCGACCGTGGTCGAACGAATCGCGAGGATGACGACGCCCGACCTGTCCCCCGAAGGCGTGGTCTACACCCGCGCGGTGACGCAGATCTGGACCCTGTTCCTCGCCGGCAATGGCTCGGTGGCCGCCGCCCTGGCGGTGTGGGGCACGGTCGAGCAGTGGACGCTGTGGACTGGCCTCGTCTCGTACCTGCTGATGGGGTTCCTGTTCGCGGGCGAGCGGGTCGTGAGGCGCTTCTACCTGCGACAGGCATGATCCCGCTCACCCTGTCGCGCCTCCTCGACCGTAGCCGGCCTCCGGATCATCCGCTCGCGCTTCGGCGAGGCACCGTGCTGACGTGCGCGCGTTTCGCGGCCGACGTCGCCGGCGTCGCCGCGCGCCTGCGCCGCGACCGCGTCCGACGCGCCGCGGTGCTCTGCGCCGACACCTACGCCTTCGCCGTTGCCTTGTACGCGCTGGTTGGGGTCGAGGCCGACGTGGTGTTTCCGTCCAACGGCCTGCCCGGGACGCTGGACGCGCTGCGCGATACCTTCGACGTACTCGTCGACGACGCCTTCGTCGCGGCAGCCGAGCCGGCCGAAGCCATGGCGGCGCCGCTCGACATCGAGCGCCCGGCGCTCTCGTTCTTCACCTCGGGGTCGACCGGAGCACCGAAGCGCATCGTCAGGTCGCTCGCGGCGTTCGAACGCGAGGCAGAAGCGCTGGAGGCGCTCTTTGGAGCTTCGAGCGGCAGCGGCCCGGTCCTCGCGATGGTTCCGCACGCCCATGTGTACGGACTCACCTTCAAGGTGACGTGGCCGCTGGCGTCGGGACGGCCGTTCGCGGCCGAGACGTACGACACCTGGGAGGCACTCCTCGCCGATTTGCCTCCTGGCGCGATCGTCGTCAGCAGTCCGGCGTTCCTGAGCCGATGCGGCGGGCTCCCGCCGGTGCCCGCAGAGCGGCGTCCGGCGCGGGTCTTCACCGCCGGCGCGCCGCTGTCGCTCGCCGCCGCGGTCGAGGCCGGGACCGTTCTCGGCGTGCGGCCCACGGAGATCTTCGGCAGCACCGAGACCGGTGCCTTCGCGACCCGCTGCCAGTCCCGGGAGGATGAGCCGTGGCGGCTCCTTCCCGGCGTGTCGATGCGGTGCGACGAAGACGGCCGCCTGTCTCTGTTCTCTGCCGCGATCGGACCGGAGTGGTACCGGAGTGCCGACATCGTCGAGCCGATCGACGGCGGATTCCGCTTCCGGGGCCGCGCCGACCGTATCGTGAAAATCGAAGGCAAGCGCGTCAGCCTCGCTGCCGTCGAGCAGTCGTTGGCGCGGCTGCCTTGGGTCGAATCCGCCGCCGCGGTCCTGATTCCGGGCGCACCCGACCGGCTCGGCGCCGCCCTCGTCCTGTCCGACAGCGGTCGCGAGCGACTGTCCAGCCTCGGTGCGTTCCGCTTCGGCCGCTTGCTCAGGGATGCGCTCTCCGGCGAGCATGAGGCCGCCGCATCGCCGCGGCTGTGGCGCTTCGTCGACGAGTTGCCGACCGGCGAGCTCGGCAAGCGCCGCGACGCCGACCTCCGCCGCCTGTTCGAATCCTGAGCCCATTAAGCCCACGATCATGGACCTTCCGCCGATCCTCGTTTCGCACGTGTCCGCCGCCGACGCGCTGCATGAATTGTCACTTCCGGCGGACCATCCCGTGTTCCGGGGCCATTTTCCCGGCCGGCCGGTCCTTCCCGGAGTCGCCCAGATCGACTGGGCGGTGCGGCTCGCCGCTCGCGCCTGGGGACTGCCCGAGGTGGCGCGGGATTTTCAGGTCAAGTTCCGCAACGTCATTCCGCCCGGCGTACCGGTCGCGCTCGCGCTGCGCTACGACCGCACGAAGCGCCAGCTTCATTTCGAATACCGGAGCGACGACCGCGTCATGTCGTCGGGGCGCATCGCCGTGGAGGAGCCGCGCGCGTGAACACCTGCGCGGTCATTCCCACCCACAACCATCATCGCGCGCTCGGAGCGGTGATTGCGCGGTTGCGCGAGAACGGGCTTCGGGTGTTCGTCGTCGACGACGGCAGCGCCGAGCCGGCGCGGGCCGCGATCGCGGCGCTCCACGACCCGGCGAACGGCATCGTCGTTCATCGCCGCGAGGTCAACGGCGGCAAGGGCGCGGCGGTGGTCGAGGGTTTCCGCCTCGCGGCCGATGCCGGCTTCACACACGCGGTGCAGGTCGATGCCGACGGGCAGCACGACCTCGGCGCCGTACCCGCGATGTTGGCGCTTGCCGCACGCCATCCCGAGGCGGTGATCTGCGGGCGACCCGTCTACGACGCATCGGTTCCGACCGCGCGGCGGATCGGCCACTGGTTCACGAACGCCTGGATCTTCCTCGAGACCCTGTCGTTCCGCATCACCGATGGGATGTGCGGCTTTCGCGTCTACCCGCTCGCACCGACCCTGAAGCTGGTCGTCGAGGAGCGGATCGGACGTCGCATGGACTTCGACATCGACGTCCTCGTGCGGCTGTTCTGGCGCGGGACACCGGTGCGAATGATCCCGGTGAAGGTGATCTATCCGCCCGGGAACACCTCGAACTTCGACGTGCTGCGGGACAACTGGCGCATCACCCGGATGCATGCGCGGCTCGTCTGCACGATGCTGGTCCGGCTGCCGTCGATCCAGCGCCACCGGCCCCCGCGCCTCGAAGGCGATGCCGCGGCCAGCCACTGGGCCGCGCTGCGCGAGCGCGGCGCCTACTGGGGGCTGCGGTTCTGTCGATTCGCCTACCGGCTTCTCGGCCGAAGCGGCTGCCGCGCGGTTCTGGCGCCGATCGTCTTCTGCATCTATATGGCCGGCGCGGAGCAGCGGCGCGCGTCGCTCGCATTCCTGACCCGCGCCCTCGGCCGGCCGGCAACGATCCGGGACGGCTACCGCCACTTCCTCAGCTTCGCCTACCGTGCGCTCGATACCTTCGTCGCATGGGGCGGCGGAATCCGCGCCGATGCCGTCGAGGTCGCGGATCGCGACCTCCTCGCCGCCGCCGCGGCCGATCCTCGCGGCGCGCTCATCGTCGTCGCCCACATGGGCAACATGGACCTGAGTCGCGCCGTCCTCGACGAGAAGACGCGCCGCCGGCTCACGCTCCTGATCCACACCAAGCACGCCGCCAACTACAACCGGGTCGTCCGCGAGCTGCGCCCCGACGCCGCGCTCAACACCATCCAGGTCACCGAGGTCGGCCCGGACACGGCGATCGAGCTCAAGGATCGCGTCTCACGCGGCGAATGGGTGGTGATCGCCGGCGATCGTACCCCCGTGCTGAGCCGGGGCCGGGTGTCGCTGGCGCCGTTCCTGGGGCGCGAGGCGGCCTTCTCCCATGGGCCGTGGGTGCTCGCGGCCCTGCTCGACTGCCCCGTCTACCTCATGTTCTGCATCGGTGAAGGCGACCGCTACCGGCTCTCGATCGAGCGCTTCGCCGAGCGCATCGAGCTGCCGCGCGGCGACCGCGCGCGGGCCCTCGGCGAGTACGTCGCCCGCTATGCGGCGCGCCTCGAACACTATGCGCGGCGGTCGCCCTTCCAGTGGTACAACTTCTTCGATTTTTGGGCGCACTGACATGCATTCGGTGGAAATCATAACCAAGGCCCAGTTCTACGACCTCGACCCGATGAACGTGGTGTGGCACGGCAACTACACCCGCTGGCTGGAACAGGTGCGTACGAAGCTGATGGAGAGCATCGGCTATTCGTTCGAGGAGATGCGCGACTCCGGATACATCTGGCCGATCGTCGATCTGCGCATCAAGTACGTGCGCCCCGTCCGCTTCGGTCACGACATCTCGGTGACCGCGAGCGTCGTCGAGTTCGAGAATCGGCTGCGGATCGACTACCGCATCCGCGACGTCGCCTCGGGCGACGTTCTCACCAAGGCGTCGACGGTGCAGGTGGCCGTGGTCGCCTCGACCGGCGAGCTGTGCCTGGAATGCCCGGCGGTGCTCACCGACAAGCTGCGGCAGCCGGCATGATGCGCGCTCTTCTTCTGGTCCTTGCGGCGCTCGCTGCCCCCGCGGTCGCACTCGCCGCGGGTCCGACGCAATCGCTCGGCGCGGACGAGGTGCTGCGCGGACGCTTCGTCCAGGAGCGCCAGCTCAGCGGCTTCAAGTCGCCGCTCAGGAGCGAGGGGCATTTCGTCCTCGCCCCCAGTCGCGGGCTGATATGGGACGCAGACAAGCCGTTTGCGGTGACCACCATCATCACCCCCGACGGTCTCGCCCAGAACATCGACGGGAGCCAGGCCCTGCGCCTCGATGCGGCGAAGGTGCCGTTCCTGTCGCGCCTGTACGACATGCTCGGCGGCGCGCTGTCGGGCGACTGGAGGAGGATGGAGGCCGACTTCACGGTCACCCGCACCGGTAACGACAAGAGCTGGCGCGTGTCGATGGTGCCGCGCACCAGCGACAATGTCGCGATGCCGTTCCGATCGATCGAGGTGACCGGAGGACGCTTCGTCGACGTCATCGTCATGACCCGGCCCGACGGCGACACCGATACCCTGCGGCTCCTGGACCAGAGCCTCGCCAGGGGCGATCCGACGCCCGGCGAATCCGCCGTGTTCGATTCTGCGCGGCGATGACCCGCCTCGCCGCCATTCTCTGGTTGTTGATCGTCGTGGCCGCCGGAGCGTATCTCGCCGCGCGGGTCCACGAAGGGCTCCGGTTCCGTACGGATATTCTCGCGTTGCTGCCGCGCGAAGAGCGCGATCCTGCGATGCAGAGCGCGAACGACGCCGTCGGCGACGCACTTGCGCGCCACGTCGTGCTGCTGGTCGGTCATCCCGATCGCGATTCTGCGCGCGCGGGGGCGTCCTCGATCGCCGCGGCGCTTGAGGGCTCCGGCGCCGTCGAGCTCGGCGCATCGCGCTTCTCCGGCGACCGCCTCCGCCAGCTCGGCGAGCGCTACTTCCCGCATCGCGGCGGGCTCCTGTCCGAGGACGACCGCCGTCGGTTGCTGGACGGCAAGGCCGACGAGATAGCCAGCCGCGCCCTGGCCCAGGTGTACGGGGTCGTCGGCATGGCGGACGCGCGGCTGCTGCGCGCCGACCCCTATCTGCTCATGCCGGCGTTCCTCGCCGCGTTGCCGCTGCCGATGTCCCGTCTCACGCTCGACGACGGGATGCTCACCGTCCGCGCGGACGGCACCACGTGGATCCTCCTGGCCGGACGCGTGCTTGGCGATCCCTACAATCTCGACGTTCAGGAACGGGTCACCCACGCGCTCGACACCGCCATGACAGCCGCAGACGCGGCGCATCCCGGCATCGGGCTTCTCCGCCTCGGAGCCGTCTTCTACGCCCGCGCCGGCGGCGAGCAGGCGCTGCACGAATCGTCGATGATCGGCATCGCCTCGGTGATCGGCAGCGTCGTGCTGGTGCTCGCGGTGTTTCGCTCGCTGACGCCACTGTGGCTCAATCTGCTCGCCGTCGCCGTCGGTGTCGTGGTCACGTCGGCCGTCTGCCTGCTCGTGTTCGGCGAGTTGCACGTCGCCGCACTCCTGTTCGGCGTCAGCCTCATCGGCATCGCCATCGACTATGGCCTGCAGTATTGCGCCGAGCTGTTCGCGCCCGACTATGCGCCGCCGCGCGAACGGCTGCGGCGGGTCCTCACCGGAATCACCGTGGGCGTCCTCAGCGTCACCATCGGGTACCTGACGCTGCTGGCGGCGCCGTTCCCCGGGCTCCACCAGATCGGCGCCTTCGCCGCCGTCGGGCTGCTCGCATCGTGGACGACGGTCGTGCTGTGGCTCCCGGCGCTCGACCGCTCGCAGCGTCCCACCCACGGCGCGGCGCTTCTCGCGGCGGCGTCGCGGGCCCTGTCGTTCTGGCGCGAACCCCGTCGCCGCCCCTTACGGCTTTCGGTGTTCGCCGCCATTGCCGTCGCCGGCGGGCTCGGACTCCTCCGCGTCCATGCCGACGATGACGTGCGCCACATGCAATCGCTGTCACCGACGTTGGTCGCCGAGCAGGATCGCCTGCAGGCGCTCACCGGCATCGGCGCGACGAGCCAGTTCTTCCTCATCCGCGCCGCCGACGAGGAGACCGCGCTCGAGCGCGAGGAGGCGCTCAGCGAGCGACTCCGGCCGCTGGTGCGCGAGGGCGCGCTGCAGGGCTTCCAGTCACCCGCCCAGTTCGTGCCGTCGGCCGCGCGGCAGCGCGACAATCGCGCGTTGGTGCGGGACCGCCTGTTCGGCGACACGTTCGCCGACTATCTGCGCCGGCTGAACCTCGACGCCCCTCCCATCGCACCCGACGCCGACGCGGCGCCGCTGAGGCTCGCCGATGTGCTCGACGCCAACGGACCGCTCGGGTTCCTGTCCTCGCTCGTGCTCGACACCGGGAACGGGGCGACGCATGTCGTCATTCTCGACGGAGTGAAGCGACGGGACGCGGTGGCGAGCGCGGCCGACGGCCTGGACGACGTCCGCTTCGTCGATCCCGCCGGACAGTTCAGCGCGCTCATCGGCAAGTACCGGGTGCGCGGAGTCATGCTGCTCGCCGCCTCGGCGGCGCTGATGGCGCCGCTGCTGCTGTGGCGCTATGGCCTGCGCGGCGGTGCGTTGGTGATGGTGCCGACGTTGGTCGCGGTGATGCTGGCGCCCGCCGCCCGCGCGCTGTTCGGCGCGCCGTTCACCTTCTTCGACGCCATGGCGCTGGTGCTGGTCCTGTCGATCGGCATCGACTATGCCGTCTTCCTCGCCGAGACCGACGCCACGCGCGCCCCGGTGACGCTGCTCGCCGTCGCGCTTGCCGCCGCGACGACCTTGATGTCCTTCGGCCTTCTGTCCCTCAGCAGTGCGAGCGCCGTCCATGCCTTCGGCACCACCATGCTGATCGGCGTTCTCACGGCGGTGGCTCTCGCTCCGCTGGCGACCGGCGTCGGCAAGGCGCGACGGCGATCATGACCGGCGGCACCGCCCGTTTCCGGCTATCATCCGCAACCCCTGTCCGGAGGAGTCTGTCCGTGCGTTCGCGTATCGCCGCCGCCCTGTCGCTCATGATCCTTCTCGGCGGCTGTGCCGCGCGCACGGGGGAGCTCCCCGCCAACGCGGTGCGGATCGGCCCGTCGACGGCCATCGTGATGCCGGCCCCAGCGGACCTCGACCGCTCGATCGAGGCGGCGCAGCTCGCGACAGCGCGCTACGGCGACCAGACCTTCGTGTTCGAGACGCGGATCAGCGTCACGCCGGACATGTTCCGGCTCGTCAGCGTCGATACTCTGGGCCGCAGGACGATGTCGATCGCCTGGACGGGCGGCGGCGTCTACTACGAGGCGGCGTCGTGGGTGCCCGAGCAGTTGCGGCCGGAGAACGTGCTGGCCGACATCGTGCTGCTGTATTGGCCCGAGGAGACGGTGCGTCACGCGCTCGTCGGCGGCACTCTGCAGGTCGCCCCCGGTCGCCGGACGGTCGTCGCCGACGGCAAGGACATCATCCGCGCCGAGTTTCATCCCGCGCGCGCCGGCGATCCGTGGACCGGGACGCTCCACTACGAGAACGTCGCGTGGGGCTATGTCCTCGACATCCAGTCGCAGGAAGGAGGGCAATGACGGCCCTCTTCCTCACGGACTGCGGCATCGTCACGCCGCTCGGCCGCGGCAAGGCCCACGTCGCCCGGGCTCTGTTCGCGGGCCGCGGCGACGGCATCGTGCCGAGCGGGGACCTCGCTCCGGGGCGATCGGTGCCGGTCGGCGCCGTGGCCGCTCCCCTGCCCGCCGTGCCTCCCGACCTCGCGCTGTTCGACAGCCGCAACAATCGGCTCATGCAGGCAGCGCTCGACGAGATCTCGGAAACCGTCGCCCGTGCCGTCGCGCGTCACGGCGCCGACCGCATCGCCGTCGTCCTCGGCACCAGCACATCGGGCATCTCCGACGGCGAACAGGCGCTCGCGGCCCAGCGCCGATCCGGCGCCTGGCCGAACGGCTTCCATTACCGGGCCCAGGAGACCGGCAGCCTCGCGGAGTACGCGGCGCGGAGCCTCGGCGTGACCGGCCCCGCCTACACCATCGCCACTGCCTGCTCGTCGAGCGCGAAAGTCTTCGCCTCGGCGCGGCGCCTGATGCGCGCCGGGCTCATCGACGCAGCGGTGGTCGGCGGCGCCGACACCCTGTGCCGGATGACGATCGGAGGCTTCGGCGCGCTGGAGGCGCTGTCGAAGACCCGCTGCAACCCGTTCAGCGCCAACCGCGACGGCCTCACCATCGGCGAGGGCGCCGCCGCCTTCCTGATCGAGCGCGAACCGGGTCCGGTGCGGCTCCTCGGCATCGGCGAGACCTCGGACGCCCACCACGCGACGGCCCCCGACCCCGACGGGGCCGGCGCGCGCGCTGCGATGTTGCAGGCCCTCGGCGATGCCGGTTTAATGCCGGCGGATATCGGCTACATCAACCTGCATGGCACCGCGACAGTGCTCAATGACGCGATGGAGAGCAAGGCCGTCGCGGCGGTCTTCGGCGACTCGACCCCATGCAGCTCCACCAAAGGCATGACCGGGCACATGCTGGGCGCCGCCGGCGGGTGCGAGGCCGCATTCCTGTGGCTGACGCTGCATCCCGAGTTCAATGGCGACGGCCTGCTGCCGCCGCATCTCTGGGACGGAGTCGCCGATCCGACCCTGCCCGCGCTGAACCTGGTCACGGTCGGCGCCGAGGCGCCCCGTGGGCGCGGCGCGATGCTCAGCAACTCGTTCGGCTTCGGCGGCAGCAATGCCGCGCTGATCCTGGGGCGCGACGGCTGATGCGGACCTGCGCCCACCCGATCGCCGCGCTGCTGCCTCATGCGCCGCCGATGGTGCTGCTCGATTCCGTGGTCGGTTGGGACACCGACCGGGTCGCCGTCACCGTTGCGATTCGGCCCGGCATCCCGTTCTTCGTCGCGGGGCGCGGCGTTCCCGCCCACGTCGGCATCGAGTACATGGCCCAGGCGTGCGGCGCGTTCGCCGGAATCGAGGCGCTCGAGATCGGGGCGCCGGTGCGCATCGGCTACCTGCTCGGGACGCGCCGATACCGCGCCAACGTCGACTGGTTCCCTGAGGGCGTCACGCTCACCGTCACCGCGGTGCAGATCTTCCGCGACTCGGCGATGGGCGTGTTCGAGTGCGCGATCGCCGACGGCGAACGCGAGCTCGCGACGGCGCAGCTCAATGTCTATCAACCCGAAGAGACACAGGCCGAGGACGCGACGGGAGGAGCCGCGCGCCATGGATGACCGCGTGAGGACGATCCTTGTCACCGGCGCCAGCAAGGGCATCGGCCGCGCGATCGCGGTACGCCTCGCCCGCGACGGATTCCGCATCGTCGTCCACTACGGAACCGATCGCGCCGGGGCGGAGGACACGCTCGCCGCGGTACGGAGCGCCGGCGCCGACGGCCGCATCGTCGCGTTCGATATCGCGGACCGCGACGCGACCCGCGGCGCGCTCGAGCGCGATATGGAGGAGAACGGCGCCTACTACGGCGTCGTGCTCAACGCCGGCATCGTCCGCGACGCCGCGTTCCCGGCGATGGTGGATTCCGAGTGGGACGCCGTCGTCGGCACCAACCTCGACGGGTTCTACAACGTGCTGAAGCCGACGGTGATGCCGATGGTCAGCGCCCGCAAGGGCGGACGCATCGTCACGCTGTCGTCGGTCTCCGGCATCGCCGGAAACCGCGGCCAGGTGAACTACGCGGCGACCAAGGCCGGGATCATCGGCGCGACCAAGTCGCTCGCCATCGAGCTCGCCCGCCGCAACATCACCGTCAACTGCGTCGCGCCCGGCGTGATCGAGACCCAGATGACGGCCGGAGTGCCGGCGGACGTGGTCACCGAGATCGTGCCGATGCGCCGTGTCGGCCGTCCCGAGGAGGTCGCCGCGGCGGTCGCGTTCCTGTGCTCCGACGAGGCGAGCTACATCACCCGGCAGGTGATCTCGGTCAACGGAGGCATGATCTGATGCGCCGCGTCGTCATTTCCGGAATGGCGGGCATCACCGCGCTCGGCGAGGACTGGCCGACGATCAAGACCGCGTTCGCCGCGGGCCGCACCGGCATCCGCTTCATGGAGGAGTGGAACCGCTTCACCGGCGTCAACACGCGGCTCGCCGCGCCGGTGCTCGGCTTCTCCGTCGAGGACCGCTATCCGCGCAAGAAGACCCGCACCATGGGGCGGGTGTCGCAGATGGCGGTGTACGCGACCGAGCGCGCGCTCGCCGACGCCAGGCTGCTGGGCGATCCCATCGTCGCATCCGGCCGCACCGGCATCGCCTACGGCTCGTCGTTCGGCAGCCCCGACGCCGTGCTCGGCTTCTACGAGCTCAAGAAGAACGGCGCGTCGAAGCACCTCAACGCCACCAGCTACATCCAGATGATGAGCCACACGGCCGTCGTGAACATCGAGACGTTCTTCGGCGTCACCGGCCGCATGATCCCGACCTCGAGCGCGTGCACCTCGGGGAGCCAGGGCATCGGCTACGCCTACGAGGCGATCCGCTGGAACAAGGCGGACGTGATGATCGCCGGCGGCTCGGAGGAGCTCGACATCACGGATTCGGCCGTGTTCGACACGCTCTACGCCACCAGCACGAAGAACGACGATCCCGCCCACACGCCCCGACCCTATGACCGCGACCGCGACGGGCTCGTCATCGGCGAGGGCGCGGCGACGCTGATCCTCGAGGAGCGCGAGCGCGCGCTCGCCCGTGGCGCCACCATCTACGGCGAGATCGTCGGCTTCGGCTGCAACGCCGACGGCAACCACGTGACTCAGCCCCAGCCCGCCACGATGGCCGGCGCGCTCCGCCTCGCGCTCGAGGACGCGGGCCTCGCGCCCGACGCGATCGGCTTCGTGAACGGCCACGGCACCGCCACCGAATGGGGCGACATCGCCGAGACGGTCGCCACGAACGACGTCTTCGGCTCCCGCGTGCCGATCCATTCGCTCAAGGGCCACTTCGGCCACCCGCTCGGCGCCTGCGGGGCGATCGAGGCGTGGCTCTCGGTCGAGATGATGCGCGACGGCTGGATCTGTCCGACGGCGAATCTCGAAGCCGTGGACGACCGCTGCGGGGCGCTCGACTACATCATGGGCGAGCCGCGCCGGATTCAGGTGGATCACCTGATGTCGTGCAACTTCGCCTTCGGCGGCATCAACACGGCGCTGATCGTCAAGCGGGTGTAGGCCCTCACGCCCCGGCTTCGCGCGCCATGCACGCCTGGAGCGGCGCGGCCGCGGCGGCGGCGAGCGCCTCGAGGAAGGCGATGCACGACGCGTTCCCCGCGCTGACCTTGCCCCAATAGAAGCCGACGCAGGCGATCGCCTTCGGCGTCCCGATCGGCACGGCCGCGAGGCTCTTCACGAACGTCGGCCGGTAGAGCTCGTGCGGGATGCGCGGGTCGCGGTAGATGTCGGGCACGACGATGGTCTTCGCCGCGAGCATGGCGTGCCCGGTGATGCACATCGTCAGCGGAAAGCTCGATCCCTTCCACAGCGGCCCGACCGCGTCCTCGTCGACATAGCGACAGTGATCGCCGTCGCGAACGACGAAGGTCACGCCGTCGACGTCGCACTTGTGACGCCCGGCGCCGCGGATGGTCCGGACGATCTCCGCCGTCGTGGTCGCCATGCCCAGCAAGTGGCCGGCGAGACCGAGCGCGGGCGCTGTCGGCGGCGAGCCGGTTCCGTGAGGCGTCATGCGCCGTTTCCCTGTCTGGCCGTCTTCCGTCGGCCGTCGTCGACCGATTCGCGTCAGCCGTTATGGTTGCTGTCGGGCAAATCTAGGCGGCGGACGACACGGCTGTCCACGGCGGCACGCTCGATCCCGACGTGCACATGATCGGCAAGCCGCACACGTCCGAGGCGCTCGCGCACAAGCTCGACGAAGTGCTGCGGGGGTAAGCGCTGCGGGTTACGCGCAGTCGGCCTGGCGCACGCCGACCGCGGCGCGCACCGCGTCGACCAGCGCCTCGGGCGCCACCGGCTTGCGCAGCACCGGGCCGATCGCCTCGTCCGAGGCGATGTCGTAGGCGGTGACGTAGATTGCCTTGAGGCGCTTGCGGTGGAAGCGCGCCACGCGCGCGAGCGCGAAGCCGTTGCCCTTGTCGAGCAGCACGTCAGTGATCAGCGCGTCGATCGGTATCTCGGGTCGGTCGAGGAGATCGAGCGCATCGAAATAGGTCACGGCCATCCGCACCGCGTAGCCGGCATTGGCGAGGGCCCGCGAGGCGTCGCGCACGAACGCCTCGTCGTCGTCGACGATCAGGACGGCCGGACGCAGGTCGAACGTGTCCATGACGCGCTCCGCTGGTCGGACTCGCACGCGACGCGCCATTCTCTCGCGAACTCTGCCGGAACTGTGCCGTCCCCCGGCGGAATGGCTGCCGCTATCCCCCGATGCAACCCAGCGAGGCTAACCCGGCAGACAGATCCGTACCAGCGCAGTAATGAGTTATCCACAAAATGTTAGGTGGTTTACAGTCCGCTGGCCCCGCCCGCGATTCGGCGAACGCCCACGCCCACTTACGGCACGTCGCCGCCGCGTGCGGTCGAGGGCCACCACTATTCCACCGCGGCATCGCGAGTCGGTCCGGTACCGGACCGAGCCCGGCGTCGCACCGGAACGGACCCCGTGCCGATGGGGTTTGCCGATTGGGGCGAGGCGGGAGCGCGACGCGTCGCGACACGCGTGCGCTTCACCGAGCCCTGAGCCGAGGCGAAGGTACTCCGCCTGCGCCAGCCGCTCCCCGGTCGGGTCGGTCGCTCGCTCGACCCCAGGATTGGCCCCTCAGGCGAAGGTTCCTCCTCTGTGGGCGGAGGGCGCCACCGCGCCCTCCGCCCTGCGGAGGACCAGACATCGTCGCGATCGATGGACCGCTCGGCGCACCGCGCCGGCGCTAATCCGTCCGGTCGGAGCCGTGGTCCTTGAACATCTCGTTCCCTTCGTCGGTGCCGGCGACGGGATGGAGACTGGTGGACCGGGTCTGGTTCTGGGTCTGGGTGCCGCACGCGGCGACCGTGGTCAGCGACGACGCGAGCAGCACGAGAAGCAACGCTTTCCTGAACGCGATACCGAACGCCATGTGAACCTCCTGAACGATGTCGGGGATCAACCCGGCGGCGGTCGGAAGTTCCTCGCGCCTCACCCATGCCACTGCGCCTGCGGGAACGGGCACGCGAGCGGCAGGATTGAGGCGCATCGGGCGCGGCGTTTCTCCACAGCCCTCCTTTCCACCCCCTCGGACTTTCCACAGCCCCCTTGTGCCGCCGTTCACCCGCGCGCACAGTCGACCCATCGCGTCACAGCGAGGGGAGCTATTGCGCTTAGCGCCTCCCACTGAAGCGATGAAACCGCGAGAGGCCCCCGACAACCGGGACACCGGCGCGGCGGATAGTTGAGAAAGGCAACGACGCTTCCCGCTCGGGTTGCGACGCTCTTTCTTTCGGTACCGACATAGCCCTGGCGTCGCAGCCCGCGACGGAGGAAGCCATCGGCGGCCTTGGCTACGCTTTCAACGCAGCGTGGCACGTTGCCGACCCTCCTGGGAACCGCAAGGCGGTGGACTCACCATCCGCCGGCGTCGGCGCTCGTCCTGAAGGCGGCCGGTGACCTCCCGACGGCGAGCGCAGCCTCTCACCCACCCTCCGCTCCTTCACCGGGGCGGAGGGTGCGGTGGGGAACAGCACCAACAACGAACGAAATGGGAGGAACAGATGAGCCGCGAACGGACCAACCTTCCCGTGCTGCCGCCGGCTGAACGTCATCGGCGTTCCCGCGTCGCGCTCGAGCGGCGCGTCATCGCCGAAGCGATGTGGAGCGGTCACGCGCTGGCAACGATGGCGCTGCGGCCGCACATGCCGCGCGCGATCACGGTCGAGGGCTGGATCGGCCGCGATGCCGCGTTCCGCACCCGCTACGAGCGCGCCCGCGCCGATCGCCGCCACGTCGTCGGCGACGAGCTTCGCGCCGCGGCCAATGCGCGCTATCGCAATGCCGCCGGTCCGCGCCAGCGGATCCGCGCGCTCCGGATCATGCTCGACGTCGCCAGGTGGGACCTGAAGACGTCGCCGCACCCGACCGACGCAAACGACACGAGCAAGAAGCGGAAGGGACTGAGCGAGCAGATGGCAGCCTTGCTGGTCGAGATCCTCGACAAGGCCCTCGCGGCGCGCGGGGCGAACGACGGAGCGTCCGACGACAAGATGCACGGAGCGCCGGTCGGCGAAACGGCCGCCGACACCCACGCGGCCTCTGCCGATGAGGCGTCGCCGGTCGACGGATCGGCGCCGCCGGTCGGCGATGAAGAAGCGTCGAAGCTCCGAGAGCGGCTGAAAGGCCCGCCGCCGACGGTCGAGATGGACGCGGATGGCGACAGCGACGAGCAAAGGGTCGGCGATGCGACGCCCGAGTCGCCCCTGCAACCCGAGCGCGCGCCGCAGCCTGCGGCGAAACCGGAGCCGGAACCCGACGTCGACCGCTTCGGCAACCGGATCCACCGCGATCCGCCCGACACCTTCTACCCGCGGTTCGACCTCGACGTGCCGCGCCCCGAGCACGTCAGCGTCGAAGACTACGACCCGCTGAAATGGTGAGAGAGATGAGAAGCAGCGACGCGTGCCTTGGGCCGTTCGTTCCCTCTCCCCTCGGGGAGACCGATTCGCTGAAGTGGTGAGAAAGATCCGAAGCAGCGGCGCGTGCGCCGGCCCCTTCGTTCCCTCTCCCCTCCGGGGAGAGGGTGTGCGAGCGACAGCGAGCGCGGGTGAGGGGCGTTTTGCTGTCGGCGGATTGCGCCCCCTCACCCCTCCCTCTCCCCGGTGGGGAGAGGGTGAAAGAAGGAGCCGGACCATGCCCGCGTCGCTAAAACCGTCCCCTCACCGCCGCCCACGCGACCGCAAGCTGCTTGCGCAGCGGCGAGAGAGTGAGGTCGGCGCCGAGCAGGTCGAAGTTCGCGGCCTCGAGTCGCGCGAGATACGCATCGGTGAGCGCGCCCACGAGCAGCGCCGCGCGTGCGGGTCGCGGCACGTCGCGCATCGCGGCCCGCCCACGCCGCAGTCGGTCGCGCGCGATGTCGGCGAGCCGTCGCGCCGCCGTCGCCAGTCCGGGCTCGGCCTGGAGGCGCTGCACCGCGGCGACCGAGGTCCCCGATTCGTCGAGCACGTCGGCCGGCAGCAGCACGCGCCCGCGATCGGCCTGGAACCGCGTCGCCCGCAGCACGCCGACGATGCCGAACGCGGTGCCCACATCGCGCGCAGCGCGAGCGATAACGGATTCACGCGCAGCGTGAGCTGTAACGTCTCCGCGTGCAGCGCGAGCGATAACGGATTCGTGCGCGGCGCTGGGGACCCAATCCTCCCGAGCACCGCGACGTCCATCTCCGTCCGCCAGCACCGCCGTCATCGCTTCGGCGAGCGCACCGGCGGTGCCCTCCGCGTACGCCTCGAATCCGGCGAGCGACAGCGGCTCGGCCGACAGCTCCACTTCGCGGGCGTCGATCATCGCGGCGAGCACGGCGGGGCGCAGGTGCCCGCGCGCCGCGCTCAGCGCCTCGAGCACATCGTGATGGCGCGGCGTGCCGGCGAGCGCGGCCTCGACCGCCTCGCGCCACCACTGCAGGCGGATCTGGCCGATCATCGGCTCGGCGACCGCGTCGCGGATGCGTGCGAGCTCGAGGTTGAGCGCGATCAGCGCCAGCAGCGCCGGACGCCGGTCCGCCGGCACGAACAGGGTCGTCAGATAGCGGTCGTAGTCGCCCTCGCGCGCGACGCGGGCGAGCGGCGCGGCGTCGCGGCTCGCCGGCGGCAGCCCGGGCCGGCCGGGCGGTGCGCCGGCTGGAGACGTACGGGAATTAGACGCGCCGGAATCGGATGCAGGAGTCATCGGCGTCAGTATACTGCGGGGCCTGTTCGCTGCGCGCGTCGCGACGGCAAGTTAACGGGCGCTGCCGTGGAAGGTCGGCGTCGCAGCCCTCCTTTGTTCGTCATGCCCGCGCAGGCGGGCATCCACGTGTTTCGGTTCGCCGCCACAACAGAACGTGGATACCCGGCCCGCCGCGCAAGGCGCGGCTCTTCATCTAAAAGTCGGACCGGGTGCAACCGGTCCGTGGTCCGCGTATGACGAAAGAATAAGAAGCCATGCCCGACGCACCGCCCGCTCCCGAAGACTTCCCGTCGCTGCTGCCGAAGCGGCTCGTCGCGCCCGACCGCCACGCGGGCCTCGACGCGATGTCGTCATTCATGGCGGCGACGCGCGCGATCGCCGACGACGCCCGCATGCAGCCGCACCTCAAGGGCGCGCACCTCACCGCGCTCGAGGGCGCGCTGACCACCCAGGAAGGCTACGTGCCGCTGCCCAAGGGCGTGTCGCCGGCCGTCATGTCGCCGGGATTCACGCTGCGGCGCGAGAGCGACGAGCGACGGGTTCCCGTGATCTACGGCCGCCGCGTCGCGCAGGCGACCAAGAACGACATGGCGAAGAAGGCCTATCGCGACTGGAGCGACCTGCTTGCGTATCTCCGCTTCTCCGCGGGGTCGGCCGGTCAGTACGCGGCCGACGTGCTGGGGATCGACCGCGCGCTCGCGCCGCACGTCGAGGCGCTGGCGATCGCCCACGCGCTGCTGTCGCGGATGGAATCGCTCGCGAGCGACGTGGCGCGCGGGCGTCTGTACCTGCCGCAGCGCTGGCTGAGCGACGCCGGGCTCGACGCCGACCACCCGACGTTCGATGGCGCCGAGGGAGCCAGGTGGCTCAAGGTGCGCGACGAGGGCGTGGCCCAGGTCCGCAAGCTCCTGACGCAAGGCGCACCCGCGATGCGCGGGCTGCGCTTCGCGGCCGACGGGGCGGCGGCGGCGAATCCGAACGCCGGCCGTGCGGCGCCGGGGACGCGCACCGCCGAAGGCTATCTCGCCGGCTCGGGAGACATCGAGGGCCGCGGCCACAGCGGCGCCGATCTGACGCGGACGCCGGCCAATTCCGGAGCGGTCGACCGCTGGAAGCTGAAGCTGGCGCTCGCGTGGGTGAAGGCCGGACTGGAGGCGCGCTGCGATGCGCTCGCGGCATCGCCCGCCTTCCCCGCGCCCGCCTCGCCGCCGCCGTCGACGTTCCGACTCGCGATCGCGACCGTTCGCGCCGTGCTGTAGGGCGGCGCAGAGCGCTCGCCTCGTTCTCATCGTCATGGCCGGGCCTCGGGCGGGTTGCACCCCGCCCGCTTCTGAAATGAAGAGCCGCGCTTTGCGCGGCGGGCCGGCCATCCACGTTTTTTTTGGCAAACAGAAACACGTGGATCCTCGGGCCAAGCCCGGGGATGACGTGGAGTGAAGATGGAAGGAACGACAGCGAAGAATCCGCACGTCTCCTTCTCCCCATCGGGGAGAAGGTCGGGATGAGGGAGCGCACGCGCTCGCCGCCGCGTTTCATTCCGTGGCACCGCGTCGGCGGCTCGGATTTACCATCGGCCCACGCGCCGCCGTTCTCCACAGCCGCCCAAGCGAAGCGCGCCGTCGCCTTGCCTACGGATAATCAAAGGCTTATAAGGCATCAGGCACGGAGGAAGTGCCGAACCGTATTGGGGGCCAAACAATGAACAACCCGCTCCAGACTCTCCAAGGGGCCATCATCCTGGGGATCGTGATCACGGTGATCGTCGATCTCATCGTCCGCTACACGTTCTGACGCCAGGAGGACTGACCCATGAAGTTTCTCACCGACCCGTACATCGTCTTCTTCGTCCGCTGGCTGCACGTGATGAGCGGCATCATGTGGATCGGCCTGCTCTGGTACTTCAACTTCGTCCAGATCCCGAGCATGCCGAAGATCCCCGATGCCGAAAAGCCGGCGGTCACCAAGGTGATCGCGCCGACCGCGCTGTTCTGGTTCCGCTGGGCGGCGCTCTCGACCATCGTCTGGGGCCTGATCCAGTCGTGGCAGCTCGGCTACATCTGGGACGCGCTGTCGCTCGGCTTCCAGACCCGCAGCGTGTCGCACATGAGCATCGGCTTCGGCATGTGGATGGGCCTGATCATGGCGTTCAACGTCTGGTTCATCATCTGGCCGAACCAGCAGAAGGTGCTCGGGCTCGTCCCGTGCTCGCCGGAGGAGAAGCCGAAGGCGGCGCGCATGGCGCTGCTGGCCTCGCGCTTCAACACCATGCTGTCGATCCCGATGTCCTACGCGATGGTGGCGGTCCACCTGCGCTGAGGCGTCGGCGCCCTGCCGCACGGCAGGGTTTGCGAAGACAAAAGGCGGGACTGCGGTCCCGCCTTTTTCTTTTGTCCGGACGCCAACTTTGCACAGGCGAGTCGGGCTGTGCAAAGTCGCGCAGGACCCTCGGCCTAGCGCTCGGGCCGCAGCAGCGCCGCCGCGACCCGCCTGCCCTCCGCCACCAGCAGATTGTAGGTCCGGCACGCCGCACCGACGGTCATCGCCTCGACGATCAGTCCCTCGCGGCGCAACGCGGGCCCGAGATCGGGCGGCAGGTCGAGCGCGGGATCGCCGCAGCCGACCAGCACCAGATCGACGTCGCCCCTGCGGGCGACGAGCCCCGCGAACGAGTCGCGGGAGAGCGGCGTCGTCGCATCCCACGGCGCGACGCCGTCGGGCAGCACGAGGATCGCGCCCGGATGGTGGACGCCCGAGACGCGGAAGCCGTCGGGACCGTAGCCCTGGATCGTCGGGCGGCCCTGCGGCGTCGGGATCGGCTTGACCTCAGTGCCGCTCATCGGCCCGGCTCATCCACGCGCGCCGGGAGCCGGCTAGCTCGCGGTGCCGCTCTGGGCCTGCGGCTGTCCCGGGGTCACCGGCCTCGGCCGGATCCGCCCCTCGCCGAGCAGCAGCAGGATCGGCGCGGCGATGAAGATCGACGACGACGTGCCGATGACGATGCCGGTCAGCAGCACGATCGCGAACTGGCGGATGTCGCCGGTGCTCATCACCGCGAGCGGCAGGATGGCGAGGAACACGGTGGTCGAGGTCGCGATGGTGCGCGACATCGTCTCGTTGATGCTGAGGTCGATCAGCTCGCGCAGCCCCATCTTGCGGTAGAGCCGCAGATTCTCGCGCACGCGGTCGTAGACCACGACCTTGTCGTTGATCGAGTAGCCCATGATCGTGAGGATGGCGACGATGCTGGTCGGGTTGAACTGGAACTGCGTCAGCGCGTAGAAGCCGACCATCTTGGTGATGTCGAGCAGCAGGGTCAGCGTCGCCGCGACGCCGAACTGCCATTCGAACCGGAACCAGATGTAGATCAGCATCGCGATCATCGCGATCCCGAGCGCGGTGATGCCGTCGCGGAACAGCTCGCTGCTGACCGTCGCGCCGACGGCCTCGACGCTCTCGATGGTGGCGCCCGGGAAGCGCTCCTGCAGCGACGCGCGGACCTTGGAGGCCGCCTGCTGCTGCACGGTGTCGTCGCCCTCCTGGCGCTCGAAGCGGATCGACACCTCCTCGGGTCCGCCGAACTGCTGCAGCTCGATCGGGCCGAGGTTGAGCTTGTCGAGCTCGCCGCGCAGCGCGGAGAAGTCGGCGCCCCCCGGCATGTGCGCCTGGATCTGGATGCCGCCGCGGAAGTCGATGCCGTACTTGAGACCCGGGTGGAACGCCAGGATCATCGAGCTGATGCTGAGCACCGCCGAGACGATCAGGCCGGCGTGGCGCCCCTTCATGAACGACACGTTGGTGTCGTCGCGCACCAGCCGCGGGCCGAAGAATCGGCGATCGGCGGGCGACAGCTCCCGCGGCCGGACGCGCCGGAACCAGGTCGCCACCATCAGCCGCACCAACGTGATGGCGGTGAACATCGAGGTCAGGATGCCGAGGCTGATGGTGATGGCGAAGCCCTTCACCGGCCCCGAGCCCAGCTCGTAGAGGATGAACATCTTGAGCAGGGTCGTGACATTGGCGTCGACGATCGTCGTCATCGCCCGCGAGAAGCCGTTCTGGAGCGCGGAGATCGGCGTGCGGCCCTTACGCGCCTCCTCGCGGATGCGCTCGTTGATCAGCACGTTGGCGTCGACCGACATGCCGACCGTGAGCAGGATGCCGACGATGCCGGGCAGCGTGATGCTCGCCTGCAGCAGCGACAGGCCGCCGAACAGCAGCGCCAGGTTCGCGATCAGGCCGATCGAGGCGAAGATGCCGAACAGGCGGTAGAAGTAGAGCATGAAGGCGACGACCAGCACGCCGCCGACAGCGCAGGCGTAGACGCCGACGCGGATGGCGTCGGCGCCGAGGTTCGGGCCGACGGTGCGCTGCTCGATGACCTTGAGCGGCGCCGGCAGCGCGCCGCTGCGCAGCAGCAGCGCCAGGTCCTTGGCTTCCTGGGTGGTGAAGTTGCCCGAGATCTCGCCCGAGCCGCCGAGGATCGGCTCGCGGATCACCGGCGCGCTGATCACCTTGCCGTCGAGCACGATCGCGAACGGCTTGCCGACGTTGTTGCGGGTGATGTCGGCGAACTTACGGGCGCCGGCGGTGTCGAAGCGGAACGTGACGACCGGGCGGCCGTCGCGGAAGCTCGGCTGGGCGTCGGTGAGCGTCTCGCCGCCGACCGCGATCTGCCGCTGCACGAGGTAGAACTGCTCGCCTCCGGCGCTTGCCTTGTCGGCCGGCAACAGCTCGTCGCCCGGCGGGACACGGCCGGTGACGCGGGCCTGCTCGGCGGTCGCCGACACGTCCACGAGCTGGAAATTCATTTTCGCCGTCTTGCCGAGCAGCGCGATCACCCGGTCGGGGTCGTCCATGCCGGGGAGCTGCACGATGATGCGATCGTCGCCCTGGCGCTGGATCGTCGGCTCGGTGGCGCCGACCTGGTCGACGCGGCGGCGGACGATCTCGATCGACTGGTCGATGACCTGGCCGCGACGCGCGGCGGTCGCCTGATCGGTGTAGCCGAGGACGACCCGCGCGCCGTCGCCGCCGACCTCGGTGTCGGGCTCGGCCTTGCGCAGCGCCGCCCGGGCGCGCTCGCGGTCGTTGGCATCGACCAGCGTGAATCCCACCCGGCCGTCGCCGCCGACGCCGAGCTCGCGATAGCCGATGCGCTCCTGACGGAGCGCGGTGCGCACCGATTCCACGAGATTCTGCGCGCGCTCGCGCAGCGCCGTGGCGACGTCGACCTGGAGCTGCATGTAGATGCCGCCCTTGAGATCGAGGCCGAGCAGCACCTGCTGCTTGAACGGCAGGTAGCGAAGGAGATTGGGCCCGACCACGTTGGGCAGCGCGGTCAGCACGCCGAGGAGAATGGCGAAGATTATGGCGGCGATCTGCCAGCGTTTGTAAATCATCGACGACTCTCTACTCGACCGGGCGCTGCGGCGCCCTGTGTGTGCGGGCCCGAACGGCCCTCATGCCGTCCGGACTAGCTGCCGGACGCCTCCGCCTTCTCGCTCTTGTTGAGGATGCTGGCGATCATCGGCCGCATCACGATGACGCGGACGCCGTCGGCGATCTCGACCTGGACCTCGCTGTCGTTCACCACCTTGGTGATGGTGCCGACCAGCCCGCCGTTGGTGACGACGCGGTCGCCGCGGGAGAGCTGGGACAGCAGCTCGCGGTGCGCCTTCATTTTCCTCTGCTGCGGACGGATCAGCAGGAAATAGAACACCGCGAAAATGAGAATGAGAGGAACGAACTGGGCGATGCCTTCCATGCCCGCCGGGAGTGCAAATCCCCCCGCTTGCTGCGCCCAGGCCGATGACATAAACATCTCGTGCTCCCGATTGGCAAAAAACCTGCGGGACTATAGCCGCCCACGGGGCGGTTGCAACCTTTCTGGTGCCGCGTCCCGCAACGGTTCCGATCCCGAATGTCCGCTCGCGATCAACGACTTATCGCCCGCATCGCCGCCGCGCTGGAGCGCCTCGCTCCGCCGCCGCCGGGCGCGCTCGAACTCGGTCGCGCCGAGGCTCTCGTCTGGCACTCCGACAGCCGCTCGCTCCAGCCGGTCGCCGCCGTGAACCGCGTCGATCTCGCGCTGCTGCGCGGCATCGACCGCCAGCGCGACACGCTGCTCGCGAACACCCGCCGCTTCGCCAAGGGCCTGCCGGCCAACAACGCGCTCCTGTGGGGATCGCGCGGGACCGGCAAGAGCTCGCTGATCAAGGCGGTGCACAAGGCGGTCAACGACGAGCTCGGCGGCGGGCGCAAGGGTGCGGTCCCTGCGGTGGCGCTGATCGAGATCCACCGCGAGGACATCGCGACCCTGCCCGAGCTGCTGGCCGCGCTCCGCAAGCAGAAGCGCCGCGTCCTGGTGTTCTGCGACGATCTGTCGTTCGACGGTCAGGACGCGACCTTCAAGTCGCTCAAGGCTGCGCTCGAAGGCGGCATCGAGGGCCGTCCCGACAACGTCCTGTTCTACGCGACGTCGAACCGCCGCCACCTGATGCCGCGCGAGGCGATCGAGAACGAGCGCGGCACCGCGCTCAATCCCGCCGAGGTCGTCGACGAGAAGGTGTCGCTGTCGGACCGATTCGGCCTCTGGCTCGGCTTCCATCCGGTCGACCAGGACACCTATTTCGCCATCGTCGAAGGGTACGCCAGGGACCTCGGTCTGAAGATCGGCCGCGACGACCTGCTCGCCCGCGCCAACGAGTGGTCGGTCACGCGCGGCGGGCGCTCGGGCCGCGTGGCGTGGCAGTTCATCCAGGATCTCGCCGGGGAGCTCGCCGAAGCGTCGGCGAAGCGCTGAGCTAGGACAGCGGTCCGATCACCGCGACCGGATCGACCGGCCGGCCGCTCTGGCGCAGTTCAAAATGGAGCTGCGGCGATGCGACGCCGCCGGTGCCGCCGACGCGGGAGATCACCTGGCCGCGTTTCACGTGCGCGCCGCGCCCGACCAGCAGCTCGTCGTTGTGGGCGTACGCCGTCATCCAGCCGCCCGCATGGCGGATCAGCAGCAGATTGCCGTACCCGCGCAGCTCGTTGCCGGCATAGACCACGACCCCATCCTCCGCCGCGTGAACGGCCGTCCCGCGCTTGGCGACGATGTTGACGCCGTCGTTCTGGGCGCCGCCGGGCTTCGGCCCGAACGGCGATGCGATCGGCCCCTTCACCGGCCACAGGAAGCCGCGGTTGGTCGGCAGATTGCCGGACGGCGCGGATGGCGGCGGCGATCCGAGCGACGCCGTCTCGGTCGCGGGGGGCGATGGCGGCGGAGTCGCGGACGGGACCGGCGACTCGGCGGGAGACGGCGGCCGCAGCACGTGGTCGGGATTCGGCGCGGGCGCTGACGTTGCGACCGCCGGCTCCTCCGGTACCGCGCGCGGGATCAGCAGCCGCGATCCGGGAATGATCCGATACGGCGGCTCGAGATGATTGGTTTCGGCAAGGGCGCGGACGCCGACGCCATAACTGCGCGCGACGGTGGTCAGCGTGTCGCCCTCCCGGACCAGATAGGTCGGCAGCATCGGCACCTTGACGTGCTGCCCGGCGCGCAACGCGTACGGGGGATCGAGTTCGTTGAGGTCGATCAGCGCGCGCACCGGCACGTTGTGCTCGCGGGCGATCGCGTACAGGGTCTGGCCCGGCGCGACGGTGACCGTGACTTCCACCGGCCCGGTCGAGGCCATGGGCGCAGGTGCCGCTGGTGCGGGTGCGGGCGGCGCCGCAAGGGGCGCCGGTGCGTCGAGCGGCTTCGAGGCAATCGGCGCGGACGTGATCGGCGATGAGGTGATCGGCTCGGATGCGATCGGCCCCGGTCGAGCCGGCGCAGCAGCCCGCTCGGTCACCCGTGGCGCGGGCGCGGTGCGCGTGTAGGCCCCCGTGCGATCGTCGACCGGCGCCGGCGGACCAGCGCGCATGCAGCCGACAACCGCCAACGTCATCGCGACGGCCGCGCACCACGCGGATGCGTTGCGCGCGCGTGAAAGTCGCGTCGGCTGTCGGCTGTCGGCGCCGTGCGTCATGGGCGCACTGTAACCGACGGCGAATCGCCGGGGCAACGTGGTCGCCGCCCTACCCCGCCGTTTTCGATTTGTCGCCGCCGTTGCTTACCAGGGGTACGAAGCGCACCGGGAACAGCGTCTCGGTGGTGTAGCCGGTCTCTGTCTTGGTGACCCGGACGACATTCTGGTCGGTCGGGCGCTCGCCCACCGGCACCACCATGATGCCGCCGACCTCGAGTTGCTCGATCAGCGTCTCGGGGAGTTTGCCGGCCGCGGCGGTGACGAGGATGCGCGGGAACGGCGCCTGCTCCGGCCAGCCCTTGGCGCCGTCGCCGGGCCGCGCGGTGATGTTGGTGATGCGAAGCTGATGAAAGCGTTTCTCGGCGGTCGCGAGCAGGCTCGCATGCCTCTCGATCGAGTAGACGCGGCGCGCGAGCTTCGCCAGCACCGCGGCCTGGTAGCCCGACCCGGTGCCGACCTCGAGCACCTTCATGCGCTTGTCGACGTTCAGCGCCTGCGTCATCAGGCCGACCACGAGCGGCTGGCTGATGGTCTGGCCCTCGCCGATCGGCAGCGCGGTGTTCTCGTACGCCTGGTCGAGAAATTGCGGCGGCACGAATGCCTCGCGCGGCACGCGCTCGATGGCGGCGAGCACGCGCGCGTCCTGGACGCCGAGCGTGCGCAGCTCCATCAACAGCCGGATCTGACGCGGCTCGGTCATTTTTTCCGGAACACGGTGCGCAGCGTCTTCATCATTCCCTTGTGGGAGTGATCGAGATGCATCGGCGTGACCGAGACGTAGCCCTCGGTGGTCGCGCCGGTGTCGGTCGGCTCCTTCGACTTGGACGGCACGTCCTGGCGCGGCGCGCCGATCCAATAGTACGGCCGGCCGAACGGATCGAACGCCTCGGTGATACGCTCCTGCAGGCGTCGCCGCCCCTGGCAGGTGATCATGATGCCCTTGACCTTCTCGGGCGCGAGATTCGGGAAGTTGACGTTGACGAAGACGTCGCGTGCCCACGGCGCCTCGATCAGCTTGCGGACGACGCGCGGTCCGTACGCCAGCGCCGTCTTCCAGTTGATCGGTCCCTTGTCGCTGATGATCTGCGACAGGGCGATGGCGCGGACGCCGAGGAGCAGTCCTTCCATGGCCCCGGCC
Source organism: Gemmatimonas sp. (assembly GCA_050260515.1). GTDB lineage: Bacteria > Pseudomonadota > Alphaproteobacteria > SMXQ01 > SMXQ01 > DATJIG01. The sequence continues at coordinate 29,154 of JBLNCI010000048.1, forward strand.
ACGGTGCCGGAATGGCCGACGTCCTCGGCGAGGTTGCTGCCGCCGTTGACGCCGGACAGCACGATATCGGGCGGATGATCCTTCAGGATCTGCAGCATGCCGAGCAACACCGAATCCGTCGGCGTGCCGTTCACGGCGAACCGCCGCGCCGAGACCTGGCGAATGCGCAGCGGAATGCGGACGGTCAATGAATGACTCGCGCCGCTCTGCTCGGTCTCCGGCGCCACGACCCAGACGTCGTCGGTGAGCGTCCGGGCGATCTTCTCCAGCACCCGGATTCCGGGAGCATGGATACCATCGTCGTTGGTGATGAGAATCCGGGCGCGGCGCAGATCGAGGGGCTTGAGGTTCATAAGCGTTCCGGTCGCGCCGTCCTAGGCGCGGGCGATCGTCTCCGCTCCACCCATGTAGGACCGTAACGCATCCGGGATGCTCACCGATCCGTCCGCCTCCTGATAATTTTCCAGAATCGCGATCAGCGTGCGGCCGACGGCCAAAGCCGAGCCGTTCAGCGTGTGCACGAACCGCGTGCCCTTCTCGCCCTTGGCCTTGAAGCGTGCGTTCATGCGGCGCGCCTGGAAGTCGCCGCAGTTGGAGCAGCTCGAGATCTCGCGATAGCGCCCCTGACCGGGGAGCCAGACCTCGATGTCATAGGTCTTGCGCGCCGAGAAGCCCATGTCGCCGGTGCACAGCGTGACGACGCGATACGGCAGCCCGAGGCGCTTCAGCACCTCCTCGGCGCACGCCGTCATCCGCTCGTGCTCCTCGTTGGACCTGTCGGGATGCGCGATCGACACCAGTTCGACCTTCTCGAACTGATGCTGACGGATCATGCCGCGAGTGTCCTTGCCGGCGGCACCCGCCTCGGCGCGGAAGCACGGCGTCAGCGCGGTGAAGCGCCGCGGCAGCGTCTCCTCGTCGAGGATATCGCCCGATACGAGGTTGGTCAGCGGGACCTCGGCCGTCGGGATGAGCCAATGGTCGGAGGTGGTCTTGAACAGGTCCTCCGCGAACTTGGGCAACTGTCCGGTGCCGAACAGAGCGTTGTCGCGCACGAGATAGGGCGGCAGCACCTCCCGGTAGCCGTGCTCGCGCGTGTGAAGGTCGAGCATGAACGCGGCGAGCGCCCGCTCGAGCCGCGCGATGCCGTCGTAGAGAACGACGAAGCGGGCGCCGGAAATCTTCGCGGCCGCATCGAAGTCCATCTGTCCGAGCGCCTCGCCGATCTCGAAGTGTTCCTTGGGCTTGAAGGCGAATTCGCGCGGGGTGCCCCACTTGCGGATCTCGACATTGGCCGATTCATCCCGTCCGTCCGGAACATCGTCGGCCGGCAGGTTGGGAACGGTCGCGAGCATCGCGTTGAGCTCGCGCTCGAGCTCGGCGGCACCGGCCTCGGCGAGCGCCTGCCCATCCTTGCTCGCGGCGACCTTCGCCATGATCTCCGAGGCGTCTCCGCCCTTCGCCTTGATCGCGCCGATCTCCTTCGAGAGCCGGTTGCGCTCGGCCTGCAGCTCCTGGGCGCGAGTCATCTCCGCGCGGCGCTTCGAGTCGAGCGCGAGCACGTGGGACGACAGCGGCTCGAGCCCGCGGCGGCGGAGCCCCGTGTCGAAGGCCTCGGGATTGTCGCGGATGGCTTTGAGATCGTGCATCGATGATTCGGCGGCGGAACGGCTGTCGCTTTATACGGCGCGGCCGATTCGCCGTCGAGAGGTTCGCGCGCTGCGCCCTCAGGGCGCCGGCGTCGGACCGGGACTCTCCGCCGCCTCGGCCGCGGCCTCCGCCTTGGCGCGGCTGCGCTCGATCATCTTCACGGCGACGATCGAGCCCTCGTACAGCAGGCACAACGGCACCGCGAGACCGATCTGGCTGAACACATCCGGCGGCGTCAGGACGGCGGCGACGATGAAGTTGACGACGATCGCGTAGCGCCGTTTCGAGGACAGCATCTGCGCGGTGACGATGCCGACCCGCGCCAGCAGCGTCAGCAGCACCGGGAGCTGGAAGGCGATGCCGAACGCGAGGATCAGCGTCATCACCAGACTGAGATACTCGCTGACGCGGGCCTCGAGCTGGATCGGCAGGTTGTCGGCGATCGCCGGCGTCTCGAACGAGACGAAGAACCGCCACGCCGACGGAAAGATGAAGTAGTAGACGAGCGCGGCGCCCATCAGGAACAGGACCGGCGTGGCGATCAGGAACGGCAGGAACGCCCGCTTCTCGTTGCGGTAGAGACCGGGAGCGATGAACAGCCAGAGCTGGGTCGCCACGAACGGAAAGGCGATGAAGAACCCGGCGTAGAGCGAGACCTTGATGTAGGTGACGAAAGCCTCGGTCAGGCCCGTGTAGATCATCCGCCGTCCGGTCTCGCCCTCGTAGATGTCGGCGAGGGGCTTCACCAGGAAACCGAAGATGTAGTCCTTGAAGATGTAGCTGATGACGAAGCCGATCAGGATCGCGGCGGCGGACCAGAAGATGCGGCGCCGCAGCTCCACGAGATGCTCGAGCAGCGGCATCTTGTGGTCTTCCGGGGAATCGGAACCGGGCGGCAGACGGGGCGTGCCGACGTCCGTGTCGGGCGGAGCGCTCACGACCCCTTCTCCGGCGGCGCGACGGATGGCGGCTCCGCCACGCGCGGCTGGGTGGCGTCCGACGGAGCCGAAACCACCGGCTGCGCTTCGGGCGGCGGAGTCAGCGCGGTCGATTCCTTGACCTCGGCCGCCTCGTTCCAGACCCGGTTCACGTCGCCCTTCGGGTCCATCATCTTGCCAAGCGCGTCGGGATCGACGCGCAGCGCGTCGTCGACCTGCCGCCGCAGGTCGGCGGCGTTCGCCTCGCGCATCACTTCATCGAGCTGCTGCTGGAACACGCGGCTGGCCGCTCGCGCCTTCGCGGCCAGCGAGGCGACGGTGCGGAGGACGTTCGGCAGTTCCTTGGGCCCGAGAACGATGAACGCGACGACCGCGATCACCAGCATCTCGCTCCAGCCGATGTCCAGAAACATGGTGGCTCCGCACGGCCCGCCGACGCGCGGGCGGGCGTCGTGGCGTTAGGACTTGCGCGTCTCGGTTTGGGTCTCGGTCCGCGCGCTCGCCGTGGGAGCGGCGGTCTCGCCCGGGACGGCCTTCGGCGAATCCGCAGATTCGTCCTTAAGACCTTCCTTGAAGCTCTTGATTCCCTTTGCCAAGTCGCCCATGACGCGCGGCAGCTTCCCGGCCCCGAACAGGATCATGATCACGACCAGGACGAGAAGAATATGCCAAATGCTCAGGCCGCCCATTGAACTCTCCATCGCACGGGGAAAAACCCGTCGGATTTCAGTGGATCATGGCAGAAAGGGGGGGCTGCCGCAACGCGCCCCCGGGTCTCCGGCCGCGCTCCGTGGCGGCGGCCGCCGACTCAGCGGGTTGCCCGAGGCGGACGGGCTTCGAGGTCAACGGCGCGAGCCGCCCTCCTCCTCACCCTCGTCGTCGTCGTCTTCGTCCTCGAACTCGTCGTCTTCATCCTCGTCCGACTCGAATTCGTCATCCTCGTCTTCATCGGCGTCGAACTCGTCGTCGGATTCCTCGTCCTCCGACTCGTCCTCGCCGGTCACGACGCGCGCTTCGACCGCCAGCACCCGGGTCTCCTCGACCGCCTCGGCGAGCTCGGCCCCCTCGAGCGTGCCTTCCGCAGCGGCGAGCGGCGTCACCGCCAGCGGCTCGCCCTCGCCTGCGTTGAGGCCCTCGCTGATCTGGATCGCCGGACGCTTGTCGAGCAGGCCCGCGGCCTTGAGCTCCTCGAGGCCGGGCAGCGCATCGAGGCTTTCGAGGCCGAAGTCGGTGAGGAACTGCGCCGTCGTCGCCCAGGTCACCGGCCGGCCCGGAGTCTCGCGACGGCCCTTCGGATGGATCCAGCCCGCCTCGAAGAGCTGGTCGAGCGTGCCCTTCGAGAGGGCGACACCGCGGATCTCCTCGATCTCGGCGCGGGTGATCGGCTGGTGGTAGGCGACGATCGCCATCGTCTCCACGGCGGCGCGCGACAGCTTGCGCGTGCGCGTCACGTAAACGCGCAGGTAGCCCGAGAGATCGGGTGCGGTCTGCATGCTCCAGCGGCCACCCGCCTCGACGAGGTGGACGCCACGGTGCTCGTACATCGCCTTGAGCTCGGCGAGCAGTGCCGCAATGTCGGCGCCGTCCGGCATGCGCTGGACGAGATCATCCTCGCTCAGCGGCGAGGTCGCGGCGAACAGCAGTGCCTCGAGCAGCCGGAGCGGATCGACGTCGCCCGGAATGCCCGGCTCGGTCTCATCCGCGGGCGCGCCGGTTGCGTCGCCTGTCTCGGTCGCGTCGGCGGTCGCGTCGAGTTCGGTCTCGTCGGGATTCTGGCCGTGGGTTTCGGTCATGATGCCTCGGGTTTGTCGGCGGCGGCCTCGGCGGACGACGTCGAGTCGACGCGGGCCTGACGGAGATAGATGGGCGCGAACGCGGCGGTCTGGCGCAGTTGCGCGAGCCCCTCGCGGACGAGCTCGAGGGAAGCGGCGAACGTCGCAGCCAGCGCGGAGCGCGTCACCAGCGTGTCGCGCAGATCCGGCGGCAGCAGCGCGGTGATGTCGGTCCACTCGGGAATGCCGCCGAGCATCTCCTTGAGGCGCGTCATCGCCACCTCCATAGAGTAGAGCTCGCTGGCCGCGATCTCCAGAACCGTGCCCTCGTCCTTGCCGCGAATCGAGCCGTACGCCTTGAGCAGCTCGTATAGGTTGGGCTCGAGGCTCTCCTCGACGATGACCTTCACGCCCTCGGGCGCGCCGCGCGGGAACACGTCGCGGCCGAGCAGCGGCCGCGCCATCAAACGCACGCCGGCATCCTGCATCGCCTCGAGGCGGCGCAACTGGAACTGCAGCGCGCTCGCCATCGCGTCGGCGCTCGGTTCCGCCTCGCCCGGCGGCTCGGGCAGCAGCAGGCGCGACTTCAGGTACGCGAGCCACGCCGCCATGACGAGATAGTCGGCGGCGATCTCGAGGCGGACGCGGCGGACGTCGGCGATGTAGCGGAGGTACTGCTCGACGAGCTGCAGGATCGAGATCTTGGAGAGATCGACCTTCTGCTCGCGGGCGAGCGCCAGCAGGACGTCGATCGGCCCCTCGAATCCGTCGAGATCGAGCGTGAGCTGGACCGGAGTGGTCTCGCTCGGCGCGATGTCCGCGGAGTCGGCCTCGAGCATCACGCTGGGCTCGTCATTCGGGGTCACTGTCTCCACGGCTCAGGCCAAATCCAACTGAAGGAGCGTTTGCAGAGGATACCCCGACAGCGGAGCCACGAGTCGGAGAAGATACTCGACCGGCGTCTCCAGTATCCACGCCAGGACGTTGTAGCCGGTGATCATGGGAACGATGAACAGCAGCAGGAGAAGAATTGCAAGGCCCCACCGTTCGAGACGCGCGAAGCGGACCGAAAGATCCTGTGGAAGAAGTCCGACGGCGACGCGGCCGCCGTCGAGCGGCGGCAGAGGCAGCATGTTGAAAACGGCAAGCACAAGGTTAATCTGCATCGAATTCCACAGATTGCGCGCGACCCAGATGGCCGCCGCGTCGTTCGGGATCCAGTCGAGCGCGTGGAACAGCACGCTCGACACCGTCGCCAGCAGGATGTTCATACCCGGTCCGGCGAGCGCGACCCAGATCATGTCGCGCTTCGGGTGGTTCAATCGCCAAAAATTGACCGGGACCGGCTTCGCGAAACCGAAGCTGAACCGCCCGCCGCTCGCGAGGAGCAGCATCGCCGGAAGGATGATCGTCCCGAACGGGTCGACGTGACGCAGCGGATTGAGCGTGAGCCGCCCCGCCTGCCGCGCGGTGTCGTCGCCGAAGCGCAACGCCACGTACCCGTGCGACGCCTCGTGCAGCGTGATCGCAAGGATGACCGGGATGACCCAGACCGAGACCTTGTAGAGGGTGTCCATCGTTCCGCGCGTCTGCCTCAGGCGGCACGGGCCAGCAGCGCGCTGAGCCGTTCGTCGGCCGCCGCGAGGTCGAACGCGGCGGGGCGCCGCATCTTAGCGCGAACCGCGGCAAAACGCTGCCGGGCGGCGGCGGACAGAGGCGGCATGGCGGCGGCGATGGTGCGCATTTCCGCGAGGTCGCCGCTGCAGTGGAGGACCGCGTCACACCCCGCCCCCAAGGCGGCGCGGGCGCGGTCGGCGAGCGGCCCCGACAGCGCCTTCATGCCGACGTCGTCGGAGAACAGGAATCCGGTGAAGCCGATGCGCTCGCGAATGACCGATTCGATCACCAGCTCGGAGAGCGTCGCCGGCAGCTCGGGGTCGACCGCGGTGTAGACAACGTGCGCGGTCATGCCATACGCCGCGTCGGCGTTGGCGACGAACGGCACGAAGTCGGTCTCGTCCAGCAGATCGAGGGCGGTCTCCACCACCGGGAGCTCGAGGTGGCTGTCGGCGCGGGCGCGGCCGTGACCCGGAATATGCTTGATGACGGGCGCGACGCCGCCGTCGAGGAAGCCTTCGCAGGCGGCGCGACCGAGATCGCCGACGAGCTCGGGGTCCGTCGCGTAGGCGCGGTCGCCGATGATCCCATGGGCGCCCGGGACCGGCACGTCGAGCACCGGCGCGCAGTCGACGTCGATGCCGACCGCGAGAAGCTCGTGCGCCAGCATGCGCGCGTTGAGCCGAACCGCCTCGCGCGCCGCGGCACGGTCGGTGCGGGCGAGCGCGCCGAGCGCCTGCGCCGACGGCGCCGCGCGCCAGTGCGGCGGGTTCAGACGCTGGATGCGCCCGCCCTCCTGGTCGATCAGCACCGGCGCGTCGGGACGCTTCACCGAAGCCCGCAGCTCGGCGGTGAGATCGCGGATCTGCGCCGGCTCGACGCAGTTGCGCGCGAACAGGATGAAGCCGAGCGGGTTCGCGTCGGCGAACAGCGCGCGCTCATCGGCGGTCAGCCGAGGGCCCGCGCAGCCGTACACCACCGCCGACGGAATCGCACCATCAGCGGGCAACGAAGCACCCCACGTTGCGGGCCTTGAGCTTCGAGCAGAGATCGGCCGCCGCTTCGGCGCTCGCGAGCGGACCGGCCTGGATGCGGTAGACGACGCCGCGATCGCCGAGGTCGGCGCGGACGAACGCCGGGTTGACCGAGTCGAGCAGCCCGCCGCTCGCGCGCTTCAGCCGGTCCCATTCCTTGTGGGCCGCATCCTCGGAGCCGACAGCAGCAAGCTGGATCCGCACGCCCGACGCGGGCGCGGCCGGTCGCGGCGCCGCAGCCTGCTGCTGTGGCGCCGGCGCGGGCTTCTCGGCGACGGGAGCGGGCACCGGTTTCTCGACCGGCGCGCGCGCCGCCAGTCCCGTGGGCGGCGCGGGCGGCCGCGCGACCTTCTGGAACGGCGACGGGATCGCTTCGGACGGCGGTGGCGCGACCGGCTTCGGCGGCTCGGGTGCGGCGTGCACCGTCGGCGTGGTGACCTCGCGCGGAACGGACGGATCGTCGGCCTTCAGCGCGGGGATCGCCGGAGGCGGACGGCCGACCGGCTGCTCGGGTGCGGGCAGCAGCCGCTCGACGCCCTGAGGCGGCGCCCGTCGCGGATCGATGCGGTCGTAGATCTGCTTGTCCTGGTTCGGCACCGTCATGCCGCCGGGATCGTCCGGGCGGATACGGGTCGGCGTGCTGTCGGCCTTGAGCAGCGGGACCATCGCCGCGTCCTCAAAGCTCTGGCCGGTACGGTAGGCGCTCCACGAGATCCAGCCGAAGCCCACGGCGACGACGAGCACGGCCGCGCCCAACACCCAGCGCAGGCGATGGGGCTTTTTCTTCTTCGGTCCGCCGCGACCGCTCACACCCGACGACGACAGGGACGGCCGTTCCCAATCCGACATCAACGCATCTCCTCAACCGGAGTCACACCCAGCACCGCGAGCCCGGAGGCGATCACCGTCGCCGTGCCCCGTACCAACGCAAGTCTCGCCGCCGTCAGCTCGCGATCGCCGCGCACGATGAAGCGCGCCGACGGGTCGGTGTTGCCGCGGTTCCAGAGACCGTGGAACGCCGCCGCGAGATCGTACAGGAAGAAGGCCACGCGGTGCGGCTCGTGGGCCTCCGCCGCTCCTTCGACAAGCCGCGGCCATCCCGCCATCAGCTTGATCAGCGCCACCTCGCCTTCCGCCGAAAGCCGCTCGACGGGCGCCTGCAGCAGAGCCTTCGCCGAGCTGTCGAGATCGGGGAACTCCTCGCGCGCGTTGCGGAACACCGAATGGGCGCGAGCATGGGCGTACTGCACGTAGAAAACCGGGTTCTCCTTCGACTGCTCCAGCACCTTGGCGAAGTCGAAATCGAGGGTCGCGTCATTCTTGCGCGTCAGCATGATGAAGCGGACGACGTCCTTGCCGACGCGGTCGATTACGTCGCGCAGCGTGACGAACGTGCCGGCGCGCTTCGACATCTTCACCGGCTCGCCGTTCTCGAGCAGGTTGACGAGCTGGCACAGCTTCACGTCGAGCTCGGCCTTGCCGTCCGACAGCGCCTTGACGGCGGCCTTCATGCGCTTGACGTAGCCGCCGTGGTCGGCACCCCAGACGTCGATCTGGCTGAGGAACCCGCGCCGGAACTTGTCGAAGTGGTAGGCGATGTCGCCGGCGAAGTAGGTCCAGGTGCCGTCCGACTTCTGCAGCGGCCGGTCGACGTCGTCGCCGAACTGGGTCGAGCGGAACAGGAGCTGCTCGCGCGGCTCCCAGTCGTCGGGGAGCTTGCCCTTGGGCGGCTCGAGCACGCCGCGATAGACGAGGCCGCGACGGGCGAGCTCGTCGACGGCCGCCTGAACCTCGCCGGCGGCATGGAGCGCGCGCTCCGACGAGAACACGTCGTGGCGCACGCCGAGCGCGGCGAGATCCTCCTTGATGAGATCCATCATCGCCGCGATCGCGAAGTCGCGCACGGGGGCGAGCCACTCCGACTCGGGCTCCTGGAGCCAGCGGCGGCCGTCGCGCTTCGCCAGCGCGGCGCCGACGTCCTTGAGGTACTCGCCGGGATAGAGTCCTTCGGGAATGTCCCCGATCGTCTCGCCGAGCGCCTCGCGGTAGCGGAGATGGGCCGAGCGCGCCAAAGCCTCGACCTGCGCGCCGGCATCGTTGATGTAGTACTCGCGCGCGACCTTGAACCCGGCCTTGGCCAGCAGCGAGGCGAGCACGTCGCCCACCACGGCGCCGCGGCCGTGACCGACGTGCATGGGGCCGGTCGGGTTCGCCGAGACATACTCGACGTTCACGGCGCGGCCGCCACCGACATCCGAGTTGCCGTAGGCGAGGCCTTCGCTGAGCACATCGCGCAGCCGCCCGTACCAGAACGGCGTCTCGAAGGTGACGTTGAGGAACCCGGGTCCCGCGACGGAGACCTTGGCGACGTCGGTGTGGCTCTCGAGCCGGCGCGCCAGCGCCTCGGCGATCGCCCGCGGCGGCTTGCCCGCGTCCTTCGCCAGCACCATCGCCGCGTTGGTCGTCACGTCGCCGAACGCGGCGTCCTTGGGCGGCTCGACCGATACGCGCGCGAAATCGAGCCCGGAGGGCAGTTCGCCCTCCGCCGCCATGTCCTCAAGCGTTTTGATAATTTCGGAACGGAAGTCTTTGAAAAAGTTCATTCTGGCTTCGTATACACATCGAACAGCCGGCGGTGCTCCTGGAGCGCGAACCGGTCGGTCATCCCGCCGATGTAGTCGGCGACGACGACGGCAGTGGCGGGCGTGCCGGGACGGTCCGTCTGGCGCTGCCACTCCGTCGGCAGGCACCCCGGCTCGGCGAGCAGCAGCCCGAACAGGTCCCGCACCACCCGCTTCGCCTTGGTGGTCATGCGGTTGACCTTGTAATGGCGATACATCCGCTGGAACAGGAATTCTTTGAGCGCCTTGTCGTTGGCGCGCATGGCGTCGGAGAACGCCACCACGGGGGCGTCCAGGCCGCGGATGTCGTCGACGGTCTCTGGGCGCGCGTCCGCCAGCCGGCGGCGCGTCTCGGCGATGAGATCGTCGACCATGATGTTGATCATCCGCCGCACCGCCTCGTGGATCAGGCGCGAGCGCTCGAGCCCGGGATAGAGGTCGAGGACCTTGCGGAACACCGGTCCGGCGAGCGGCACGTCCATGACGTCGTCGACCGAGAACAGCCCGGCGCGCAGGCCATCGTCGATGTCGTGGTTGTTGTAGGCGATGTCGTCGGCGATCGCCGCGATCTGCGCCTCGGCGCTGGCGAACGTCGACAGCTCGAGGTCGTGGCGCGCGTTGTACTCGGCGATCGCCCTCGGCAACGCCCCCTGCCCGCGCCGGAGCAGCGGGCCGTTGTGCTTGACCACGCCTTCGAGCGTCTCCCACGTCAGGTTGAGGCCGTCGAACTCGGCGTAGCGCTGCTCGAGCGACGTCAGGACGCGCAGCGTCTGCGCGTTGTGATCGAAGCCGCCGAAGTCCTTCATGCAGGCGTGGAGCGCTTCCTCGCCGGCATGGCCGAACGGCGGGTGGCCGAGATCGTGCGCGAGCGCCAGCGCCTCGGCGATATCCTCGTTGAGCCCGAGCACGCGGGCGACCGAGCGCGCGATCTGGCTCACCTCGAGCGAGTGGGTGAGCCGGGTCCGGAAGTTGTCGCCCTCGTGATAGACGAAGACCTGCGTCTTGTACTTTAGGCGCCGGAACGCCGCCGAATGGATGATGCGGTCGCGGTCGCGCTGGAACACCGACCGGGTCGGGCTCTCCGGCTCCGCGAACAGCCGGCCGCGACTCGCCTCGGGGCGGCTCGCGTAAGGGGCGCCTCCCCGGCTCGCGAAAACCAGCTCTGCGGCGGGCAGTTCGGACATGGCCGGGAACCTACAGGCGGGCTTACCGCGAAGCAACCGCCAGGGCCGTTTCGGGCGGAATTCTCACGGATTCTCTTGTGGATAGCCTCTTGGAACGCGAGCGCCGCCGCCTTACATATGGGGCAACGCGCCGGCCCGCGGTAATCTCGGCGCGAGGAGCGACATGACCGACACGGCGACCTCCACGGGCCCCGAGCCCACCCCACCCCAGGTTCCGCTGCTGCTCACCGAGCGCGCGGCCAAGCGCATCCGCGACCTCGCCGCGGCCGACGGCGGCAACGTGATGCTGCGCCTCTCCATCTCCGGGGGCGGCTGCTCGGGGTACCAGTACGGCTTCACCCTCGACGACACGCTGACGCCCGAGGACCGGGTGGTCGAGCGCGACGGCGCGAAGCTCGTCGTCGACGAGACCTCGCTCGGCCTGCTCGGCGGCGCCGAGATCGACTTCACCGAGGAACTGGTCGGCTCGTCGTTCACGGTGCGCAACCCCAACGCCACGTCGTCGTGCGGCTGCGGCAACTCGTTCGCGATCTGACCGCCTGGCGTTACAGAATTCCGCGCAGCGCCAACACGGCGCCGATCCCTATCGCCAGAAAGGTGAGGTTGGTCCCGATGAAGCGTCCGGCCGACCATTTGGAGCTGCGCCCGAGGCCGAGTGCGTGAAGCACTCGGCCCACGACGAGCGATGATCCGGCGAGGTGGATGAGCCAGTTCGGGGCTCCGCTGGTTTCGGCGGCAAACAGCAAAATCAACGCGAGCGGAACGTATTCGGCGAAATTGCCGTGAACGCGGATGAGTCGCCGCGCATGCTCGCGGTCTCCGTCGCCGAGATAGATGGTGAATTTCACACGTTCCCGGATCACCAGTGCGGACAGCACAAGGAAAAGCACTCCGCATAAGCCGGCATAGAAGCTCGCAATCTGCACGTATCTGCTCCCCTCAAACCGCGCGCGATACTACCGTCGTCCTTGGAGCGGGGACAATGGAGCGCGTACATTCGACGCGGCGCCATTTTCAAAATGGAGCGCCCGCCCGTCGATACGCTACACTCCCTTTGCGTTAAGGATCCGCCTTGGTCAAGATCGCCACCTGGAACGTCAACTCGGTCAAAGCCCGCCTGCCGCTCGTGCTCGGCTGGCTCAAGGCGGCGAAGCCCGACGTCGTGCTGCTGCAGGAGATCAAGTGCCAGACCGACGCGTTCCCCGCGCTCGAGATCGAGGAGCTCGGCTACAACCTCGCGATCGTCGGCCAGAAGAGCTACAACGGCGTCGCGATCCTGTCGCGCTCGCCGATCGAGGACATCCGCAAGTCGCTGCCCGGCGATCACGGCGACGACCACGCGCGTTACGTCGAGGGCGTCACTGCGTTCGGCTCGCTCGTGGTGCGCGTGGCCTCCATCTACCTGCCCAACGGCAATCCCGTCGACAGCGACAAGTATCCCTACAAGCTCAAGTGGCTCGACCGCCTGCGCGCCCACGCCCAGGAGTTGCTCGCGCTTGAGGAGACGGTCGTGCTCGGCGGCGACTACAACGTCATTCCGAGCGACGACGACGTCTACAACCCGAAGGCGTGGGTAATGGACGCGCTGTTCAAGCCCGAGACGCGCGCTGCGTTCCGCCGCATCCTCAACCTCGGATACACCGACGCGTTCCGCGCCCTGCACCCGAATGAAGTCCATCAGTACACGTTCTGGGATTACATGTCGGGCGCGTGGCAGCGCGACAACGGGCTGCGCATCGACCATCTGCTGCTGTCGCCGCAGGCGGCCGACCGCCTGGTCGCGTGCGAGATCGACCGCAACGAGCGCGCCCGCGAACGCGCCTCCGACCACGTCCCGATCTGGGTCGAATTGAACGGCTAGCGCGCGCGTCCTCCCCGTCGGACCGATTGCCGGTCCGGTTCCTCGATCAAAAATCCGTGGTTTGCGCGATCGGCGAGCATCCGCGATGCTCCCGGATCATCGGAGTTAAGTTCGTAAAGGTGACGACGTGAGCGACAGTGACAGCGTGATCAATCTCTCTGCCGATGCGCAGGACAGGCTCAAGAAGGCGATCAACGAGATCAGCGACAGCATGACCCGGTCGGCGGCCGAACGCGATCTGGTCAAGGAGATCGTCAGCAAGGTGGCCGACGAGACACAGATCGACAAGAAGCTCATCAAGCGGCTGGCGAAGACGTTCTATCTGAACAGCTTCGAAGCCGACGTGGCGCATCAGCGCGACTTCGAGAACATCTTCGAAATCGTCACCAAGCGCAGGTGAGGCCCGCCCTCCGCCGATGGAGGGCCACGCGACGGTATCGCGGGCCGCCCGCCCGAAGGCGGGCGGCCCTTCTTTCTCGTGACGGCGCGATCCCGGCGGACCACGCCTGGTCCCCTCGATCGCGCGGGTGACCGTTCGACGCCGAACCATCTCGTTTGGGTTGAATCCGCGGCCTGAAGCCCCTTCCGAAGCCCTGAAGAGACGCGCCGGTCTCCTAAAGAGACCGGCGGCCCGTCCCTGCCCCGCGAATCCCCGGATTTGAACTATCCGTGCCACTTGGTCACGGGCGTCGAGCCTTGACCGTGACTACGATGTGTCGGCGCGCACGATATTCGCGCGTCCAAACGACAGGCACGACGGCCGCACCGTCGGCCGAACAGGTATTCGGGCAGTCAGGGAGAGCGACATGGCCACTTTCAACGTCGTCGTCATCGCAGCGTCGGCCGGCGGGCTCGACGCCCTCGAACAGATCGTCGCCGAGATCCCGCGCGGCTTTCCCGCCGCGGTGATGGTCGTCCTGCATACGACGCCGGCCGCGGGCAGCGCGGTGCCGGAGATCCTCAACGGCGTCGGGCGCCTCCCGGCCGGCCTCGCCGAGGACGGCGAGCGCCTGAGCCCCGGCCGCATCTACGTCGCGCCACCCGATCGTCACATGATCGTCGACGGCGACAAGATCCGGCTCGCGCTCACTCCGAAGGAGCACTTCATGCGTCCGGCGGCCGACCCTCTGTTCCGCTCGGCGGCGCGCTCATTCGGCCGCCGTGCCATCGGCATCGTCCTGTCGGGATCGGGCCGCGACGGCGCCGAAGGACTCGCCGCGATCAAGGCGGCGGGCGGCACCACGATCGTGCAGGACCCGAAAGACGCGCCATTCTCCTCGATGCCGCTTTCGGCGCTCGCGGTCCGGTTGCCCGACCATTGCCTGCCGTCGCGCTACATCGCCTCGCTGGTCGAGCGGCTGGTCCGCCCCGATGGCGCGCCGGTGGTGACGCCGCGGACGTCGCTGCGCGGCCTCTCGGTGCTCGTGCTGGAGAGCGCGTCGGGCGGCGGAGTCACCGCGATGCTGCATCGGCTCGGCTGCGCGGTCGCGGGACCGGCGGCCGACCTCGCCACCGCGCTCGACATCGTGCGCCGTGACGGCGCGCGCCTCGACTGCGCGGTGCTCGACGTCGATCTCGCCGGCGGCATGGTGTACCCGCTGGCGGCGGCGCTACGCGCCCGCGGCGTGCCGCTTCTGTTCGCCGCGTGCGGCGCGACCGTCATCGCCGAGACCTGGCGCTGGGTGCCGCGGATCCGCAAGCCGTTCGACGATGCCGACCTCCAGACGGTGCTCCAGGCCGCCCTCGACGGGACCAAACCCGCCGCGCTGCCGTCGAGCTTCGGCGCGACGGCGGTCGGCGCCATTCGTTACTCGTGGGAAACCGCCGAGGAAAACCGGGCGCGACGCGGCGCTGCCCAGCACGCCGGCCAGGACTGAACATCCGCCAGCCGGACGAAGCTCGGCGGTGGGAACGCGCGCGACGCCCCGGACTTGAGTCCGTCCGGAGGTGTCGCCATGCGCATTCATCATCTCAACTGCGGGACGATGTGCCCGATCGGCGGATCGCTGCTGTACTACCCGAGCGACGCCGATGCGGCGCGCCGTCGGCTCGTCTGCCAGTGCCTGCTGATCGAGACCGATCACAACGGGCTCGTCCTGGTCGACACCGGCTTCGGGCTGCGCGACGTGCGCCATCCGGAAAGCCGCATCGACCGCATGTTCCGCACGCTGAACGGAATCTGCCTGCGCGAGGAAGATACCGCGATCCGCCACATCGAGCGGCTCGGCTTCTCCGCGCGCGACGTGCGCCATATCGTCCTCACCCACCTCGACTTCGATCACGCCGGCGGCATCGAGGACTTCCCCGAGGCGAAGGTCCACCTGCTCGACATCGAGCTGCGCAGCGCGCGCGAGGAGCGCAACGGCTTCATCGCCTCACGGCGCTACAGCCCGTCGCAGTGGGACCATGACGTTCACTGGCGGACGTACGCAGCCGTCGGCGAGCGCTGGTTCGGGTTCGAGACGGTGCGCAAGATCGATGGGCTTCCGCCGGAGATCCTGCTCGTGCCGCTGGTCGGGCACACCCGCGGCCACTGCGGAGTGGCCGTCGCGACCGAGAGCGGCTGGCTCCTGCACGCGGGCGATTCCTATTTCTTCCACGGCGAGATGGACGTCGCGCACCCACACTGCACGATCGGGCTTCGCGTCTACCAATGGATGATGCAGGCGAATCGCGACGCGCGGCACCGCAACCAGCAGCGACTCCGCGACCTCCTGCGCGACCACGGCTCCGAGGTGTCGCTGTTCTGCTCGCACGATCCGACCGACCTCCTGCGCTTCGCCGGCAAGTCGCCGTACGGCACGGTCAGCGGCGAGCAGCTTCGCGCGGTCGGCTCGCGTTAGGCGGGGTCGGTACGCGCCGCCTCAGCGGCCGCGGCCGCGACGGCCCTCGTTTCCGGCCATCTCGGCGCCGTCGCTCGACCTGAGACGGGCGAAGCCGACGATCGCGAGCATCGGCATCGCGCCTACGACCATGAACGCAATGTGGAAGTCGCGCGGCGTGATCTCGGTCGCGCCGCCGACCACCACCGCGAGCGTTGTCGCTGCGATCGCCACGCCGAAGCTGCTCGAGAGCTGCTGGATCACGCTCGCCATGCTGGTGCCCCGGCTCATCGTCTCCGGCGTCAGGTCGGCGTAGGCGAGCGCCTGGACGTTGGTGAACTGCGTCGCCCGGATGACGCCGTACAGCACGAGATAGGCCAACATGAACCAGTGCGGCGTGTCGGGCTGGAACAGCGCCATTCCGCCGATCATCAGCCCGAGCAATCCGGCGTTGTAGACCAGCAGATTGCGAAATCCGAACCTCCTCGCGACCCGCGTCGCGACCGTCTTCATGCCGATCGCGCCGATGCTGGTGACGAAGGTGATGAATCCGGACGCGATCGGCGCCAGCCCGAATCCCACCTGCAGCATGAGGGGCAGCAGGAACGGCACGGCGCCGATGGCAAGGCGGCAGAGCCCTCCCGAGACGGTCGATGCGCGGAAGGTGCGCAGCCGGAACAGGTTGAGATCGAGCACCGCGTTGGTGCGGCCGAGCGCGTGCCACGTGTACAGGGCGAGCAGCACCGCGGCCGCGACGAACAGCCCGACCAGCACCGGCGACGAGACCAGTGGATGGCCGAGATTCTCGATCGAGAACTGGAACAGCGCGAGCCCCGCGCCGACGATGACGAAGCCGCGGAAGTCGAAGCGCGGGGGCGGCGGCACCTCGAAGTTCGTCACGTACCGCAGCGCCATCAGGATGCCGAGGATTCCGATCGGCAGGTTGATGAAGAATATCCAGTGCCACGACATGTACGTCGTGAAGAAGCCGCCGACGATCGGACCGACTGCCGGCGCGACCAGCGCCGGGATCGACACGAACGCCATCGCCGACAGGAGCTGGTCCTTCGGGAAGCTACGCACCAGGATCAGGCGGCCGACCGGCGTCATCAGCGCGCCGCCGAATCCCTGCACGATCCGCATCGCGACCATCTGCGACAGGCTGGTCGATAGGCCGCAGATTGCGGAGCTCAGGGTGAAGATCGCAATCGCGGCGCAAAACACTCGGCGCGGGCCGAAGCGGTCGGCGATCCAGCCGCTGATCGGGATGAACACCGCGAGGCTTATCAGGTAGCTGGTGATGGCGACGTTGAGGTGGAGCGGACTCTCGCCGAGGCTCTCGGCGATCTGCGGCAGCGACGTCGTGATGACCGTCGAGTCGAGCTGGTTCATGAACATCCCGCACGCGACCACCCACCGCACCATGATGTTGGCGGTGGAGGTGGACGCTGTCGCGGGGGCGGCGGCGGGATCGGGCGGGATGGCGGCGTCGGCTGTCCTGGCGGTATCCGGCATTCTTGCGTGGCGCGCGCGCCTGTCTCCTAACCCCTTCTCGGGCCTGCCCGTTGCGGGCGAGTGCTGTGGTGCCGCGGATGTTCCGGGACGACAACGGCTCCACGCGGGGCGTCGCTCCCGGTGTATATTTCCGTCACGGCTGTGAGGCGGCCGAACGAACTATAACATCCGGCCTCCCGCGGTGGAACCGCCGGAGGCACCGGACGACGACGGGCACAAGACCACGGCCCAAAACACGACGGGGAGGTCACCATGTGCGTGCTCTGCGACAGCGGCGAGTCGCTCGCCGACACCGTTCGCCGATACGGCTTTCCGCCTCCTCCGCCGCTCTCGCGGCGCCGTCTGATAATGAGCGCCGGCGTGATGGCCGGCGGCATGGCGGCGCAGGGCTTGACCGGCGGCGCACTGGCGCAGGGTGCCGCGGCCGCCGATCCCGAGCTCGCGCGCGTGCAAGCGCAGCGCAGGATCCTCCTGAAGGGCGGCATCGTACTGTCGCTCGATCCGCAGGTCGGTGACTTCGCCGAGGGCGACGTCCTGATCGAGGACGGACGAATCCGCGAGGTGCGGCCCGGCATCTCCGCGTCGCCTGAGACCACCGCGATCGTCGACGCGACACATCGCATCATCATCCCGGGATTCGTCGATACCCACAGCCACTCGTACCAGGGGCTGCTGCGCGGGACCTTGCCGAACGGCCGTGTCCAGCCGGAGTACGACCGCGACATCCAGAACAACATCACGCTGCATTACCAGCCGGAGGACGCCTACGCCGGAGTGCTGATCACCGTCCTCGCCATGCTCGACATGGGCACGACGGGAGTCGTCGACATCTCCCAGGCGAACCATTCCCCCGAGCACAGCGATGCCATGATCCAGGCGCTGCGTGACGCCGGGATCCGCGCCGTGTTCGCCTACTCTCGTGGCGCCGGTCCGAAGGCGCAATATCCGCAGGACATCGCCCGGCTGCTCAAGACCCACTTCAACTCGCCGGATCAGTTGCTGACTCCGGCCATGGCGACGAGCCTCGATCCCAAGTCGTTCCTCGCCGCGCGCGAGGCAGGCGTCCGCGGCGTGCTGCACATCCGGCTCAACTCAAATGCCCTGATCGAGCTCGCCAAAGCCGGCGTCCTGCGCGACGGCGACGAGTTCATCCACTGCACGCACCTCAACGACGAGGCGTGGACGGTGATCCGCGACCACGGGGCGCGGACGTCCCACTCGCCGCCGCTCGAGATGGCGATGGGCCACGGCTATCCCGCGATCCAGGACGCCCTCGACCACGGCGTGCGCCCGAGCCTGAGCTGCGACCATGCGGCGACGGTCGGGATGGACATGTTCGGCATGATGCGCACGGCGTTCAACCTGCAGCGCCTTGCAGCCCAGCAGCGGACGATGAAGAAGGAAGACGGCGTGCCGCCCCTCCTCACCTGCCGCGAGGTGCTGGAGTTCGCGACGATCAACGGCGCGCGCTGCGCGGCGCTCGACGGCCGGATCGGCACGCTCACGCCCGGCAAGGAAGCGGACATCGTCATGCTCAAGGGCGACGAGATCAGCGTCTGGCCGCTCAACAACGCCCCGAGCGCCGTCGTGAACCTGATGAACCCGAGCCACGTCGAGAACGTGTTCGTGGCCGGCAAGGTCCGGAAATGGCGCGGGCGGCTGGTGGGCGTCGACGTCGCGCGCGTCCTCAAGACGGTCGCGGACTCCCGCGACGCGGTGCTCAAGCGGGCCAATTTTACGGTCGGCATGGTGGAATAGAGCGCCTCCCGCAGGTGTTGATCCAAGGGGCGTGTACGTCGCGAGCTGCCGGCCTGGCAGCCCGCCGCCAGGCCCCTCCGGGCCCGGACAGAAGATTGCCCGGGCCGATGATCCGCACGACAAGGGAGGACACGATGATACGACAGAACACCGTAGTTGGCTTGGCGCTCGCCGCCGCGCTCGCGATGACAGGCACAGCGCATGCCGAGACTGACGCCGCAAAGGAGGTCAGCACAGCCGCCCAGCATGCCGGGTTCGCCAATAAGGCGTCGGACATGAAGGCGGTGCAGATGCACCTCCAGCACGTCGTCAATTGCCTCGTGGGACCGAACGGACAGGGCTTCGATACCAAGCAGGCCAATCCCTGCAAGGATCAGGGCAGCGGCGCCATTCCCGACACCACCGATGCCGCACAGAAGAAGCGCCTCAGCGACGCCCTGGCCAAGGTGAATTCCGGGCTCAAGCAGACCGATGTCGCCGCCGCGCAAAAGGACGCGGCAGACGCGCAGGCATTGCTGAGCTCCCAGATGTGAGCGAGGTGGGCGGCACAGCCGCCCACCCTCTCCGCACGGCGGATTCCGCGACGGTCAGACGCGCGCCGGCGCCGCGGCTTTCCGCAACACGTTCACGCGGAAGCACTGGTTGAACACCAGCGCCCCGTCGCGCCGCTCGGCGTTGCTCTCGAACCGCCGGCGCACGTCGTCGGGCTGCGCGTCGAAGCGCGCACGCCGTTTCTCGTCGCGGTCGATCTGATCCGCCTTCCATTCGTCGAAGTCGGCGAACCGGCGCTCCGTCCGGTACATGACCTCGCGCTCGGCGCACACGCGATCGGCCTTCGAGAGCGCCGCATAGGCCGCGGTGCGCACCGCCGTCTCGTCATTCACGAGGCAGGTCGCGTCGTGGTAGTTGCCGGACGCGACCGGCTCCATCACGTAGAGCACGCCGTCGGGCTTCAGCACGCGCAACGCCTCCCCGATCGCCCTCACCGGATCGCCGATGTGATGGAGGCTGTTCGAGAACGCGACCGTGTCGAAGCTGGCGTCGGGAAACGGCAGCGCTTCCGCGCTCGCCACGCGGAAGTCCACCGTGACGCCCGCCTCGGCCGCGGCCGCCTTCGCCTTCGCGATCGCGCGCTCCTTGACGTCGATACCGGACACCTGCCGGAACAGAGCGGCGAGGCTCCGGGTAAACTTCCCCTCTCCGCAACCGATATCGAGCGCCGCCTCGCCGCCCGGCAGAAGCTCGGCGGCGATCTTTGCGTTGGTGGTCAACGGCAGCGCGCGAATCTCGTCGTTGCTCGGCTTGAGCGCGCGCTGCGCCGCTTCGTCAATCGTCATCCCGGTCCTCCACCGCCGTGCTGTCGCTTGGCCCCGCTGAAGGTGCCGTGCCAGCGCCCGCGTCGCAAGCGCCCAGCCGCGGCCCAACACCATTGATTCCGTTCGCACGGCGGCGACTTTCCACAAGCCCCGCCCGGAGCCAGCCAGACTTTCCACAGCCCCCTTGTGCCTCCCGTTCCCTGCGCGCACAGTGGACGCATCGCGACAAGCGAGGGGAGCTATTGCGCATAGCGCTCCCGATTGAAGCGATGAAGCCGCGAGCGATCGCCTCCGACAATGAGGACGGCTGCGGCGGATGAGTTGAGAGGCAACGGCGCTTCCCCTTCGGGTCGCGACGCGTTTCTTCTTCGGTACCGACATAACCCAGCGTCGCGATCCGCGACCGAGGAAGCAATCGGCGGCCTTGGCTACGCTTTCAACGCAGCGTGGCACTCTGCCGACCCTCGTGGAGAAGGAAAAAGGTGGATTTAGCTGAATCCGCTGACGACGACGTGTGTCCGCGCGGCGTTTAGCAAACACGCGCGGGCCCACCGGCCCCTCACCAGCCCCCCGCTCCCCTCAGAAAGGAGCGGGGGGCGCGGGCCGAGCGCCACCATCGATCACTCGCCTGAAGGAGCACGTCATGACCCTGAAGAGCATTCCCGCCGTGTTCGGCATCGCAGGAATGGCCGCGATGGCGATTTCGTCCCAAGCCGTCGCCGACACCGCGCAGGAGATCCGTACCGCGGCCGAGCATGCCGGGCTGGCCACCCAGGCGACGAGCAAACGCACGGTGCAAATGCACCTGCATCACGTCATCAACTGCCTCGTCGGACCGAATGGCGACGGCTTCGACGCAAGCGCGGGCAACCCCTGCGACGGTCAGGGCGACGGCGCGATTCCGGACAGCAGGGACGGCGCGCAACGGCAGCGGCTCAACGATGCGCTGCTCAAGGCCACCAACGGCCTCGGCCAGCCCGATCTCGGTTATGCCCAGAGAGACGCGGCCGATGCGCAGGCGGTGCTGTCGGGGATGTAGCCGTGCGATCCGTTCAGCGCGCGAGCACGGTCGCCGTGCGTCGAAAGGCGAGCATGGCGAACGGCGCCACGGCCATCAATGCGGCGACCGCGCCCGTTGCCGGCAGGCCCGAGAACTCGATCAACGGGCCGGTGACGAGCGCCGCCGCAACCGTGGCCGCCCCGGCGCAACTGTCGCTGACGCCGATGGCGCGGCCGCGCTGCTCGGTCGGGAACAGGTCGGCGACGAGCGCCGTCGCGGCGACATTCGCCGCGGCCCAGCCGAGGCCGACCAGGAACGTCCCGAGTGTCACGCTCCACAAGGCGCCGGTGAACGCCACCAGTGCCGCGCCGACCAGCGACACGGCGACGCCCGGGTACATCACCCGGCCGCGGCCGTAGCGGTCGGCCAACTTGCCGAGCGGAATCGTGAACGCGAACATGCCCGCGGAGTGGAACATGTGCGACGTGGCGATGGCGACGAGCGAATGCCCGTGATGCGCCAGCACCAGCGAGGTCAGGACCATGACGATCGACATGTTGCCGGTGGCGGCGCAGTTCGCGACGATGGCGACGCGCGCCGGCGGGACCGCCCAGATCGCCGGCAGCCCGACGGCCGCCGACTTTCCGTGCGCCTTCCGCGGCGGCTCGACATACCCCGGATAATAGCGCGCCAGATTCATCCCGATCTCCTTCGGATCGGGACGGACGAAGGAGACGATCACCATGCCCGCGACGATCAGCACGGGAAGGAAGAACCACGGCAGGCCGAGAGGATCGATCCCGATCAGGGGCGCGACATGTCCCGACAGTTCGATGAGCAGCGGTCCGAGCACCAGCCCGACGATGGACCCGAGCGCGACATAGCCCAGCGCCTGGGCGCGCATGTGCGGCGGGAACATGTCCGTCGCGCCGACGCGCATCTGCTGCGCCGCGTTCATCCCCATGCCGAACGTCAGCAGCCCGGCGACGAAGACGACTATCGACTGCGCGTTCATCGCCATCCCGAGGATGAGCGTGCCGACGAGCGCCAGCGCCAGGCCGAGGTGAATGCCGGGCTTGCGGCCATACGCGTCGGTGACCTTTCCGATGGGATACGAAACGAGGAAGCGCGACAGCCCGATCAGCGCGACCGACAGGCCCGCGAGCCCCGACGATCCGGCGAGCCCGACGACCATCAGCGGCCCGAAACCATAGGCGAACTGCATCCCCGCCCCGGTGAAGCACTGGGACAGGGCGAACAGGGCTGTATTGCGCTTGATCAGCGCGGGTATCTTGGTCGGCGTCATGGTCACCTGAAACGGAACGCGGACCATAGACTCCGCCGGCCGGCCGGGCAACGTCCGGCGCGCGAGCGCCATCCCGTTCCGACAAGGTGCGGGTATACTCCGAGGATGCACGCCATCGATCCCGCAGTGGTTCCGTCGGTGAATTCCAGTGAGTGAGGCAGCCGTCGAGGGACAGGCCCGCCGCGACGACCGGCCGCCGCGCAGGAACGCCTTCCTCCAGGTCCTGCAGCATCGCAATTACCGCCTCTATGCGGGCGGCGACGCCGTGTCGCTGATCGGCAACTGGGTGCAGAAGGTCGCGATCGGCTGGCTGACGTGGCAGTTGACCGAATCCGGCACGTGGCTCGGGGTCGTGGCGTTCGCGGATCTGTTCCCCGCGATCGTGCTGAGTCCGATCGGCGGGGTCATCGCCGACCGCGGCGATCCCCGGCGGATGTCGCTGATCTCGCAATGGTTCGCGATGGCGCAGGCGCTCGTGCTGTTCGTCCTGACCTGGACCTCGCTGATCGACATCTGGGGTCTCGTCGTGCTCAGTCTGCTGCGCGGCAGCATCGCCGCGATCAATCAGCCCGCGCGCATGTCGCTGATGCCGAACCTGATCCCGCCCGAGGATCTGGCGAGCGCGATCGCGTTCAACTCGGTGATGGCCAACATGGCGCGCTTCGTCGGCCCGGCGATCGCCGGCGTCGTCATCGCCACGGGAGGCGTGTCGGGTGCGTTCGCGATCAACGCCGCGAGCTATCTCCTGCTCCTGTACGCGCTGTGGGCCATCGACACCAAGGAAGCGGCGCCGCCGCATCACGCCCGTCGCGCCATGTGGACGCAGATCGCCGCCGGCTACCGCTACGTCTACGAGCACCGCGGCATCGGCCCCCTGCTCCTGATCTACTCGGCGACCACGCTGCTCGTCCGTCCGGTCACCGAGTTGCTCCCGGGGTTCGCCGATCGCATCTTCGACATGGGCGCCCAGGGCCTCGCCTGGATGACGTCGGCCATGGGACTCGGCGCCATGGTCGGCGGCGCGACGATGGTGCGGCGCGCGAGCACCGAGCGGCTCGTGCGAGCCGCGGTCACCAGCCTCGCGGGCCTCAGCATCAGCATCGTCGCGTTCGCCCTCGTGCCCTCGTTCTGGGCTGCGCTGGCGCTGCTGTTCGCCTACGGCTTCACCAACACCGGCAGCAGCATTGGCACCCAGTCGCTCACCCAGGCCTCCGTCGACGATGCCTTCCGCGGCCGCGTGATGAGCCTCTACGGCGTGATCTTCCGCGGCGGTCCCGCGATCGGGGCGCTGATCATCGGCACGCTCGCCGACCGCTTCGGCCTGCAATGGCCCGTGGCCATCGCCGCCGCGCTCTGCCTGCTGGTCTCGGCGTGGGCGATGTCACGACGCCGCGCGCTGGTGCGTCACCTGACCAAGCCCGCGGCATGAACCGGCCACTCGCGAACGCCACGCGGCGGCGTTTATACTCGGCGCGAAAGAACGGATCGATCCGTCCACCTGGGAGGCAGCAGTGAACGCCACGCGTCTGGCCGTTTTGGGATTCCTCGCGTGCTCGGCCGTCGCCGGTTGCACGTCGACGCCGAACGAGCGCACCGATGTTGTCACCGTCGACCGGCTCGTCCGGCGCGTGTCCGATCTCCCCGCCAACACCGGCCAGCCGCTCGATCTTTTCGTTCGCGAGCGCGCCCCCGCGGCGGTTATAGCCGCAGGCAAGGCCGAGCCGGGCAAGGTCGCGCTGTTCGTCCACGGCGGCTACTCGCCGTCGACCCTCGCGTTCGATGTCCAGTACCGCGACTACAGTTGGATGGAGGCGCTGGCGAAGGCCGGTTACGACGTGTTCGCCATGGACATGACCGGCTACGGACGATCGAGCCGGCCGATGATGGACGAGGCCTGCAACCTCAATCCGGCCCAGCAGAAATACCTGATCGGCAAGCCGCTCGCCGCCGAGTGCCAGCCCAGGTACCCGTACCAGCTCGTCTCGAGCGATACCGAGACCGCCGATATCGACGCCGTGGTCGATTCGATCCGCAAGCTGCGCGGCGTCGACAAGATCGCCCTGATCGGCTGGTCGGGCGGTGGAATCCGCACCGGCACGTACACCGTGCGGCACCCCGACAAGGTCGACAAGCTCATCATCCAGGCGTCGTCCAACTACAGCCGCAGCAATCCGGACGCGAAGCCGACCCTGCCCCGCGCCGGGTTCCCGATGACGATCCAGTTCCGCGACGTTGGCGAAGGCCGGCGCTGGCTCGGCACCCAGAAGTGCGACGGCATGATCGAGCCCGGCATGCCCGACATGATCTGGAAGATGAACATCGACGCCGATCCCATCGGCGCCACCTGGGGTACCGGCGGCCTGCGCGCGCCGACCCGCACCTACTGGGGCTGGAACGCGAACTCGGCGAAGAAGATCACCGTGCCGACCCTGATCATGGTCGGCGAGGAGGACGACCTCCGGACGTCGAACGCGCAGTTGTTCGAGGATCTCGGCTCGTCGCAGAAGGCGTTCCTCGCCATCGCCTGCGCCACGCATTTCGCGGTGTGGGAAGCCCAGCACCGGGTGCTGCAGCGCGCCTCGCTGGAATGGCTGCGGTCGACGACGCTCAACGGTCAGCGCACGGGAACCTTCCGCGCCGACGAGGGCGGCCGCATCGGCCCGGCGCCGCTGCCAGCGATGACGGCCAGAGCCGATGCGGCTACAGGCCGTACAGCGCCCGCGGATTGAGGTCGACGATTTTCTGACGCTGCTCCGGCGAGATGTCGTTGCGCTTCTGGATCAGCGTGAACGCGTTGATCTCGGCCGACGGATCGTGGTGGCCGTAGTCGGTCCCGAGCATCAGCGCGTCGTCGCCCGCGTACTTCAGGATGTACGGGATGTCGTCGGTGACCTCGCAGGCGACGTACATGTTGTTGGCCTTGAGCACGTTCTCCGGCATGCGCCGGCCGAGCCGCAGGAAGCGGTAGCGGAGATCGTGGCAGACGTACGGCACCCACTGGGCCGACACCTCGACGAAGCCCCAGCGCACGTCGGGGAACTGCGACGGCACGTTTTTCTCCAGCAGCGAGTGGAAAGCGCCGACCACCGCCAGCTTGAACTTGGTGAACGTCGTGTCCTCGGTGAAGAAGTCGTGATGCACGATCGAGTTGTTTCCGGAGTGGAAGCACACCGGCATGTCGAGCTCGGACGCAAGCTCGTAGAGCGGGAAGAAATACGGGTCGGCGACGTTGCGGTCCCACTCGAGGCCGCGCATGAAGATGCCGCAAGCACCGTGCTCCTTGCAGAACACCAGCTCGTCGCGCAGCTTGTCGGGGCTGAGCAGCGGCGGCATCGCCACCCAGCGCAGACGCCGCGGCGCATGGGCGTTGAGCCCCGCGAGCCAGCGGTTGTAGGCGCGCACCAGCGCCAGCTCGGCGCCGCGCGTCCGCACCGCGGGGCGCAGGAACACCGTCGGATACAGCACCTGGACGTCGATGCCGAGCTCGTTCATGTGCGCGAGCCGCGCCTCGACGTCGCGCATCTCGCGCGATTCGACGGTGGTGTCGGAGCCCACGTTCTTGTCCTTGGCGTGAGTCCGGTTGTCCATGATCCAGTACTCGAGCGCCCGCCGCCCCTCGTTGCTCTTGACCTCGCCGCCCCAGGTCTGGGTGACGAGGATCGGCGTGTACTTGCGGTCGCCCTCGCCGACGTGCTCCCAGGTCAGCGGCGATTCGATCACGTGCGCGTCGGCGTCGATAAAACCCACGGTGCTCTCCCTGACAATGCGCTGTTATGTCCCGCGTCAGCGGTCCGGACGGTCCGACCGCAGCACGTCCCGGACCCGGTCGGCGCTCGCCGCCGGCGTCGCGTAGACCTTCGCCACCAGCGCCTGCACGTCCTCGCCCGAGACGAAGCCGAGGTCGAGGCCGCTGCGCTTCGCGTCGGCGATCATCGCCGGATCCTTGATCGTCCGCTCGAAGGCCGTTCGCAACGCGGCCAGGCGGTCGCCGGGGACATCGGGGCCGACGAAGTACGGCCGCGCCATCTCGTTCTTCACCAGGATCAGGGACAACGTCTCGCGGTCCTCGGGCGTCCTCGTCTTGTCGAGCAGCATTGGGACGTCGGGCAGCTCCGGCAGCGGACTCAATCCCATCTGCACGAGGAACCGCAGCTTGCCGTCGCGAACGAGATCGGCCGAGCGCGACGTGAGGCTCGTGTAGGGCATGCCTGCGAGGCCGTCGAGCTCGCGCGCCTGCACCGCGAGCATGAGGTTCGACGAGCTGCCCGGATAGCCGTTGAACAGGGTGATCTTGGCCTTGAACATCCGGATCAGCAGCACGGCCATGATGCTGTTGTCGGTGTTGGTCTCGTTCGCGCCCATGCGAACCGGCGTCGTCAGCAGGTCCTCGAACGTCTTGACCGGCACCTCGTGCCAGACGAACGGCACGATGATGTCCTTCGACGCGTTGCCGACCCAGCCGAACTTCGTGGCGTCGAACCGCGCGGTCTTGCCGTCCGGCGACAGCAGCTTGAACACCGGCTCGAACGCCACGCCGGTCTGCGGCGCGCCGACGATGGTACCGTCGCGCGGCGCCACGTTCGCGACGTGGTTCACCATGTTCAGGCTGCCCGCGCCGGGCATGTTCTGGATCACGACGTTCGGCTCGCCCGGGATGTAACGCCCGAAATGGCGCCCGACCAGCCGGGCGTAGGCGTCGTATCCGCCGCCGGCGGCCGAGCCGACCGTGATCGTCACCGGATGCGATTTGTAGAACTCGGCCGGCGTCTCCGCCCATGCGGGAACGCCGGCGACAGACGCTAACAACGCGGTAAGCAGGCACGCACGCTTCAACGAAGCCATCGCGTCACCCTGTTTCAGAGCCGTCGTCCTGTGTTCATCATTCAAACACAGGCAGCGGGCCGCGTGCCACGGGATTCGCCGTGGCTGCGTGCGACCGGCGCGTTTCACAAAGTCCGTGGATTGCGCGTACAGCTAGTCGCCGGCGGTCGCGGTGCCATCCCAATAGGGATTGAGCACGTTGAACATCGCCGTGATGTCGTCGTCGAGCTGCTCGGGATTGCGGAACGCGATCCGCTTGCCCGCGACCATCTCGGGGAACGGCATGAAGCCGAGCTTCTGGAGGTCCTGATGCACCGGCGGCGAGCCTTCGGCCACGTACTGGAAGATCTGCCCTTCCCGGCTCAGCAGCCAGTTGAGGAACAGCCGGCTCGCGTTCATGTCGGGATTGCCCTTGAGGATGCCGACGGTCGACGCCGACACCGGCACGATGTCCGGGCAGTGCCACGCGACCGGCGCGCCGCGGCCCATCTGCTCCTTGACCTGATACTCCGCGGACGCAAGCGAGGCGTTGAACTCGCCGGCGATCACCAGCTTCACCAGCGCGTTGGCGCCCTCCTTGCGCTTCTGCGGCTTCACGATCTCGAACAGCTTTTTCACGTAGTCGCTCGCCCACGCCTCGCCCTTGGCACCCCACAGGGGCAGCAGCCACGACGAGACGCCGCGCCACAGCGCCAGCTTGTGGTCCCTCAGCTTGGGCGTGGTGATGAGGTCGTCCCACGTCTTCGGCATCTCGTCCGCGGAGATACGCGTCGGGTTGTAGGACATGCACCAGTATCGGATGCGCACGCTCGCCCAGAGATCGTCGCGCCCGCGCATGGCGTCGGGGATGTTCCTGATGTTGGGGAGAATTCCGAGGTCGGCGAGCGCGTCCAACTGCCGGAACTGCTTCACCGAGCTGTCGATTCCAGTGACGACGTCGGCGATGTAGCGGCCCTCGCCGAAGGCGATCAACGCCCCTTGCACGCGCGTGACGTTGCTTCCGCGCGTGTAGTTGATCTTGATGAACGGATACCGCTCGGTGAACGGCTTCGACAGGGCGGCGAAGACCTTGGGCTCCCAGCTACCGTTGATCTTGAGCGCGCCTTCGCGGCGAGCGCCTTCGAGCCACGTCCGAGGGACGACCTGCTCGTCCTCCCAACGATCCGTGACCTCGGGCCCGAGCTTGAGGTCAGCGATGATCCTGGCCGCCGACGGCGGCATATCCGCGCATGCGACCTTTGCGGCCGCGCAGACGCTCGCGGCCGCCAACGCGGCGACAATCACCTTGGGCGCGATGCTACGCACCGATGATCGCCGGCGCCTCGTTGACGCCGTCGGAGAAATTCTTCCCCGCATCGAAGCGGATGATGGTGTTTTCGTCTGGATCGCGGATCACGCCGAAGGGGTCGCGTCCATCGGCCACCGCCTTGATCGAATCTCGCAGGATCCGCCTCAGCATGACGATGCCCTCGTCCGAGGTGCCGAGATATTCGCGCGACCGATCGGCGATCGGGCCCTGGCTTTCCTGGGCGATGCGGTCCTGCTCGTGCGACGGAATGCGCCACCAACCATCGTCGACGGCATCGTAGACCATGCGCTCGCACGGCTCGTGCCCCTTGGTCTTGAGCGTGTACGGCCCCTCCTTCGCGAACACGACGGAGACGAAGAACGTCATCGTCGTCACGTCGTCGACCGGCACGCGGAGGTTGAGGTAGTGGCGCGGCTCGTCGCCCTTACGTGCGGCGAGGCGCCGGGTGTGCGACGGGAATATCTGGTGCGTCACGTTCACGAGCGAATCGGGATACTGCTGCTCGGTTCGGCAGCCGTACCGGGTTTTTTCCCACAGGATGTTCGCGCGCTTGAGCGCGATCTGCGGATATCCCGGCGCGTGCAGCGACATCAGGTGATGCGGGTCGTAGCCGTTCTCGGCGCGCTGCAGCCAGTTGCAGTGCTCCTCCTTCGAGTAGACGACCCTGTGACAATCCTCGCGGAACAGCAGGTCGTATTTCGGCAGCAGCGGCGCCGGCGTCGGACCGATATAGGCGAACACCAGCCCGCCGGCTTCCTGGGCCAGGTACGCGGTCTGGCGGACCTCGTCCTTGAGCGGCGTGCCTTCGGGCTCGCACGGCAGGTCGAGACAGCGTCCGGCACGGTCGAACTTCCAGCCGTGGTAGCAGCAGCGGATGCCGTCCGCCTCGACGCGGCCGAGCTCGAGCGATGCGCCGCGATGCGGGCAGCGGCGGTCGAGGATTCCGATGGCTCCGCCAGCGTCCCGAAACAGCACCAGGTCCTCGCCCAGCAGGCGCACGGGCACCGGCTTGTTCGTGACCTGCTGCGAGAACCACACCGGCCACCAGTAGCGGCGCAGCATTTCCCCGGCGGGCGTTCCCTTGCCGACACGGGTCAGTGTCTCATTGTCATCCGGCGTCATTGCTCCCCCTGTTCGCTACGCGGTGATCGCGACGCCATCGCGGGCTTTCATCGCGTCGAAGGCGATCAATTCCCGCTGCTCGCCTCGGACAAGTCCCGGCGGGTCCTCGCCGCGCTCGACCGTGTCAATGGCATCGAACAGCATCCTCCGGAACAGGATGACCCCACGGTCGGACGTGCCGAGGATCTCGCGAGTCCGGTCGGCGATGAGTCCCTGACTTTCCTGCGCGGCGCGGTCCTGCTCCCGCGAGGCCAGTCCCCACCAGCCGTCCTCGACACGCTCGTAGACCCCGCGGGGGTGCGACACGAGTCCTTCGGTGCTGAGATCACCGCCGCCGCCGCGGCATTCGCGGGCACGGATGACGAAGGTCCGGGTCGAAACGTCGTCGACCGGCACACGAAACCGCATGATGTGGCTCGGCTGATCGTTCACGCGCGCCCCGAAGTAGCGGCTGTTCGACGGAAACAGGAAGTGCGAGACCTTGGTTTGGCGCTTCGGGACGTCGAACGCCGCGCGCACGCCGTACCAGGTCGATTCCCACTTCACGTTCGGGCGCTGCAGCGCGATTTCCGGGTAGACGCTCGCGTGCAGCACCGTCGAGTGCATCTGGTCGACGGCGTTCTCGGCCCGCTGCACCCAGTTGCAGTGCTCGTGAAACGCGTTCACCTTCCGGGTGAGATCGGTTCGGAACAGGAGATCGTAGCGCGGGAACTCGGGCGCCGGCGACGGACCGAGATAGGCGAAGACGAGGCCGGACACCTCGCGTGTCGGATAGGCACCGAGCATCACCTCGTTCCGGAGCGGCGAGCCTGGGGGCTCCGCCGGCATGTCGACGCAGCGCCCTGCCGCGTCGAACTTCCATCCGTGGTAGCAGCAACGTATGCCGTCGGCCTCGATCCGACCGAGCGCCAGCGACGCGCCGCGGTGCGGACAGGCGCTGTCGACCAGCGCGGTGCGGCCGTCAGGCTGCCGGAACAGGACCAGGTCCTCACCGAGCAGGCGCACCGGCACGGGTGCGTTCGTCAGCAGCTCCGTGAACCACACCGGCCACCAGTACCGGCGCAGCATCTCGCCAGCCGGCGTCCCCTTCGAGACGCGCGTGATCCGCTCGTTTTCCTCAGGTGTCATCGCCCCGGCTCCCTGCAGGCGGCCCCGGCCTTTTTTGCTGTTCGGCCGCGCACCGAATTATCCAACGAGCCGCCGCCGTGGGCCAGGCTAATTCTGGCACCCTCGGGACCACCCCGGAACGATGTGAAACACCGGTGCGATACCGCACCGACAGCATCCAGTCGGCAGCGCGCAGTCGCGAGCCCTAGCGGATCTGGCTGCTCAGAAGCAGCGGGATTTCATTCCGGGCGAAGCTGTCATAGGCAGCGGCAAGGGACCCGGCGGTGTCGATCGCCCGCGACGCGTCGGTGATCACGGCCACTTCGAAGTGGAGCATATGGGCATCCTCGGCGGAATAGCGGACACAGAAGTCGGTCGCGAGACCGCACAAGAACACGCGTCGCAAGCCGCGTTCGCGAAGATAGCCCCCGAATCCCGTCGCCGTGCGGCGATCGTTCTCGAAGAACACCGAATACGAGTCGATATCGCGGTGGAATCCCTTTCGAATGATCAGTTCCGCACGCGGCGCAATGAGGGCGCGATGAAAGTCCGCGCCGCGCGTGTCCTGAACGCAGTGGTCGGGCCACAGCACCTGCGGGCCATACGGCATGGTGATGGTGTCGAACGGCTTGCGGCCGGGGTGCGACGACGCGAATGACGAGTGATCCGGCGGGTGCCAATCCTGGGTCAGGACAACATGCGGGAACCGATGCACGAGCGCATTGATCGCAGGGATGATGCTGTCCCCCTCCGGAACCGCCAATGCGCCTTCGGGACAGAAGTCGTTCTGCAGGTCGGTGACGACGAGGACATCAGAATCGTCGGGCATCGCGTCCTCGAGGCGGCATCACGCGACACACGACCTGTCGACCTCACCGGCCAGTCGCTCGAGGCTCGGCGCGATATCGAGCTGATACGCCATCGGTCGCAGCAGCCGAAGGGCGGCGGGCAATCGGCTGAGCTCGTCCGCGCTGCGCTTGCGGATGTCCGCGAGCGATTCGGATTTTGCGATCCGACGTCCCGCGCGCATCACCGGTTGCAGCAGGCTGGTTCCCGCGCCCGCTTCGCCGTCGATGGCGAGCAGGTCTCCGCACATTCGCCCGTCATTGTCGAAGCGCCGCCACACCTGCTTTCGCCCGGGCCATGTCGCCTTTCCCTGCGAGCGCTTGCGGCGAGCTCGCCCCGCGTACTCCTGCAGCTTGTATGCACAGTCGAGCGACGGCACGTCAGACGACGTCGTCAGGCTGGTGCCGACCCCGAAGCCGTCGATCGGAGCGCCGAGACGCAACAGATCCGCGATGATGTCCTCGTCGAGACCGCCGCTTGCGAAGATGGTCACGTCGTGAAGTCCAGCACGGTCGAGGATCCGCCGCACGTGCCGCGACCACGTGGCGAGATCGCCGCTGTCGAGGCGCACGCCGCGCACGCGAATTCCGTCGGCCGCCAGTCGTGGCACCAGCGACGCGACCTTGTGGGCGGCCGCCTCGGTGTCGTAGGTGTCGATCAGCAGGATGATTCCCTCAGGGCGAGAGCGCGCGAACGCCTCGAACGCGGCGGTTTCGCCGTCAAACGCCTGAATGAAGGAATGCGCCATCGTCCCGTAGATCGGTATCCCGAACTCCCGCCCGGCAGCGGTGGTGGCCGTCCCTGCGAAGCCCGCTATATACGCGGCGCGGGCCGCCAGCAGTCCCGCTTCCGCTCCATGGGCGCGCCGCAGGCCGAAGTCGACCAGCAACTTGCCGGGCGCGCTGAGGACGACGCGTGCCGCCTTCGAAGCGACCAGCGTCTCGAAGTGGAGGAGATTGATGATGCGCGTTTCCACCAGTTGCGCGACCGGCAGCGGCGCCACGACTCGCAGGATCGGCTCGTCCTGGAAGAACGCCGTGCCTTCCGGCATGGCATCGACATCTCCATCGAAGCGAATCTTTGCCAGGTAGTCGAGAAGGTTCGGACGGAAACGCCCGGTCGAAGCCAACCACTCGATTTCCTCACGTGTGAACCGCAGCCGCTCCAGGAACTGCAGGACCTGCTCGAGTCCTGCGGCGAGGAGGAACCCACGACGGCTCGGCAACTTACGCACAAAGAATTCGAATGCCGCAGGCTGAGTCATGATCCGGTCGACGTACGCCTGCGCCATATTGAGCTGGTACAGATCCGTCAGCAGCAGGCTGTTCGCCCAGTTGGCATCGGCGATGGCGACCGCGATATCAGGCGGGCTTGCCATAGGGCCCCTCAGCCTCGGCGACGATCTCGGCCTCGTCACCCTCGAACTCATCGCCGATCTCGACAACGTCGAAGCGCGTGAAGCGCTCACCGGTGGCGCTCGAGCGCACCAGCTCGCGCGCCTCCTCCGCGGTTTCGGCCTGCACGCCGAAATGGTGAATGCCGCCATCGGTTCCAGCAGCTCCGCCGTAGGCGTCGATCATGAACATGCGCATGGTTCACTCCGAAGTCCGGGATAGCTAAGTGTTTCGCACTCCGATCACCGGGTTATCGCATCGTTCGCGCCAGCAACTGTCGCAGGGCCTCGACGGGCCGCGTGTTCAGGATGTCGTCCTTCTCGAGCCAGCCGCGGCGTGCCTGGCCGACGCCAAAATGCAAATTGCCCAGCTCCGCTGCGCGGTGGGTGTCCGTTGCCACGCTGACGAGGACGCCCTCCTCCTTCGCAAGACGGCAATGAACGTCGCTGAGGTCGAGCCGGTCGGGGTAAGCATTGAGCTCGATGAAGCAGCCGCGCTCCTTGGCGGCATGGATGATGCGTGCCATATCGACGTCGTAAGGCTCGCGCTCGCCGATCAGGCGTCCGGTCGGGTGCGCGAGGATGCTGAAGTGCGGCCGCTCCATCGCGCGGAGGATACGCTCCGTTTGCTTGGCGCGAGTCAGTCCGAACTGGCTGTGGACCGCCCCGATCACGATATCCAGGCCAGCAAGCGCGGAATCGGGAAGATCGAGCTTGCCGTCCTCGAGAATATCGACCTCGATGCCCTTGAGCAGAATCGCCCCATGGCGTGCGCCGTTCAGGCGGTCGATCGCATCCATCTGCTGGCGGAGGCGTTTCGCGTCGAGGCCGTGCGCCATCGCAAGGCGGCGCGAGTGGTCGGTGACGGCGATGTATTCAAGCCCCCGCTGATGCGCCGCCTTCGCCAATGCCGCGAGCGTGTCATGCCCGTCAGTCGCATCGCTGTGGACATGGAGATCCCCGCGAATATCGCGCAACTCGACGAGGTTCGGCAATCGCCGGTCCGCGGCGGCCTCGATTTCGCCGTGATCCTCTCGGAGCTCCGGTGGAATGTATGGGAGCCCGACCGACCGATACACTTCCTCCTCGGTCTCCCCAGCGATGCGCCGGCGACCGTGAAAGACCCCGTACTCGTTGATCTTGAGTCCACGATCCACGCCGAGGCGGCGGATTGCGATGTTGTGCGCCTTGCTCCCGGTCAGGTAGTGCAGCGCCGCCCCGTAGCTGCGCATCGGCACGACCCGAACGTCCACCTGGAGACCCGAGCGCAGCGATACGGTCGCGCGTGTATCGCCGGCGGCGATCACGTTGCCGACCTCCGGATAGGTGGTGAAGTGCGCGATGACCGGACCGCCCCGTGCGGCCGTCACG
This sequence comes from Gemmatimonas sp., assembly GCA_050260515.1. Lineage (GTDB taxonomy): Bacteria > Pseudomonadota > Alphaproteobacteria > SMXQ01 > SMXQ01 > DATJIG01. Next base: position 63,517 of record JBLNCI010000048.1, read on the forward strand.
AGGATGTCGATGTCGCCGACCGTCTCCTGGCACCGCCGGTAGCTACCGGCGGCAACGACCTTGTCGACTCCCGGCGCGCCCCGCAGCCAATCGAGCAACGGCTCGACGTAGCTTTCGGCCACGGAGATCTTGAGGCGCTTCGGCGCTTTCGTCTGCGCTTCCAACGCCTGGAGCAGCTTGCGCTCGGTCATCGCGCCGAAGCCTTCGAGCTCACGCACGCGGCCGTCGAGCACCGCACGATGGAGTTGCTCGATATTGTGGATGTCGAGCTCATCGCACAGCGTTCGCACCCGGCGGGGCCCCAGGCCGGGCAGCTTGAGGAGCTCGAGGGCGATCGGCGGAGAACCCTTGCGCAGCTTGTCGAGCATCGGCAGCCGGCCGGTGTCCGCCAACACCTTGATTTTAGCCGCGAGATCGACACCTATCCCCGGCAGCTCGGCGAGATCGTCGCCCCGCGCAAGCATCACAGAAATTTCAGTACCGAGACTCCGTACGACCCGGGCCGCATTCCGGTACGCGCGGACGCGGAAGGGATTCGCCCCTTGGAGCTCCAGCAGATCGGCGATGTCGTCGAAAGCCTGGGCAATGTCGGGGTTGTGCGCGCCGGCCGACGCCGTTTCGGAACGACGTCCCGCCGACGCACCTCGCTCGAGGACCGGTACTGGCGCCTTCATGGCCCGCTCCCGCTGAATGACCTCTCACCTCGTACGCTTATTCCATACAAGGGATCGGCCCGCGGCTCCTTGATTCAGGTCACGAGCGCCCGGCGCGAAATCGTGCAAAAAGGCGGAATGACCACCTCCTCCGCCATTTGGTCTCCCGTCGATCCGGCCCCGAAGCCCGCTCTGTCACCGCGGTTCCGGCTATTTGCGCTGAACGCCTCGGCCGAGCTTGGCCGCGAGGTCGCCGATCGCCTGTTCCATCCACTCAACGCCCATGAGGAACGGACGTTCGAGGACGGCGAACACAAAGCGCGTCCGCTCGAGAGCGTCGAAGGCACCGACGTTTACGTGGTGCAAAGCACCCATGGCGGGCCTGAGGAGACCGCGAACGACAAACTTTGCCGGCTGCTGTTCATCATAGGGGCGCTCAAGGATGCCGGCGCCGCACGCGTCACCGCCGTCGTCCCCTATCTCTGCTACGCTCGAAAAGATCGTCGGACGAAGCCGCATGATCCGGTAACGACGCGCTACGTCGCCGCTCTGTTCGACGCCGTAGGGACAGACTCCGTGGTGACGCTCGAGGTGCACAATCCCGCCGCATACGAGAATGCGTTCCGACGCCGTACCGTTACGCTGACCGCCACGCCGCTGTTCCTGCCGTATTTGCGCGACCGGGTCGAAGGCCCCATTGCCGTCGTGTCGCCGGACACCGGCGGCGCGAAGCGCGCCGATCTCCTGCGCGAGAATCTCGAACGCCTGATCGGCCGTCCCGTCGGCAAAGCGTTCGTCGACAAGCACCGAAGCGCCGGGGTGGTGTCGGGCGATGCCCTCGTCGGTGACGTCGCCGGAACCACGGTGGTGCTGGTCGACGACCTTATCAGCACCGGAAACACCCTTGCTCGCGCGGCCCGAGCGGCACGACGAGCGGGCGCCCGCCGCGTCATCGCCTGCGCTGCCCACGGACTCTTCATGGAAGGAGCAAAAGAAGCGCTGGGCGACGAGGCCATCGAACGGATCGCCGTGACCGACGTCGTGCCGCCGTTCCGATTACCGGCCGGTGCGGTGCGCGACAAGCTCGATGTCATACCCGCGGCGCCGCTGCTCGCCGAAACGATCGCGCGCCTTCACGAGGGCCGCTCCCTGAGCGAGCTCATCGTTTTCTGAGGAGCCGGTCCAACCTCGCGGCGTGCCGCTCGGCAATCGCGAGATATTCACGCGCGACCATCGGCCACCTTTCGGGCGTCCTCGGCGCGGCGTCCAGCAGATGGGCAATGGCGAGGCGCGCCCGCAGCGTGGCGCGATAGCACGCATAGAACGCGAACAAGACTTCGGGTGCCCGATCGTGAAGCCCGGACATGACGCCCCGGCGGATGCGGTCGCCGACCCGGCGCGCTCCGACACGCTCGCATTCGATCGCCAGATAAGCGACCTCGTCGATCGCGTCGACCGCACGCAACTCAGGGTTGAATTCCAGGCAATCGATGATGCGAATCCCATCTTCAAGGTAAATGTGCTCCGGCCGGAGATCGCCATGGCCGTTGACGATGCGGCCGCCGATCACACGCGCAGCAAGCGCGTCACCGCGGCCGACAAACTCACGCTGAATCCGCTGAATCCATCCGATACGCCCGAGCGGCAAGCCGAAGTCGGGACGAGTCAACACACGACGATTGAGTTCGAGATTCCTCTGCCAACGGCGTTGGTAAACGCCGGGTCGGACCTGGATTCTCCGGGCCTGGCGATAAAACCGAACGAGCGCGCGCACCAGCTTCTCGATCTCGGACGGCGCGACCGGGCCTCGCGCCAGCCTGCTCTCGAGGGTGCTGCACTCGTCGAGTCGGCGCATCGTGACGAGCCAATCCACGACCGCGCCGGTGCCGCCGATCATAAGGCGACCGTCCCTCCGCGTCAGCGCCGTCACGGCAAGATACACGTCCGGCGCCAGTCGCCGATTGAGCCGGAGTTCGGCCCGGCATGCTGCCTCCCGGAGGCGTAGAGTTGAGAAATCGAGGTAGGGGAACCTCACCGGCTTCTTGAGCTTGTAGGCCCGATCCCCCCACAGGAACACCCACGACATATGGGTTTCGCGGCATAGAACCGGCGTACCGGGCGCGCCGTACGCCGCCCCGTCGGCGAGAAAGCGAACCTTCGCCGCGAGATCGACGGGCTCCTGCGCGCCTACATCATCCATCGAAGCACAGCCATTCCCTCTTAGAGTAACACCGCACCGGCGTTCGAGTTTGATCCGGATCACAACCCCTTCGCCAATTCCCGTTAGCCTACATCCGCCGGAGAACGGAGGGTGACATGCCATTCAGGGATCGCACCGACGCAGGGCGGCACCTCGCGGCGGCGCTCGAAAAGTACCGCGGAGCGGACCTCGTCGTGCTCGCGCTGCCGCGGGGCGGCGTTCAAGTGGCGGTGGAAATCGCGGCACGGTTCCACGCGCCCCTCGACCTCGTTCTCGTGCGCAAGATCGGCGTGCCGTTTCAGCCCGAGCTCGCGATGGGGGCCGTGGTCGACGGCGCAGATCCGCTGATCGTCCGCAACGACGACGTGATCGCGCTCGCCGACGTCCAAGAAGCGGAGTTCCGGCGGGTCTGCACACGCGAGCTTGCGGAGATCGAACGCCGTCGGAAAGCCTACTTCGGAGGACGACCCCGAGCGGAGGTCCGCGGACGGGTGGCCATCGTCGTCGACGACGGCATTGCGACGGGAGCGACGACACGGGCCGCCCTCCGGGCCGTCCGGCAACGCGGCCCGAAGTCCATTGTGCTGGCGGTTCCGGTTGCCCCGACGTCGACCATCGCCACCCTGCGCAACGAAGTCGACGACCTCGTCTGTCTCGAGGACTATGAGCCGTTCGGCGCCATCGGAGCCTTCTACAGCGACTTCCGCCAGCTCTCCGACGACGACGTGATACGCGCGCTGGGCCAATACGCGCCGAAAGCGGGAGCGAAGCAGTGACTCCCGGCGCCCGATGCCGTCAAAATCGATCGGCCATCGGGTCGCCGATCAGCTTTTCCGCACGGTTCCCCGCGAGAGTCCCATCATGGAGCAGCGCAAGCGCGACACGCTCCACCGCGGCCCATACCGCAGGCACGTCAAGGAGGTGGTGCGCCCACGCGCCTGCGAACGCTACGTAGGCCTTGGCCGTCGGCGCGGAGTGGAAATGATCCTGAGCCAATCGCCTCGCCGCGGCGGAGTCGATGGTGCCGCCATCGTCGCCATGGGACCCGCTGTGCTTGCGCTGCGCGATCGCTCCCGCAAGGCAGACGAGCACGTCCCTCTCAAGCTCGATCCGTGCCCGGAGGGCGCTACGGCGATGCGCCCGCCCCGAGGGGTGCCGGTGCGTCGTCTGCCCGGCGTACCAGTCGCCCGACCCGATGCTCACGGATTTCAGCCGCAGGCCGACGATGCGGCACATCACCGCGTGGCCCGCCTCGTGGTAAGCGGCGGCCGTACGCGCGCTCGCGGCTGAACCGATCGGCCTTGCGACCATCGACGCCGCGCGGATCACATTGGTCCTGCGTCGTCGCGGCGTCTGTCGATGGGCTCGCGGTCGACGTCGCCCTGCTCCGTCACGCCCGCGTCGTCGAGGGTGTCGGGCGTGGGGCGTGTCAGCGTGGGCTCGACGAACGCCGTGACCGGCGGCTCGCCCGTGTCTTGGAACGACGAAGAACGCCGTGACCGCGGCCGTGGCCCGCCGCGGGACCGCTTGCGAACCGGTTTTGGCTTGTGGGGCATGAGGGAACCTCGCTATTCGTCGCGGTGCCAGTCGAGACGCACGAAGTATCCTCCCTCGTCGAAATGCTCCTTCATCTCGCCGCGGTGAGCGCGCGTCACTGCCCGACCGATCCGGTGCGGGAGGTGAATATCCGTCGTCGAGATGACGATCCGGTCGGGCGTCTCGGTCTCAATACTGATGATCCTGTTGAGCGGGTGCTCCGCGCGCTCCGCCTCCTCCTGGTTGCGCGCAATGTGCACGAGCTCGTCGCGATGGGCAGCGACCGCCGTCCCTGACAGCGTGACGACGCCGGCCGGAAAGCGATCGTTGATGCGATGACACGCCTGACACAGCTCCCGCTCGGCATCCGCCGGGGCCGCCGTCCACTGCCAGCGGCCGCGGCTGTAGACAGCGCCGCACTGCGGGCACACTGTCGGTTCATGGAGCTTTTTCGTGCGCCTGTACGGATCGACGATGTGATCCTGCTGGGCCCGGCCCCAACGTCGGTTGTCCTCCTTCGCGCTGCCTCGAACCCCGGCTGATCCCTTGGAGACGGTCATCGTGGACCTCCATCAAGCGTCGTGGAAGACGTCATGCACCACATGCGCCACACAGTGGGAAGGCTATCAGGAACTCGCGAACAGCGGTTGACATGCATCAACCGCCGCAGCCGTGACAGTCGTGTACAGTCCACCGAAACACGGCAATAAACACCCGTCTCGCAATGCAGATCACATTCCTCGGCGGCGTCGGCACAGTTACCGGTTCCAAGTATCTCGTCGAAGCCGGCGGCCGGCGAATTCTCGTCGATTGCGGTCTGTTCCAGGGGCTGAAGCAGCTTCGCCTGCGGAACTGGGAACCGCTTCCCGTCGACCCCGCGACCGTCGACGCGGTTGTGCTTACCCATGCGCACCTCGACCATTCCGGCTATCTCCCGCTGCTGGTGCGGAATGGCTTCAAGGGTCACGTGCTGTGCACCGCAGCGACCGCCGATCTCTGCGCGATCCTCCTGCCCGATGCCGGCCATCTCGAGGAGCGCGATGCCGAATCCGCCAACCGGCACGGCTACTCCAAACATCATCCGGCACTGCCGCTGTTCACTGAGGCCGATGCAAGAGCGGTGCTGCCGCGGCTCTCGCCGCTCACCTGGGACACGGCCCACGATCTCGGCGGCGGCCTCACCCTCACGTTTCGCTACGCCGGGCACATCCTCGGTGCGGCTATGGCATTGCTGTCCTGGCGCGGAAGCTCGGTCCTATTCTCGGGCGATGTCGGGCGGCCCCACGACCCGATCATGCGCGCTCCGGCATCCATCGGAGCCGTCGACTACCTCGTGGTCGAATCGACCTACGGCGACCGCACGCACAACGGCGATGATCCCGAAGCCCGGCTCGCCGATGTCATCATCCGAACCAGCAAGCGCGGTGGGACCGTGGTCATTCCCGCGTTCGCGGTCGGGCGTGCCCAGGCAATCCTGTACCATCTGTTCCAGCTCAGGAAAACGAAGCGGATTCCCGATCTCCCGATCTTCCTCGACAGCCCGATGGCCATCGACGCGGGCGACATCTTCCACAAACATCGCCGCGATCACCGGCTGTCCGAGGCCGAATGCCACGCGGTGTGCGGCGTGGCGCGCGCGACGCGGAGCGTCGAGGAATCGAAAGCCATCGACCGCAATCCCGTGCCTTCGATCGTGATCTCGGCCAGCGGCATGGCGACGGGCGGACGCGTGCTCCATCATCTCAAGGTGTTCGCTCCGGACGATCGCAACGCCATCGTCTTCACCGGATTCCAGGCCGCCGGGACCCGTGGCGCGGCGATGCTGGCGGGAGCCTCGGAGCTCAAGATCCACGGCGCCTACGTCCCGGTACGGGCCGAGGTGGTCAACCTCGGCATGCTGTCCGCCCATGCCGATGCGAACGAGATCATGGCCTGGTTGCGGACCGCATCGGCCGCCCCGCGCATGACGTTCGTCACGCATGGCGAGCCTACGGCTGCCGATACCCTACGCCATCGCATAGAGGAAGAGCTCGGCTGGGCCACCCGCGTTCCCGACTACCGGGATATGGTAACGACCGGATAGCCCACGCCCACACCTGCCGCAGGTCGCGTCAGATCCGCGTGACCCGCAGCCGCAGCGAATTGGCGATGACGCTCACCGAGGATAATGCCATCGCCGCCGCGGCAATGATCGGTGACAGCAGTATCCCGAACTTCGGATACAGCACGCCTGCGGCGATCGGCACGCCGGCGGCGTTGTAGATGAAGGCGAAGAACAGGTTCTGCCGGATGTTCCGCATCGTGGCCTGAGACAATCTGCGGGCGCGAGCAATGCCGTTGAGATCCCCCTTCACAAGCGTCACGCCCGCGCTTTCGATCGCGACATCCGTTCCTGTGCCCATCGCGATACCCACGTCAGCCGCCGCCAGCGCGGGTGCGTCGTTGACGCCGTCGCCGGCCATCGCCACGGCACGGCCCTCGCCCTTTAGGCGCTGCACCACGGCGCTCTTCTGATCCGGGAGCACGTCGGCCTCGACGTCGGGAAGGCCGAGACGCCGCGCGACCGCTTCCGCAGTGGTACGGTTGTCGCCGGTCAGCATGACGACGCGAACGCCTTCGGCGCGCAGCGATGCCAGCGCCTCCGGCGTCGTCTCCTTGACCGCATCGGCGATAGCGATCACCCCCTTCACTTTTCCGGCGATGCCGACGAACAGCACCGTCGCGCCTTCGCGACGAAGCTCGTCCGCGCGTGCGCCAAGCGGCGCAGGATCGATCCCCTGCTCGCTGAGGAACTTGGCGGTGCCGAGAACCACACGGTTTCCGTCGACCGTGCCCATCACACCCTTGCCGGTGGGCGCATTGAAGTCGGCGACCGCTGGGATGACGAGCTTACGCGCGCCAGCGGCGACCACGATCGCCTTGGCGAGCGGGTGCTCGCTCGATTGTTCGACGGCAGCGGCGTGCGCCAGGAGTTGCTCCTCGGTCACGCCGTCGATCGGCGCCACCGCGATCACGGACGGCTTGCCTTCGGTCAGAGTTCCCGTCTTGTCCACCACGAGCGTGTCGATTCTCTCCATGCGCTCGAGCGCCTCGGCATTCTTGATCAGAACGCCGGACTGCGCCCCACGCCCAACGCCGACCATGATCGACATCGGCGTCGCCAGCCCGAGCGCGCACGGACACGCGATGATCAGAACCGCCACGGCCGCCACCAGCCCGTAGGCGAAGCGCGGCTCAGGTCCCCATGTCGCCCACGAGACGAACGCTGCCACGGCGACGACGATGACCGCCGGCACGAACCAGGCGGACACCTGGTCCGCCAGTCGCTGGATCGGCGCTCGGCTGCGCTGAGCCTCGGCCACCATCTGGACGATGCGCGCCAGCATCGTGTCGCGACCGACCTTCTCCGCCTGCATGACGAGCGCGCCGGTCTGGTTGATCGTGCCACCGATCACGCGGTCGCCGACCGACTTGGTGACCGGCATGGATTCGCCCGTGACCATTGACTCGTCGATGGACGACCGGCCCTCGAGGACCTTGCCGTCGACCGGCACCTTCTCACCGGGACGAACCCGCAGTCGATCGTTCACCTCGACCGCGTCGAGGCGAATCTCCTCCTCCGCCCCGTCCAGCTTCAGCCGACGCGCGGTCTTCGGTGCGAGGTCAAGCAGAGCACGGATCGCTCCGCTGGTGCGTTCGCGGGCACGCAGTTCGAGCACCTGTCCGAGCAGTACCAGGACGGTAATGACTGCGGCCGCTTCGTAATAAACGGCGACGGTCCCTTCGGGCGTGCGAAAGGCCGGCGGGAACACCCCGGGCGCGAGCGTCGCCACGACGCTGTAGAGCCATGCCACGCCGACGCCGAGGGCAATGAGACTGAACATGTTGAGAGAGCGGACAAGAACGGAGCGCCAGCCGCGGACGAAGAACGGCCATCCCGCCCAGAGAACGACGGGAGTCGCCAGGATCGCCTGGATCCAGATCGACATCTTGGCCGGCACGTACATGTGGAGCCCGGTAAGATGGCCGCCCATTTCGAGCGCCAAAACGGGAAGACTCAGCACCAGCCCGATCCAGAACCGGCGCGTCATGTCGGCGAGCTCGGGATTCGGCGCGGCCTCGGCCGTGACCAGAACCGGCTCCAGCGCCATGCCGCAGATCGGGCATGAGCCGGGCCCGATCTGCCTGATTTCTGGGTGCATCGGGCAGGTGTAAACCGTGCCTTCCGGGACAGGCGGAGCGGCGACGGCGGAGCCGAGATAGCGCGCGGGATCGGCAATGAACTTCTCGCGACACCCGGCGGAGCAGAAGTGGAAGGTGCGTCCCTGATGGTCGGCGCGGTGCTTCGACGTGTGCGGATCGACCATCATCCCGCAGACCGGGTCCTTCACCTTGTCACGGGCTTGATCGGTGGGACCGTGACCGTGGCCGGAATGATCGTGCGCATGCCCGGAATGAACGGCCGCGGCAGCGGACTGGGTCGGCACCACGCCGTCACCGTGCGCTCCAGGCTGATGTTCGTGGCAGCAGGAGCCTTTCGACGCGGGCTTGTCATGAGGGTCGTGCGGGGTCTCGGCCATGGGTCGATGCCTTCATTGCAGATGCCCTTGCAAGGTATACCCTGTAGGGGTATACAGGCAAGGATGAAGGCCCTGACCAAGACTTCCTGCCTCAAGCGCCTCAATCGCATCGAAGGCCAGATCCGCGGACTGGCCCGAATGGTCGAGGACGACCGCTACTGCATCGACATCGTGACGCAGATCGCGGCCAGCCGCGCTGCGCTGCGGCGCGTCGAAGAGGAAATCCTGCAGGACCACGTCGCGCACTGCGTCGAGCATGCGATCGCCAGTGGCGATGCCAAGGAGCAGCGAAAGAAGGTCGCCGAGCTGATCGAAGTCCTCTCTCGCACGAACCGCTGACACTCCGGTAGCTTATGTACTTATGGGCATGATCCGGTCGAAGATAAGGCGGTCGCCGCACCTGCTCGCGATCGCCCTCCTCTCCTTCCTCACGTTGGGAGCCGGTGAAGCATCGGCTCACGCCACCGCTGCGTCCCATCACGACCGGACGTCGAATCCCCAAGTCTCGACGTCGTCCGCCGTCCTGCTGCCGTCCCCCGGTGGACCGGACCACGGCCATTGCGTCACATGCCCGCCGTGCTGCGCTGCCGCGTGCGGCGTACCGAGCGCGCTGAGCGAAACCACCAGCGTGCCGACTCTGCTTCCCGGTTCCTGCCCGCAGCCGGTCGCGTTGTCATTCCAGCGCGACGGCCAGGCGCTCACCCCACCGGCCCCTCCTCCACGAGCCTGACGCATCACGTCGAGCGCCCCCACGCCTAGCGCGACGGGGTCCGCCAGTTGCGTCCATTTCGTTCCATGCGCCTGCCCTCGGGCAGCCGCGTCTCTTGGAGGATCCTATGTCCCGGTCCCTGCCAGTCATCAGGAAGGCGCTCGCCTTCGCCACCCTCACTTTTTCCTCTGCCGCACTCGCGGCCGAAGGCCCCCCAGGGCACACCCATGAGTACGCCGCCGTCGGTCAGCCGGCGAAGCCGACCGCGTCCAGCCGCTCCGTTCAGGTCACGCTCGTCGACATGGCCTTCGAGCCGGAGACCATCAACGTAAAGTCAGGCGAGACCGTCCGCTTCGTCGTCACGAACAAGGGCCAGCTCCTGCACGAGTTCAACCTGGGCACCCCGGCGATGCACGCCGAGCACCAGAAGGAGATGGCGATGATGATGGACCACGGGATGATCACCGCCACCGGGATCGACGAGCACATGATGAAGATGGACATGGGCGGCCATCAGATGACCCACGACGACCCGAACAGCGTGCTTGTCCCGCCGGGCGAGACACGGGAACTCACGTGGAAGTTCACCAAGGACGCCGAGATCGAGTTCGCCTGCAACATCCCGGGACATTACGAGGCCGGCATGGTCGGCAAGATCGAGCGCTCGCGCTGATCTCAGTATCCCTAGAGGGTTGTCATGCTCGCAAAACTTACCCGCCGGATGGTTCCGCTCGCCGCGGCTGCGGTTATCCTCATGGCGCCGGCGTTCGCCGGCGCTGATAGCTACGATCTCGTCATCGACAAGGGGCCGGTCAACACCACCGGCAAGGAGCGGACCGCGACGTTGATCAACGGCCAACTACCCGGCCCGGCGCTGCGGTTCAAGGAAGGCGAGGACGTGACGGTTCGCGTCACCAACCGCCTCAGCGAGCCGACCTCCATTCATTGGCACGGGCTCCTGCTGCCGAGCGAGCAGGACGGAGTTCCCGGCGTGAGCAACGGGTTCCGCGGTATCCAGCCGGGCGAGACCTATACCTACCGCTTTCCGATCAAGCAGGCAGGCACCTACTGGTACCACAGCCATTCGGCGACCCAGGAGCAGACCGGGATGTACGCTCCGATCATCATCGAGCCGAAGGGGCGCGAGCCGTTCCGCTACGACCGCGATTACGTCGTCGTGCTGTCGGATTGGACGGACGAAAATCCGGACGGCATCGTTCGAAACCTGAAGCTCTACCCCGGCTACTACAACGAGCATAAGCGCACGCTCGTCGACTTCTTCCGCGACGCGGCCAAGGACGGTTTCGGCGCCGCGCTCCGGGACCGGAAAATGTGGGGCGAAATGCGGATGGACCCCACAGATATCGCCGATGTCGCCGGATACACGTTCCTCGTGAACGGTAAGACGCCGGCGCAAAACTTCACCGCGCTGTTCAAACCCGGCCAACGTGTTCGCCTGCGCTTCATCAATTCGGCGGCGATGAGCTACTTCGACGTGCGCATCCCCGGTCTGAAGATGACCGTGGTACAGGCCGACGGGAACAATGTGCAGCCTGTACCCGTCGACGAGTTCCGGATTGCGGTGGCGGAAACCTACGACGTGCTGGTTCAGCCGCGAGACGAAAAGGCGTACTCGATCCTCGCCGAATCGATGGATCGCACCGGCTTCGGCCGCGCGACCCTGGCACCGCGCGAGGGGATGGCCGGGGAGATTCCGTCGCATCGTCCTCGGCCGCTGCTGACGATGGCCGACATGGGATCGAATTTCGGCCCAACCGGTCTCGACCGCGGAACGCCCCGTCCCGAGATGGACGCCCCCGGTCATGTGGCACCCATGGAAATGGACCACGCGATGGGGCAGTCCGGCACGCAAAGCCACACGATGCCCGATGGCTCGACGATGCCGGGCATGAGCCATGGTTCGGCTCCGGCTCCGTCGAGCGCCACGCACACCATGCCCGACGGCTCGACAATGGCCGGCATGGATCACTCCGCCATGGGCCACGGCGCGGCCGCCGATCCCCTCGCCAACGACACCGGCGCCCCGGAGGGCGCAAAGGTCCTCTCCTACAAGGACCTGAAGGCATTGTCGTCGCCCTACGACGCCCGGGAGCCCGACCGCATCATCGAGGTGCGTCTGACGGGCAACATGGAGCGCTTTTTCTGGTCGATGAATGGCCGGAAATACAACGAAGCCCAACCCATCGTGCTGCGCTACGGCGAGCGGGTCCGCTTCCGTTTCATTAACGAGACGATGATGAACCATCCCATGCACCTGCACGGCATGTGGATGCTGCCGCGCGTCGGCAACGGCGCCCGCGATCCGATCAAGCACGTGGTGAACATCAAGCCGGGAAGCTCGCTCGACGTCGACATTCCCGCCGACGCCGAGGGGAACTGGGCGTTCCACTGCCATCTGCTCTACCACATGGAGGCAGGGATGATGCGGAAGGTGACAGTGGTCCGCGAGGCCGCCGCCAATGACTAGGGTCGGTCACCGTCGCACGCTCGCTGCCAGCGTGTTCGCCGTCCTTGCGGCGCTGTCGGATACGCCTGCCCGCGCGCAAATGGATCACGGTTCGGCTGCCCAGGGCGACCAGATGCACGGGGGCAGACTGTACGGCCAGGTGCTTGTGGAGGAACTCGAACACCGGTGGAAGGATGGACAGGACGTGACCGCATGGGACGCGCAGGCGTGGTACGGCGGCGACTATGAGAAGGTGCGGCTCAAGACCGAGGGAAACCTCCGCAGCGCCGAGCGCGTCAACGATGCGGAGGTGCAGCTCCTGTATTCGCGCCTCGTCGGGTACTACTGGGACCTGCAAGCCGGCGTCCGCCACGACTTCCGTCCGAAGCCGTCGCGCAGCTATGGGGTCGTCGGGCTGCAGGGCCTCGCCCCGGGATACTTCGAGGTGGATGCGAACGGATTCGTGAGCCAGGAAGGCGATGTGTCCGCGCGGGTAAAGGCGAACTACGACCTTCTCATCACCGAGCACCTGATCCTTCAGCCGAAGGCACAGATCAACGTCTCGGCCCAGGACGTCCCCGAACTCCACGCCGCGGCCGGCCTCAACGCCATCGAGTTCGGGTTGCGGTTGCGCTACGAGCTCGCGCACGAATTCGCCCCGTACGTCGGGATCAACTGGACGAGAAACGTGGGAGAGACGGCGCAACGCGTGCGTCGCGCGGGCGAAGACCCGAACGAGTTCGCGGCACTCGCGGGGGTGCGCTTTTGGTTCTAGAGGATTGACGTATCTCAAGGCCACCGTCATGCCTTCCGGCACGATGCATGGCTACCAACCAAGGAGGCATCACATGATCCGGCTTACGTCAGCGATCGGTGCGGCAGCGGTGGCCGTACTTCTCAGCGTTTCCCCGGCTGCAGCCCAGGAGTCGTCAGGAGAGGCGCAGCAACGTTTCCAGCGCATGCAGACGATGATGGATCAGGCGCAAAAGGCTCAGACGCCCCGGGAACGCCAACAGCTCATGTCCCAACACATGAGTCTCATGCGTGAGCAGCTCGACAGCATGAAGTCGATGATGGGCCAGGGCGGGATGATGGGGCAGCCGCAATCCGGCAACCTGCCGAACACCGAGCGCGGTGAGCAAATGATGCAGCAGCGCATGGACATGATGCAGCAGATGATGGACCAGATGCTCAAGATGCAGCAGATGATGCTGCCCCCGGCGCAGTAGCGATATCTCGGGGCGCGGCGGCGGCCGTGCGCGGCCGCTGCCGAGAGAATCGTTGATCCATCGGATGAATGGCGTCCCCAAGGGGATTCGAACCCCTGTTACCGCCGTGAAAGGGCGATGTCCTAGGCCTCTAGACGATGGGGACGCAGGGCGAGGCCGACGACAAGATCGGCGCGCGCGGTGCGGCTGAGGGCCGCCTTCATCTAACGGGCTGACTTCGGAAAAGCAAGCGCGGCCGCCGGGTTGCGGCGCGCTGCTGCGTACTTGTGACCCTTTCCTCAGGCCGGAAACACGGCCTAAAATGCATTGCGCAAAATAAAGTCAGAAAAGCCCAAGGGGGTCCCGTGTCCAGTACGACGATGACGATTCAGCCGCAGGTCCGCGTTCTCGGCCTGGTCGGCGCCGGCCACATGATGAGTCACTTCTACTCCAACACCCTTCCGCCGCTGCTGCCCCTGCTGAACGACGATCTCGGCGTCAGCTACACCATGCTCGGCGCGCTGCTCAGCCTGCGCGGCATGATGTCGGCGGGGATGCAGGTTCCGGCGGGCTTCATGGTCGACCGCTACGGCGCTAAGCTGATGCTGTCGATCGGTCTCGCAATGTGCGCAATCGGCACGCTGATGACCGCTGCTGCCGTCGACTACTGGATGATTTTGCTCGGTGGCATCGTGCTTGGCGCCGGCAACAGCGTCTTCCATCCCGCGGACTACACGATCCTGTCGGGCAGCATCGACGACAAGTACATGGGCCGAGCGTTCAGCCTGCACTCGTTCTCGGGCAACGTAGGCAACATGATCGCGCCAATCGTGCTCGGGGGGATCACCGCGTTCTACAACTGGCGCGTGTCGCTGATGGTGTCGGGCATCGCCGGATTCATCGTGCTGCTCGGCCTGTTGACGCAGTGGAAGTTCATCGCCGAGGACACCGACGCCGGAAAGCCGAAGAAGAAGAAGGGCGCATCGGCCGGCGCGAGCGGACCTCAGAGCAGCTGGGAGATCACGAAGTACATCCTGACCTCTCCGGCGATCATGTTCCTGTTCCTGTACTACTGCATGAACACCGTGGCCGGCGGGGGGCTTCGTAACTTCGCGGTGGCCGGACTCCAGGAAACCCACGACGCATCGAACTTCGTCGCCACTAGCGCCTTCACCGCCTTCCTGTTCGCCAATTCGGCCGGCGTCCTGGTCGGCGGCTGGCTCGCCGACTTCACCAAGCGCCACGAGCTGGTCGCCTCGATCGGCCTCGGCATCTCGGCGATCGTCCTGCTCCTGATCGGCCTGTACGACCTGCCAGGCATCCTCGTCGTCGGCATCTTCGCGTTCGCCGGGCTCACCAACGGCATGATCGGCCCGGCCCGCGACATGCTGGTGCGGCGCGCCAGCCCGAAGGGCTCGATGGGCAAGGTGTTCGGATTCGTCTTCTCCGGCCAGACCATCGGCCAGGCTGTCGCCCCTCTGATGTTCGGATTCATGATCGACAGCGGCGTCCCGGCGTGGATCTTCTACACCTCGGCGCTGTTCACCATCCTCTGCATCGTGGTGGTGCTGGTATCGGCCCAGTACTCCGGCGGCAAGGGCTCGGAGCCCGCTGCCAAGGCCGCCGGGTAACATCAACGACATCGGACGAAAGCGGGCGCCGGTCCAATTTCCGGCGCCCGTTTTGTTTCGCGGGCTGAGCGCAGCGGGCCAGCGCGCTACTTCTTCGAGAGCTCGGCGTTCACGCGCTTGAACAGGTTCTTCGCGTAGGACGTGGCGTTCGCGTCCCAGACCACTGCGTGATGGGATGCCGCGCCGAGCAGATTCCCATACTGCCGCTCGAGTGCCTGGCCCCGGAACAGGGCGCGGCCGCCACCGGCGTTGAACAGGCGCGTGCCGGCCTTGAGGGCGAGCTTGCACGCGTACGCGATGTTGCGCTTGGTGGTCGCGAGCTCGGCCTCGGTGATCGTGCCTCCGGCCTCCAGGACGCGCATCGCGTGGCGGATGCTGCCCATGTAGAGGGCTTCAGCCGCGTCGATCTCCGCCGACGATCGCGCCGCGATCAACTGGGTGCCGGGCTGCTCCGCAACGGGAATGCCGCGCGACTTGCGCGGCGCGGTGTAGTCCAGCCACTCCCTCAGCACGCCCTTGGCGATGCCGACGGTGAGCGCCGCGAAGCCCGTAGTGGTGATGCCACCGCGCGGCGTCCGGTACACCGGCGAGGTGTTGACCTGGGTCCCGGGCCCCCTGCCGCCGTCGGATTCGCTGCCGAACAGGATGCGGTGCTCGGGTACGAAGGCGTCCTTCACCTCGAAGCTCTTCGACCCGGTGCCTTCGAGCCCGATCGTCCGCCAGTCATCGATGATGACGAAATCGGAACGCGGCACGAGGAAGAACAGCGGGCCCTTCTTCGTCTCGCCGTCGATGATGTAGCCGCCGCAGATCGCCCAGTCCGCATGATCGACACCGCTGGAGAACCCGTGGCGGCCGTTGACGATGTAGCCGCCCGGCACCGGCCGGCCCCGCATCAGAGGATCGAACGAGGCCGAGATCAGCGCGTTGTGGTTCGTCGCCCAGACGTCGTCCTGGGCCTCGGCCGGAAACGTGCCCACCATGTGGGCATGCCCCGCCATGATACGCTGAATCCAGGCCTGCGACCCGTCAGCCTCGGCGAGGATCTGCGTGATCTCGCACAGTACATCCCAACCCATCTCGTAGCCGCCGAACCGCTTGGGCTGGCAGATGCGGATCAGCCCGGTGCGGTGGAAATCGGCGATGGTCTCGCTCGGGACCCGGCGCTCGGCCCGCGCCTGTTCCGCACGCTCGCGCAGCAGCGGCGCGATCTCGCGCGCCCGCGCAATCATATCGGCCGGCATAACTTCGGCCTCGCACGCGGAATCGTGGGACTTGAGCGACGTGGCCATGGAATGCTCCGGACCGACTGAACCAAGGGTGCGGAATAATCCTCCGGCCCGGGGCGTGCCGAAATCGCGGAATCGGCATAGCTGCTGTTCCACGGCGCGGGCATCCGTCAGCGGCCGCTCGGGATACCTTTCCGGAACCGCTCGACGAGAAAGTCCACGAACACCGTCACCTTCTTGAGGCGGTTCTTCGACTTCGGGTAGTAGGCGTTCATGGTGTCCCGGCCGCCGTCCTTGGCGTCTCCGAACAGAGCTACGAGGTCCCCCGAGGCGAGCGCCGGCGCAACCACGTAGGTCGGCATATGTGCGATGCCGAGGCCACGCACCGCGGCGACGTAAAGCGCCTCGTGATTGTTGGTGTGGAAGTTTCCGGATACGCGTACGCGGCGGCGGCCGCCCGGGATCCGGAACGCCCATTCGTCCTCGGCCGGGTTCGAGTTGCTGAAGACGAGGCAGTTATGGTCGCTGAGGTCATCGAGGGTGCGCGGCCGGCCATGGCGCTCGAGGTACGACGGTGCCGCGCACGCGACCCGGTCGATCGGAAACAGCGGCCGCATCATCAGGTTGGAATCCGGCGGGTCCACCGGGTTGATGATCACGTCGACCCGCTCGTCGAACAGGTGGCCCGACAGGCGGCCGAACAGGAGATCGATCCGGATGCCGGGATAGCGGTCGAGGAAGTCTGGGATGAGCGGAGCGACGTGCAGCCGCCCGAATCCTTGCGGCACCGCAACGCGCAACAATCCACGCGCCTCGGTGCTGAACTCGGACAGCGACTCCTCCGCTTGTCCGATCGCGGCGAGGCTCTGGGAGCAGGTGCGGTAGAACTCCTTACCGGCGTCGGTGAGCGCGATCTTCCGCGACGTGCGGTTGAGCAGCACTACGCCGAGGCGGTCCTCGAGTCGCGCAACCTTCTTGCTGATCGCCGACGGGGTGACCCGCAGCTCGCGGGCGGCCGCGGAGAAGCTCCCGGCGTCGACCGTGCGGACGAACACGTAGACACTGTCGAGGTCGTTCATGATGCGTCTCCGCGTGCCGCAGCCAACGGCCTAACGCACGGAAACCGCGGCGCGGGCCTTCTCGGCGACGGCGGGCGACGTGTCGACCACGCCGACGACGATCTTCTGCAGGTCCTCGCCCGTGATCGGGCTCACCTCGAACCCGGACTTCTCGGCCTCGGCGAGGAATTGCGGATCGCTCATCGTCTTCCGGAACGCGTCGCGGAGAATCTTGACGCGGTCGGCGGGCACGCCCGGTCCCATCACCAGCGGACGGCCAATCGACACCGTGCTCGAGAACAGCCGCAAGACGTCGCGCTGCTCGTCGTTCTGCGCAAGATCCATGACGCTCGGCACGCCGGGAAGGTCCTTCGCCGGCTCCAGCCCGATCTGGGCCAGGAAGCGGATCTTCTTGTCGCGGATCCAGTCCGGGCGCGTCACCTTCCAGCCGGCCCAGTTCTGCCCGCCGCGGCCCATGACTTCGCCCTGCTCCATCGCGAGCTCGATCTGGTTCCCGCCCTTGTAGCCGGAGATCACGTGAAACTTGGTCCCGAGAATGTTGTTCAGCATCGTCGGGATGTTGTAGTCGAGGCCCACCTGCCCCGACGCGCCGAGATCGATGCTCGTGGCCCGGGCCTCGGCGAGGGTCTTCACCGGAGCCGTGTGCCAGACGGCGATGACGCTGACCGATGAGCTCGGCGTCCCGATCCACTGGAATTTGGCGGCGTCGAACTTCACGTTCTTGTCGCCGAACAACTGCAATTGCGGCAGCGTCTGCACCAGGCCGCCGACGATCGTGCCGTCCTGAGGCGCCGCGTTGTAGATATAGTTTCCGGCATTGAGGCTGTCGGCGCCGGGCATGTTCTGGATGACGATCTGCGGCGCCCCGGGGATCGAACGACCGATGTGCCGTGCCACCAGCCGGCCGCTGAGGTCATATCCGCCGCCGGCATCCGTGCCGATGATCACCCGGAGCTGCTTGTCCTTGTAGAAGTCCCCGGTCTGGGCGAACGCCGCGAACGGAACGACAGCGCAGGCCGCCGCAACCAACACTGAAACCCGTGATGTCGTGCTCATGTGTCCTCTGATGATGCGCGCGGCGCGCCGAATCGTGCGATGGATAATTCGTTACCGGGACGACCTTGGCTCAGTTTCCCCCGGCGCGATCGAGGATCTCGGCGACCCGGTCTATCAGCGGCTTTGGGGTCGCGTAGGCGTCGCGGAGGATCGCGTCGATCTCGGCGCCCGGCACCGGATCGATCTCGATTCCGAGCTTGGCCGCGTCGTCGATGTAGGCCTGGTCCCTGCCGGTGGCGTCGAAGGCCGCCCGCAGCGCCTGCGTCCGGTCCGCGGCGAGGTCCGGCGGCGCGCCGAATGCGCGCGGCAGGGCGAGCCAACTGAACAGGAGCCCCAGCGTCTTCCGGTCGTCGTCGGTCTTGGCGTAGTCCATGATGAACGGCGCGTCGGGAAGCTGCGGGCTCTTCTTCAGCGCCATCTGCACCAGGACGTTGATCTTGCCCTCCTTGAGCCACTCGGGGTTGCTCGCCTTGATGCTGTCGAGGAAGGTCCCGCACAGCCCCTGGGTCTCGCCGCGCTCCATCGCGAGGTTCAGGTCCTTGGTGCCGTTGTAGCCCTTGATCAGCTTGAACTTCGTGCCGAGCACGTTGTTCATCGCGATCGGGAAGATCAGCGTCGAGGTCCCCGCGGAGCCGGTGATCATCTCGGTCTTCATGACGTCGTCGAGGCGCTTGAACGGCGTGGTGTGCCACGAGATGCACAGACTCACGTCGGTGTTCGGGCTACCCAGCCATGTGAACCTGCGGGCGTCGAACTTGGCCGGCGTGTTCGGGAACAGCGGGTCGATCGCGATGCTGCCCGCGAACAGTCCGAATTCGCTGCCGTCCTTCGGCGCGATGTTGTAGATGCGATTCGCAGCGTTGAGGCTGCCCGCGCCCGGCATGTTCTTGACCACGACCGTCGGCTGCCCGGGTAGATGGCGGCCGAAGTGACGCGCCAGGAGGCGTCCGGCGACATCATAGCCGCCCCCGGTGTTGAAGCCGATCAGCAGCGTCACCGGATGCTCCTTGTAGAACGCGGCGAGCGCATCCGAGTTCTGCGCCCGCGCCGCCGTCGCGCCGCAGGCGATCGCCACGACCGCAACTCCGGCCGCACGCATCCAACGTTCCATCACACTCTCCTGTCGCGCGAACCGTGCGCGTCCCGATTACACACTGACGTTCAGTTCGACACCGCATAGACCTTGGCGCGGTCGACGATCGCCTTCGGCGCCTTGTAGGCGTGGGCGAGCAGCGCCTCGATCTGCGCGCCGGTGATGGGGTCCACGAACTGCTTTGTCTTCTCGGCGTCCGCCAGATACTGCGGGTCCTTCATCGTCTCGTCGAATGCCGTGCGCAGCGCCTGCAGCCGATCCGCCGGAATCTTCGGCGGCGCCATGTACGGCCGCCCGAACTCCTGCGACGTCACCAGCAGCTCCCACACCTGACGATCGTCGGGGTTCTTGATGAGATCGAGCGCGAGCGGCACGCCCGGTAAATGCGGGCTCGCCTCGAGGCCGAGCTGCAGCAGGAAATTGACCTTCTTGTCGATGATCCAGTTCGGCGACGAGGCCATGTGCGTTTCCCACGCGATGCCGCAGAGCCCCTCGATCTCGCCGTTTTCGACCGCAAGCCGCAGGCTCGAGGTCGTGTACCCCTCGATCACCTTGAACCTGGTGCCGATCATCGCGTTGAGCAGCTTCGGAAAGATGTTCGGAGTCGAGTCCGCGCCGGTCGCCCCCACCAGAACCTCGCGATTGCGGATGTCGTCGACGGTCTTCACCGGAGCCGTGTGCCACGTCAGGCAGGTGCCGGTCTGCTTGCCGATGCTGCCGATCCAGCTCAGTTCGCGCGGATCGAAGCTGACTCCGGATTTGCCGTACAGGTGATCCATAATGACGGTGTTGAACGACGCCAGCACCGCCGATCCGTCCTTCGGCGCGACCGCGTAGATGAAGTTGGCCGCCTTGAGGCCCGAGGCCCCCGGCATGTTCTTGACGACGATATTGGGCGAGCCGGGAATATGCCGCGCGAAATGCCGCTGTAGCGTGCGGGCGTAGACGTCGAATCCGCCGCCCGCCCCGGAGCCGACATAGAGGCTCAACTCGGCCTTCTTGTAGAAGTCGGCGACGGACTGCGCGCCGGCGCCCTGAACACCGGCCACGCTCACGACCACACCCGCCACGACCGGCAACAGCCCTCGGATCCACATGTGGAGCCCCCTCTGCCCTCGTTCGTCTCGGTCGCCGCGGAGATCCTCCGCGGCGCCGGCGCTTTCCGCGCCGCGACAGAATAGCGCGGCGATCCGCAATTCGACAGCCGCGGTTTGGTCCTCATCCGGGCCGCCAATAGAATGAAACGTCTGCCGGCCGTGACCGCCCGGCGATTGCCATGCGCCGCGCCCGCCCCTACCCTCGCCGCGGACCGCAGTGAAAGGACACGCATGTACGGATACCGCGCCCGGATCGGCTACTGCTCGCCGCCGTTCGTCACCGAGACCTTCTGCCATGAGTTCTCGATGATGGCCCCGAAGGGCGTCACGCTGATGATCAAGACCCTCGCGATCACGTCGCTGACGCACGAGAAGACTCGGGAGTCCATGGAGGAGAGCCACGCCCGCAGTATCGAGGCGGCGAAGTACATGGCCGACGCGGGTGCCAGTGTCGTTGTGCTCGGCGGCAATCCGATCAACCAGACGCGCGGCATGGAGAACCTCGACTCGATTTGCGACGAGCTCTCGAAGGCAATCGGGACCAAGGTGGTGATGTCGAGTCAGGCCCAGATGCAGGCGCTCAAGGCGCTCGGCGCGCGCAAGGTCGGGACCGTGCACCCGTTCCTCGAATCCCAGAACGCGGATCATGAGCGCTCGATGCGGAATCTCGGCTACGAGCCGGCGGGAGTCGTCGCCTGCGGCTACACCGTGCAGGACCTCGGCCGCATCCCGGGCGAGCTCGCGCTCACGTTGTCGCGCAAGCTGAAGCAGGAGCATCCCGAGGCCGACACCATCCACCCGAGCTGCGCCCATTGGGCGACCGCCCATGCCATCGACCAGATCGAGCGCGAGCTCGGGGTCAACGTGATGACCTCCCAGCAGGCGATCATGTGGAAGGCGCTGCGCACCGCCGGCATCGACGACCGCATCGCGGGCTTCGGCCGTCTGCTGCGGGAGTTCTAGGCCTTAGGCGCCCATCTGGCGGGCGAGCCAATGGTAAGAGGCCTTGGGCGTGCGTCGCTGGGTCGCGTAATCGACGCGGACGATGCCGAAGCGCTTCGAATACCCGTTCGCCCACTCGAAGTTGTCGAGCAGCGACCACACGAAGTATCCCTTCAGCCGGGCGCCGTCCGCCACCGCGCGGCTCGCCCAGTGAAGGTGATCGCGCAGGAAGGCGATGCGGGCAGCGTCCTCGACCTGCCCTGCGGAATCCACCCGATCGTCGAACGCGGCGCCGCTCTCGGTGACGTAGACCTCCGGGTTGCCGTAGCCGTCGCGCAACCGGATGAGCTGATCGTAAAGCCCGTGCGGCTGGATCGGCCACTTCATCGCGGTGAGGCCGATGCCGGGCGGCGTCGCTCCCCAGCCGGTACCGAACAGACCGCCCGCGTCGGCGCGCTGGTACATCGGGCTGTAGTAGTTCACGCCCAGGAAGTCGATCGGCCGCGGGATCGTCTCGAGATCGCCGGGTCGGACGAGCGGCGCGTACTCCGACGCCAATAGGTCCGGGTAAGCGCCGCGGAACAGAGGATCGAGGCAGCTCGTGTTCCAAACCGCGTCCCACATCTCGGCCGCGCGCCGGTCTTCGGGTCGATCGGTCGCCGCGAGCGACGGCTGCAGGCTGAGCACAGTGCCAATGCGCAGGTCGCCGCGCGCCGCACGCAGCGCGGCGACCGCGGTACCATGCGCCAGATTCTGGTGATGGATCGCAGCCAGCACATTGCCACGTCCGCGCAGGCCGGGCGCCATCTCGCCGAGGCCGTAGCCGAACAGCGCATGGACATTGGGCTCGTTGAAGGTGATCCAACGCTTCACGCGATCGCCGAGCCGCTTCACCGCGACCTCGGCATATTCCGCATAGGCCGGGACGACGTCGCGGCCTAGCCAGCCGCCCCGCGCCTGGAGTGCCTGCGGCAGATCCCAATGGTAGAGGCAGGCCCACGGCTCGACGCCGCGCGCGAGCAGCGCGTCGACGAGGCGGTCGTAGAAATCGAGACCGGCGGCGTTCACGCGACCGGTTCCATCGGGGAACACCCGTGGCCACGCGATCGAGAAGCGGTAGGCACGGAATCCGGCTGCGGCGAGAAGATCGACGTCCTCGCCGTAGCGGTTGTAGTGATCGCAGGCGACGTCGCCGGTGTCGCCGCCGATCACCTTGCCGGGCGTGTGACTGAACACGTCCCAGATGCTAGGGCCACGGCCGTCGGCGGCCACCGCGCCTTCGATCTGATAGGCCGAGGTCGAGGCGCCCCAGACGAAATCGTCCGGGAAGGGGATCATGTCGCCCTCCGCCGCCCGGCTCGCACGCGACCAGCGCATCAGCGCCGCCGCCGACACCGCGGCGGTGCCGATCAAAAACTCTCGTCTCCGCAACAACTTCCCCTGAACGAACCAATTCCCGACTCGGGCGCCGCCTCGGCGCAGGGCGCATGATGCCGTCCCGCGTCCGGCACGGCAACCGGGGCTGGACGGCTAGCGCAGACGCTCAGCCAGCAGGCGTACGCCGACGCTCGGACGCAGCGTCATCGCCATCACCGGAATCGGAATCGGTCCGGGCCCGGGCCGGAACCGGAACCGCGCAAGCAAGGTCGTGAGGATGATCTGCGCCTGCATCATCGCGAAATTCGCGCCGATGCAGTTCCTCGGTCCCGCACCGAACGGCAGGTAGAGGTAGCGATCGCGCGCCTTCACCGGCTCCGGCGCGAAATTGTCGGGATCGAAGGCGTTCGGCCGCGTCCACCACATCTCGTGACGGTGCAGCGCATAGATCGGCAGGAACAGCACGTCGTTCGGCTCGATCACGCGCCCGCACAGCTCGTCGCGCTCGCGCACGTTCCGCGCCAGCACGCCGACCGGGGGATAGAGCCTCATCGCTTCTTCGATCACCTGCCGAACGTACGGGGCTGCCGCGAGATCATCGGCGGCCGCGGCCGGCTTGCCGCCGATCGCCGCTTCCGCTTCGGACCGGGCGCGCTCCTGGAGGTCCGGGAACCACGCCAGCAGCAACAGCGCCCATGACAGCGCGAGCGCCGTGGTCTCGTGACCCGCGACAATGAAGAACTGCATGTTGTGCAGCAGGTCGGTCGGCGACATCCGGCGCCCGGTCTCCGGGTCCTCGGCCTTCATCATGTAATCGAGGAGATCGTCGGCCTTGCCGGTGGCTTCGCGCCGCCGCGCCTCGATCGCTGCGGCCACCATGGCGTGCATCGTCTTCACGGCGCCGCGCCCGAGAATTTCCCCGGGCCTCGGCAGCCACTCGGGGACCCGGAGAAAATCGAGCAGAGATGCCTTTCCGACGGTCTCGAAGTAGCGCGTGATGGCCTCGCCGTACGCCGCCGCGTCGAAGTGCTCGCGGCCCGACAGGGCGACTTCGCAGATCACGTCGAAGGTCGCCGAGAGCATTTCCGAGACCATCTCGGCCTCGCCACCGCACGCCGCCAGTCGCTCCACCGTCCGCGCGGCGGTCGCCGTCATGACCGGAGCCAGCGATGTGACGTTGCGCTGGGCGAACACCGGAGCCACCGCCCGGCGCTGCCAGCGCCACGCCTCTCCCTCCGAGGTGAACAGGCTGTTGCCCACCGCGGGCCGCAGCATGCGCAGCATCACCTCGGATTTCGGATAGTTGTCGACGTTGTCGAGGAAGACACGGCGCAGCGCCGCCGGATCCTGGACCATGTGCCAGCGGGCGCCCATGCGTCCTGAGACGATGGGCTGGCGGTACGCGAGACCGGGGATGATCTCCAGGACGTTGGTGCGCGCCGCGCGGATGCTTTGGAACAGGGACAGCGGGCGGACCGGCGGACGGACGGACGGCGGAAACGCCTCGTCCCGGAATTTCGGCGCGGCCTCCGTCATCGCAGCGGCCTCCGCTCTCGGTCAGGCGGCGGGTGCGAGAGCGCCCGCGTCCCGCCCGTCGGTCCAAAGCGCGGTGATCGCCGCTTCGACCTCGCCCGGCGACTCCAGGCGGCACAACCGCGACTTCATCGCGCGGCGCGTGGCCGCATCCGGGTTCCATGGCGCGTTCTCGACGTACCAGCCGAGGTGCTTGCGGAACACCTTGAGCCCGAGGGCGTCCCCGTAGAAGCGAAGCGAGTCGGCGAAGTGTTCCAGCAGGATGGCGAGCCGGTCCGCGAGCGTCGGCTCCTGCATTGGCTCCCCGGTAGCGAGCGCTCGGTCGATCGCCGATGCGATCCACGGGCGACCATAGCTGCCGCGGCCGATCATCACCGCATCGGCGCCGGATTGCTGCAGCGCCGCGCGGGCAGACTCCGCGTCGACGATGTCGCCGTTGACGATCACCGGCAGACTGGTCTCCTGCTTCACCAGGGCAACCGCCCTCCAGTCGACGTTACCGGTGTAGAACTGCTGCCGGGTGCGTCCGTGAACCGTGATCGCTTGCACGCCGGCCCGTTCGGCACGCGCCGCGAGCTCGGGCGCGTTGCGGCACGTGTCGTCCCAGCCCAGCCGCATCTTCAGCGTTACCGGCCGCGAAGTCGCCGCGACGGTCGCCGCGATCAGGCGCTCGGCGTTATCGAGATCGCGCATCAGCGCCGAACCGGACAGGCCGCCGGTCACTTCCTTGGCCGGGCACCCCATGTTGATGTCGACGATGTCGGCGCCGGCGGCTTCCGCCATCGCCGCGCCCTTGGCGAGGAACTCGGCCTTGCGGCCGACCAACTGGATGACCGTGAGCGGGAGGCCATCGCCGACGGCGGCGCGGCGCACCACGTCGGGGCGGCCGCGGGCGAACTCCTCGCAGGCGACCATCTCGGTCGCGACGTACGCGGCGCCGAGACGGGATGCCGCGCGACGGAACGGCAGGTCCGAGACGCCGGTCATCGGCGCGGTCAGCACCCTGCCGCCGATCTCCACGTCGCCGATCTTCAATGTTGCGGTCACATCAGCCCTCGTTCGGGGCGCTTCATAGCACAGGACAGCCTATCCCGTCCCGGCCCGCCCCTCGGCGACTTCCGCGCCTTCACCGCCTCGCCTACACTCCCGCCAAGCTTGAACAGATCGGGATCACAAAATCAGATCCTCGGGGAGAAAACGATGTCCACCCATCCTTTCCGTAGCGCGCTCGCCGCGCTGGCGCTTGCTGCCGTCGCCGTCGGCGCGCCGGCGCTGGCCGACACCATGGTGCAACACAAGATCGCCGACGACGTCTACTTCATGCAGAACGACCGCGGTTCGTCCAACGCGGCGTTCTTCATCACGCCCGACGGCGTGCTGGTCTTCGACGCCGACCTCAAGACCGCCGATCAGGTGCTGGCCGCGATCCGCAAGCTCACCGACAAGAAGGTAACGTACCTGATCACGTCGCATTCCGCCGGAGACCACGCGACGGGCATGTGGATCTATCGCGAGGACAAGCCGACCTTCATCGCCACGCGTACGCAGGCGCGCGACTACTACATGCAGGCGGGATCGGAGTTCGCTGAGCGCAAGGGCAGCAACAACCCCGAGTGGGCGCACTACAAGAACGCCGAGATGGTGCTGCCGGACATCGCCTTCGACGGCGGCATGACCCTCAAGTTCGGCGGCCTTACCTTCCACCTTACCGACGAGGGGCACGGCCATTCCACCTCCGATCTCACGGTCTACGTGCCGGAGAAGCGCATCATGCTGATGGGCGATCTGCTCGACACCGAGATCCACCCCGGCCAGAGCGAGTCCGGCGAAATCTTCTACGCGAACGTCGACGGGTGGGTCGCGCACCTGGACAACGTCATCAACCGCCACCTGCCGGTCGACACCTATGTCCCCGGCCACGGGCCCGTCCATGTCGGGCGCGGCGTTGCCGATCTCGAGGAGCAGAAGCGTTACTTCCTCGTCATGCGCGACGAAGTATCGAAGCTGCTGGCGAAGGGAAAAACCGTCGAGCAGATCAAGAAGGAGCTTGTCGTGCCGAAGGAGTTCGCGCACTACCAGCGCAAGCCCCGCCTCGACACCTTCATCAAGCTCTACGTCGGGCAACTCACCGAGACAGGCTACTGACCGTTACGACCGCAGCGAACGGCGGCGGCCGGAGAGGTCCGGCCGCCGCCGAGTTCTGGGTCGATAGCCAGTCGTTGCGGGGATTACAGCGCCGTTCGGGCGTGCTGGTCGTCGCACCACTCGCGGATGACCTCGCCGTTGGCCCCGCCGATCGAATCGGCGACGTGCTCCATCTTCACCCGCGCGTGGTGGCCCTTGGAGGTGGTGAACACCAGCCACGTTCCGTCGCCGCGGGCGAGCACCCGCAGCTCCGCTTCCGCCATGGTCGGCTCGCCGGGAAGCCCTTCGCCCGCATGATCCTGTCGCGATTGCATGCCGCCCTCCTCTGCGCAGACAGAGGGTAAGCCGCTGAGGCAGCGAAAGGTTCCAGCCGCTGGAGACCGCTACCGTTGCTTGTGGCAGACCGCCTCGATGTTGTGGCCGTCCGGGTCGAAGACGAAGGCCCCGTAGTAGTTCGCGTGATATTCGGCGCGGATGCCGGGCTTTCCGTTGTCGAGCCCGCCCGCGGCGATCGCGGCCTCGTAGAAGGCCCGGACCTGCTCGCGGCTGTCGGCGGTGAAGGCGAGGTGCATCGGGCCGGGCGGGACCCCGTGGTTGCCGAACCAGAATCCCGGCTTCCCCGCCTTCCCGAGCATCGTCCACTCGGGCCCTTCCTTGACCACAACGATACCGAGCGGCGCCAGCGCGGCGAGATAGAACGCCCGGCTCTTCTTGTACGACGCGACCCCGAAGCCGATGTGATCGAACATCCGCCCACTCCCTGCTGACCACCACACTGCGGAAACGCCTCGGAGGCGCGAGCGTTTCCGTGACCAACGCCGCGGCCGCGAGCCCGGGCCGGGCCATCACGATGGCCCACACATGATTACTAAATATTTACGCGTGAGGAGCGTCAGGCAGCCGGCGCCGCGTCGTCGATCAGCAGTTCGACGCGCTCGGTTCCCATCCAGTCGTCGAGGCGGAGCTTGCCGGCGACATGGATCGATCGCCCCTGCGCCTCCAGCAGCGCCTTGCCGAGGGGCTGGTCGGCTGAGCGGAAGGACATCGCCTTGATACGGCCGCCGCCGTTTCCGGTCAGGAACACCCGGATGTGGTCTTCACCGATTCGCTCCGCCTTGCCGATGCGGGCGTGCATCAGGGCGAACCGCGGCTCCGGGTTCCCGGCGCCGAAAGGACCGAGCTTCGAGACGAGGCGGCAGAGATCCGGCCGCGCACCCTCGACCGCGAGCGTTCCATCGATGGAGATCGCGCGGCCGGCCTCGCCTTCGGCGCGCGCCCTCGTCAGGTCGGCAGCAAGGCGCTCGGCGAGGAACGACACGAGATCCCCGACCTTGCCGCTTTCCACGGTGAGCCCGGCGGCCATCGGGTGTCCGCCGCCGTTGGTCAGCAGCCCCGCCTGTCGCGCGGCGATCACCGCAGTCCCGAGGTCCACGCCCTTGACCGAGCGTCCCGAGCCCTTGCCGATGCCGTCGCTCAGCGCGACGACGATCGCGGGGCGGTTGAAGCGCTCCACGAGCCGCGAGGCGACGATGCCGATGACGCCCGGGTGCCAGCCTTCCGAGCACGCGAATGCGAGCGCGTTCTCGCCGGAATTGCTGCCGATGCCCTTCGCGAGATTGGCCGCGACCTGGGCCTCCGCCTCGACGAGCACGCGTGCTTCGATCTCGCGCCGCTCGGTGTTGTAGGCGTCGAGCCGGCGGGCGAGCTCGCGCGCCTCGTCGGGGTCCTCGGTCGAGAGGATACGCGCGCCCAGCGTCGATTCGCCGACGCGGCCGCCGGCGTTGACGCGAGGTCCGAGCAGAAAGCAGAGGTGCCAGGCGTCGGGACGCTTGTCGAGCCGCGCGACCTCGGCAAGCGCGTTGAGACCGACGTTGCCGCGCTGCGCCGCGACCTTGAGGCCCTGGGTCACCAGCACGCGGTTCAGTCCGGTGAGCTTGACGACGTCGCACACCGTCCCCAGCGCGACGATGTCGAGCCACTGCACGGGGTTTGGCTCGCCGCGCTTGCCGCCGCCCTGCAGTCCGTACCAGCCCGCGCCACGCAGGCAGCGGTTGACGGCGACCACGAGCAGGAACGCGACGCCGACGGCGGCGAGATTGCCGTGGGGCGAGGTCTCGTCGAGACGGTTCGGATTCACCACCGCGTACGCCAGCGGCAACGCAGGCTCGGCGACGTGATGGTCGACAACGATGACGTCGAGGCCGGCCTCTTTCCCCTCGGCGAGCGCCGCGTGCGCCGTCGTGCCGCAGTCGACGGTCACGACCACCTTCACACCCTTGGCGGCGAGAGCGCGTAGCGCCGGGCCGTTGGGTCCGTAGCCCTCCTTCAGGCGATCAGGGATGTAGAAGGTCGCGTTCGCGCCGACGGCGCGGAAGAATCGCAAAAGCAGCGCCGTCGAGGTCGCGCCGTCGACGTCGTAGTCGCCGAAGATCGCGATCGGCTCGCCGGACTGCACCGCCCGCGTCAGCCGCTCCGCGGCGCGGTCCATGTCCTTCAGGTGCGACGGATCGGGGAATCCGTCCTTCAACGTGGGATTGAGGAAGCGGTCCGCCTCGTCGACACCGACGCCGCGCGACGCCAGCAGCCGCGCGAAGATCTCCGGCACCCCGAGGCGCTGGGACAGCAGCAGCGTCGCGCGCTCGTCGGGAGCGCGCAGACGCCACGCACGACCGGTGAAGGATGACGTTACGTCGAACGGAGCCGCGAGGGTGTCCGTCTCGGCCATCAGCTCGCGATCAGGTGATCGCTGCTCTTGATGGTGAAATTGTGCGTCGCCTGGATCTTGCGCACGGTGCCGCTCTTCGAGCGCATGATGATCGACTCCGTCACCGCGCCACCGGGGAAACGGCGCACGCCGTGGAGCAGCGTGCCGTCGGTGACGCCGGTTGCGGCGAACATCACGTTGCCCTTGGCGAGGTCGAGAAGGCCGTACTTGCGATTGAGGTCGGTCACGCCCCACTTCGCGGCGCGGGCGCGCTCGTCGTCGTTGCGGAAGATCAGCCGCCCCTGCATGAAGCCGCCGATGCAGCGCAGCGCCGCGGCGGCAAGCACGCCCTCCGGCGCGCCGCCGGAGCCGAGGTACATGTCGACGCCGCTGACCGGCTGGGACGTGGCGATCACGCCCGACACGTCGCCGTCGGAGATCAGCATGATGCGGGCGCCGGCTTCGCGGACCTTGGCGATCAGCTCGGTGTGGCGCGGGCGGTCGAGGATGCAGACGACGAGATCGCTGACGTCGGCCTTCTTCGCCTTGGCGAGGTTGCGTAGGTTCTTGGCCGGCGTCTCATCGAGATCGACGACGCCGTCGGGCAATCCGCCGCCGACGGCGATCTTGTCCATGTAGACATCGGGCGCGTTGAGGAAGCCCTGGTGATCCGCCATCGCGATGACGGCGAGCGCGTTGTTGCCGCCCTTCGCGGTGATCGTCGTGCCTTCGAGCGGGTCGAGGGCGATGTCGATCCTCGGTCCGCCGAGCCCGACCTTCTCGCCGATGTAGAGCATCGGCGCCTCGTCGCGCTCACCTTCGCCGATGACGACGGTGCCGTCGATGCACAGCCCGTTGAGCGCGGTGCGCATCGCGGTGACGGCCGCCTGGTCGGCGGCCTTCTCGTCGCCGCGGCCCATCAGCTTGGACGCGGCGAGCGCGGCGAACTCCGTCACGCGCACGGCCTCGAGCGCGAGGTTGCGATCCATGGCGGCGGCGGTTTCGACGGACTTCGGTTCCATCAGCTTCTGGTCAGGCATTGTCAGGGTTCCTCGATACGAATGACGCGCGGCGGCTCCTGCACGGTATCGAGCGCCGCGATTTTTGCAAGCGCCCGACGCATAGAGGATTCCCGCGTCTCGTGTGTGACAAGCACCACAGGAACCGCCTCTTTCGGGTCACGCGACCGCTGAAGCATGGATTCGAGCGAAATCCGCTGGTCGCGGAACGCCGCCGTGACGTCGGCGATCACGCCGGGGCGGTCGGTCACCATCAGGCGGATGTAATAGGCGCCGAGATGGCGCGTCATCGGCACCGCCCGGGCGGCCTCCAGCGAGCGCGCCGGGACCGAGAACGTAGGAACACGCACGCCGCGGGCGATGTCGACGAGGTCGCTCGCCACCGCCGAGGCGGTCGGCCCCTGCCCGGCGCCGCGGCCCTGGAACACCGCCTGGCCGACGAAGTCGCCCTCCGCGACCACGGCGTTGAACACGCCTTCCACGTGGGCGATCGGCGTGCCGAGGCGCACGAGGCACGGATGCACGCGCTGCTCGATGCCGGCCTCGGTGCGCGCGGCGAGCCCGAGCAGCTTGATGCGGAAACCGAGCTCGTCGGCGAACGCGATGTCGAGCGCGGTGACGTGGCGGATGCCCTCGACGTGCACCGCCTTGAAGTTGACCTTGCTGCCGAATGCGACCGCCGACAGCACC
This sequence comes from Gemmatimonas sp., assembly GCA_050260515.1. Classification (GTDB taxonomy): domain Bacteria; phylum Pseudomonadota; class Alphaproteobacteria; order SMXQ01; family SMXQ01; genus DATJIG01. The sequence continues at coordinate 94,465 of JBLNCI010000048.1, forward strand.
GCAAGCTTGTGCGCCGCGTCGATGCCGTCGACGTCGAACGACGGATCGGCCTCGGCGTAGCCCTTGTCCTGCGCCTCCTCGAGCACGTCGGTGAAGTCGCGCCCGGTGCGGCGCATCTCCGTGAGGATGTAGTTGCAGGTGCCGTTGAGGATCCCGTACACGCGCGACACGCGGTTGCCGGCGAGGCCTTCGCGCAACGCCTTGATGATCGGGATGCCGCCCGCGACCGCGGCCTCGAAGGCGAGCTGCACGCCCTTGCGCTCGGCGGCGAGCGCGAGCTCGGTGCCGTGATGGGCGAGCAGCGCCTTGTTCGCGGTCACCACCGCGCGGCCTGCCTTGATCGCCGTCTCGACAACGGCGCGCGCGGCGCCGGACGAGCCGCCGATCAGCTCGACGACGACGTCGATGCCGGGCGCCCTCGCCATCTTCACCGGATCGTCGAACCAGCGGACCTTCGACAGGTCGACGCCGCGGTCCTTGGTCCGGTCACGGGCCGAGACGGCGACAAGGTTGAGCTTGCGCCCGCAGCGGCGCTCGAGCGCTTTCGCGTTCTCGTCGAGCAGGCGGACGACGCCGGTGCCGACCGTGCCGAGACCGGCGACGGCGATGTTGAGGGAGTCGCGCATGATCAGCGGAGGCTCAGCGGCAGAGGAGCGGCGCGGCCACTAGCGCGCCACCGCCCGGCTCTTCTCCACCTCGCCCAGCAGGCGGTCGGCGGAGCGCATGAACTGGCGCACGTTGCGCGCCGCCTGACGGATGCGGTGGCGGTTCTCGACCAGCCCGATGCGCACGTGGTTGTCGCCGTACTCGCCGAAGCCGATGCCCGGCGAGACCGCGACCTTGGCCTCGCGCATCAGCAGCTTCGAGAACTCGAGCGAGCCCAGGTGCTCGAACGGCGGCGGGATCGGCGCCCACGCGAACATCGTCGCCGGCGGCGACGGGATGTTCCACCCGGCCTGGGCGAAGCTCTCGACCAGCACGTCGCGCCGCGCGCGATAGAGCTCGCGGATCTCGTCGACGCACTCCTGCGGACCGTTGAGCGCAGCGGTCGCCGCCACCTGGATCGGCGTGAACGCGCCGTAGTCGAGATAGCTCTTGATGCGGGTCAGCGCGTAGACGAGCCGCTTGTTGCCCGTCGCGAAGCCGATGCGCCAGCCCGGCATGTTGTAGGTCTTCGACACCGTGGTGAACTCGATCGCCACGTCCTTGGCGCCGGGCACCTGCAGAATCGAGGGTGGCGGCACCCCGTCGAAGTAGATCTCGGCGTACGCCAGATCCGACAGGATGAAGATGTTGTGGTAGCGGCAGAAGTCGACGACCTCGGCGTAGAAGTCGAGGCCCACGACCATCGCCGTCGGATTGGCCGGGAAGTTGAGCACGACCGCGAGCGGCGCCGGCACGCAGTGCTCGACCGCGCGCTTGAGGCCGGCCATGAAGTCGTGGCCGGGGCCGATCGGCACGTGGCTCACCGCCGCGCCGGCGATGATGAAGCCGTAGGGATGGATCGGATAGCTCGGGTTCGGGACGACGATGGTGTCGCCCGGCGAGGTGATGGCGCTCGCGAGATTGGCGAGGCCTTCCTTCGAGCCGATGGTGACGATCGTCTCGGTCTCGGGATCGACGTCGACGTTGAAGCGGCGCTTGTAATAGGCCGCGTTGGCGCGCCGCAGCCCGGGGATGCCGCGCGACACCGAGTAGCGGTGGGTGCGCGGGTCCTTCACGGCCTCGACCAGCTTGTCGACGATGTGCGGCGGCGTCGGCTGGTCCGGATTGCCCATGCCGAAATCGATGATGTCGTCGCCCGCGGCCCGCGCTCGCGCCTTCATCGCATTGACCTCGGCGAAGACGTACGGGGGAAGCCGTTTGATCCGGTAGAATTCCTGTTCCATGACCGTGCTGGGCTAGGGGCCTGTCCTTGAGGCTTGGGCTTGAGGCTGGGGCGCGAGCCTTGTGTTTTCCGCCGGCCGGTACCCCCCACGTCTTGTGGGCCGAGCGCCGCGCGGCTGCTCTCCTTATACCTGTCTGGATGGCAAAATTATAGCGCTCCGGCGCGCCTCAGCCGGATTTCGCCACGCTGTTGCAGCCCGGCTATTCCAACCGGCTATTCGAGATAGATGTCGGCGCGCCGGAGACCGGCGTCGCCGCGCGGCACGCTCGCCACCTCGGGCGCGGTCTCGGGTGAGGTCTCCGCCTCGACGCGGATCTGCGACGCGGGCAGGCCGAGCCGCGTCAGCGCGTCGGCGACGGCATGGGCACGGTTCCACGCGGCGTTGAAGTTGGCGAGGAGCGCCGCCTGGGTCTGGCGCTTCGGCGGCGACGACCGGCCGACCACGCGCACGGTCGCGTTGCGCGTCTTCGCCTCTCGGACGACGGCGCCAAGGCCCCGGCGCTGCTCCGGCGACACCTGGCTCGAGTTGTCGTTGAACAGGACGACCGCGTCGGGCTGCGGCCCGTTCAGGCGCGGCGCGGGAACCGGCGCCGGAGTCGCGGCGACCACCTCGGGCGGCGCGGCGACCGCCGGCGGCGGCGGGGTCGGCGTGCTGTCGGCGACGGGCGGACGCGGCGCGGCGCTGACGGGCGGCGCCGGTGTCCTCACCGGGGCCTGCGCGGTCTGCGTCGGAACGGGACTCGGACGCGGCGCCACCGCGGCAGGCGGCGGCGGAGACGGAGCCTCGGCGGCGGGCGGTGGCGGCGGCTCGGGAGCCGCCGGTGTCCGTTGCGGCGCCGATGCCGCAGCGGAGTCGCTCCGCACCGGACGCGGGACGTTGACCGGCGCGGGCCGCGGCGGCGGATCGACGTAGCGCGCATTGTCGCGGTCGGCGACGAGGCTCGCGGTGATGCGCTTGCGCTCTTCGGGCGACGTCACCGATTTCGGACGTTCGGGAACCGAGGCGAGATTCGGGAACGGCTCGCCCGCGCCCGGCGTCGGCTTGGCGATGAGGTCGGCCGCCTCTTCCGAAGGCGCCGCCGGAGCCCCTTCCTTGTCGCTCGAGTCGAAGACCGACGTGGCGCCCTTGTACCACTCGACCGGGTTCGCCCAGTCGGGAGTCGCCGAGCAGGCCCCGAGGGTGAGAACGGAGGCAAGGGCCGACGCGATCGCGAGCGGGCGCGCGGCACGCATGCGGCGGTTGCGTCGGGAAAGCTGCGGCTCGGTCATCTCGAGTCCTCGGTTACGTCGCACGGCGGCCGACGAGTGGTTACGGACAAGTGCGCGCCAGTCGCTCTGTTCAATCGCCCTCGAGGTCGCCTTTACGCCGCCCGTCGGGCGATTCATTATTGCCCCAGCGGCCTCGCGCGCGGTTTCGTTAGCATACCCTTGGCGGAAAACGAAGAAAAGCGCACGCCCCGCCGCACTTTCCCGGTCTTCGCCCCGGCCGTCCCCAGTCCCCGCGTCGAAATCTCCATCCGTCCCATCGTCCACTCTTCGCGTCGAGAAAGGATCGTCATGGCCAGGAACGTCGCCGTGCTCGTCGGCAGCCTCCGCAAGGATTCGATCAACCGCAAGGTCGCCAACGCGCTGAAGGAGCTCGCGCCGTCGTCGCTCGCTCTCGAGACCGTCGAGATCGGCCAGCTCCCGCTGTTCAACCAGGACCGCGAGCCCAATCCCTATCCCGAGTGGACCGCGTTCCGCGATCGCATACGCGCTGTCGATGCCCTGCTGTTCGTCAGCCCCGAGTACAACCGCTCGGTCCCGGGCGCCCTCAAGAACGCGATCGACGTCGGCTCGCGCCCCTACGGCCAGAGCGTGTGGAACGGCAAGCCCGGCGCGATCGTCACCGCCGTCGGCGGCGCAATCGGCGGCTTCGGCGCCAACCATCATCTGCGCCAGTCGATGGTGTTCCTCAACGTGCCGATCATGCCGTCGCCCGAGGCCTATCTCGGCGGCGCGGACAAGTACTTCGACGCCGAGGGCAAACTCGTCGTGCAATCGACCCGCGAGTTCCTGACCAAGTTCATGCAGGCGTTCGAGCAGTGGGTCGATCGCTTCGTGCCGAAGAAGTAGCCGCGGCCAAGAGCGTCATCGCAACCTGCAAATAGTGAAACGCGCGCCGCCCGCGCAATTCGCTGTTTCGCCGCCGCGCTCTCCCCGTATCATTGCGCCCAGCATGAATGCGCGTTCGTCGCCCGCGCGACGAGCTGTTCTTTCAACTGTCGTTCATCGCCTCGCGGCGACGAACAGGGAGAGCGCGATGAGTCAGCCGGTCCAGCTATTCTGCTGGCATTTCATGGCCTATCCGTATCTGGCCAAAGACTTCGATCAGACCCAGGACACGGGATGGGTCACCGTCCCCAACAGCCTGTGGGACCGCGACAAGGCGCGCGGCCTCTATCAGGAGTACATCGACCAGCTCTCCTACGGCGACCAGATCGGATTCGACGGCATGGTGCTCAACGAGCACCACCAGAACATCTACGGGCTGATGCCGTCGCCAAACCTGATCGCCGCCGCGCTGACCCAGACGACGACGCGCGGCAAGATCGTCGTGCTCGGCAATCTGCTGCCGCTCCACATCAACCCGCTCCGCGTCGCCGAGGAATACGCGATGCTCGACAACATGTCGAACGGGCGGATCATCGCGGGCCTCGCTCCCGGCTCCGGTCAGGAGACCTTCAACTACAACGTGCCGTCGGCGGCGACCCGCGAGCAGTTCTGGGAGGCAGTCGACCTCATCACCGCGGCCTGGACCAAGGACGGCCCGTTCCGGCACGAGGGCCGCTGGTATCCGCTGCGCTACGTGAACACCTGGCCGCGCCCGGCGCAGGTGCCGCATCCCGCCGTGTGGGTTCCCGGCTCGCGCTCGAAGAGCACGATGCACCAGGTGGCGAAGCGCGGGTTCGCGTTCTTCCTGTCGTCGCGCAGCCACGGCGAGGAGACCCAGAAGAGCCAGCGCGAGTTCGCGCAGGCGATCGAGGCGGTCGGCGACACCTACCAGCCGTTCCGCATGGGCATCCTGCTCTCGGTCTACGTCGGCGAGACGGACGCCCAGGCCAAGGAGGAGGCGCGCGAGGGCATCTGGTACTTCCTCAAGAACTGCCTCAAGGGCCATCTCCGCCGCGAAGGCCGCCAGCTCACCTTCGGGCCGGGCGTGCCGTACGTGCCGCCCAAGGACTTCCGCGTCCTGCTCCAGAACATGCGGCCGGATTCGAAGCTCCTCGGCGACGCCGATTCGTGGGAGGAGCTCGAGAAATCGAACTCGATCGTCATCGGCGATTCGGAGACGGTCTACCGCCGCCTCTCGAAGCTCGTCAGCGAGAGCCAGGTCGGCAACCTGCTGATCCAGTTCCACCTCGGCAACATGCCGCAGGAGCTGGTGCGCCGGAGCATGAAGCGCTTCATCGACGACGTCGCGCCGCGGCTGCGCGCCGAGTCGAAGGCGATGTTCGCCGAGCGCTACGGCCGCGAGCTGGAGAATCCCCGGGCCTTGGTTGGAGCCGCCCGATGAGCACGGTCATCAACGCGCCATCGCGCATGCTCGATATCCGCGGCCGCAAGGTCAACGTGCTGGAGACGGGCAGCGGCGCCCCCCTGCTCTATCTCCACGGCTTCGTCGACGTCCACGGACTCAAGACGGACTTCATGCCGTTCCACCGGCGCCTGGCCAAATCCGCGCGGGTCGTCGCGCCGGCGCATCCCGGCTGCAACGAGAGCGACGAGAACCCCGACATCCTCGCGATCGAGGACGTGGTCTTCCATTATCTCGAGGTGCTGGACGCGCTCGACCTCAAGCGCGTCGACGTCGTCGGCCACAGCCTCGGCGGCTGGATCGCCGCCGAGCTGGCGGCGCGTCATCCGGAGAAGGTCGCGCGGCTGGTGCTGATCGACGCCATGGGCCTGTTCGTCCCCGGGCAGCCGACCGGCGACATCTTCATGATGGCGCAGCCGAGCGACTGGGGCTCCAACGAGGGCCTGCGCGATCTCCTGTTCCGCAACGCGAAGGACCCGATCGCGACCGAGTTCATCCCGGACGGCCGCGGCGACCTCGATGAGGAGGTGCGGCGCTATCAGATGCTGCGGCTAGGCTCGTGGGTCGGTTTCAAGCCACCCTACTTCTACAACCGCGCGCTGACGAACCGCGTGTACCGCATCGGGTGCCCGTCGCTCGTCGTTTGGGGCGAGAAGGACCGCATGGTGCCGATCGCCCACGGCAAAGAGTACGCGAAGCTCCTGCCCGGCTGCATGGGCCTGAAGACCGTGAAGGACGCCGGTCACTCGACAGTCGCCGAGCAGCCCGACGCGACGGCGGAGTTCGTGACGGAGTTCTTGGCCTAGCCGACGGAGCGAACACGATGGACAAAGCGAGGCAGAAGCAGCTCGCCGAAGCGTTCCGAGCGATGCATCGGACGCCGCCGCTGTTGCTGCTGCCCAACGCCTGGGACCCCATGAGCGCGCGGGTGTTCGAGGCCGAGGGCTTCAAGGCCGTCGCCACCACGAGCGGCGGCGTCGCGTGGGCGCTGGGCTATCCCGACGGCGAGAAGGCGCCGTGGTCCGAGGTCGTCGCGGCGACCGAGCGGATCGTCCGCGCGGTGCGCGTGCCGGTCACCGCCGACATCGAAGCGGGCTACGCCGATTCGCTCGATCAGCTCGCGCAGCACATCGACGACATCATCCGGGCGGGTGCCGTCGGCATCAATCTCGAGGACGGCACAGCCGACCACGACAATCCCATCCGCAGCGTCGATGACGCCGCCGCGCGCATCCGCACCGCGCGCGAGCGGGCGAACGCGGCGGGCATCCCGCTCGTCATCAACGCACGGGTCGACGTCTACCAGAAGCACGTCGGCGAAGAGACCACGCGCTTCGCCGAGACGGTCCGGCGCGCCAAGGCGTATCTCGCGGCGGGTGCGGACTGCGTGTTTCCCATCGGGCTCAGCGATCCGAACACGATCGGGGAGCTGGTCGCGGCGATCAAGGCGCCGGTCAACATCGTCGGCAAGAGCGGAATGCCGCCGGCGGCAACGTTCGAGAAACTCGGGGTCGCCCGGATCAGCACCGCATCGGGGCCGTCGCTGGCGGTGTTCGGAGCGATCCGGAACATCGGCCGCGCGCTGTACCGCGACCGCGGGTTCGACGTGCTGGCGACCGATGCCACCCGCGCCGACGCGCAGAAGCTGTTCGCGGCCAGACCGGAGTAGCCGAGTCTACGCGCGTCCTCGCCCGCTCCGCCGAAGGCTGCGTGTTTTTCCCTAGAGCGACACCGCCGCGAGCAGCAGCAGGATGACGCCGACATGCGCGGCGAAGATCGCCATCCCTTTGGTGAAATTCTCGAACGTCCGCTCGTGCTCGGCGACGTCCGGCTCCGGTGCGTGATGGTCCAATTCGGTCGCCATGGGATCTCCTCTACGGTGCTCGTGGGCCGCGACCGACCAACGCATCCTTCCCGGCCGGGTTCCGTCCTGACGATGCGCAATGCCACATTGGCGACGCTCAGAGCTCGACCTCGGGTAGAAGTTCGGCCCATAGCGCAGCAATGTGGCTAAGACGCAAACCGTAGGTTTCCGGATCCCCTCTACTGGCTGCCTCTATCATCGCGCGAAGCGCCCTAATGGCGAGCGGGCGATCGTTTGCGAGGAGAGATACCTCAAGACCCGTCGGGGCCGCAGTCGCGCTCGCAACCGCGAGCTTAGGATCGTCCAGCATCTGGCGGACAGCATCCAGCGCTCCACCGAACTCGCCACGGCCTGCACGGATGGCTGCAATTCTAGACAGCAAACGGGCGCGATGCTGATCGGGCAGATCGACGACCATAGCGTCCCATGTCGGCAGGCTAACGCCGGGAGGAAGTGCTTCCGTGAGCAGCTTCATCCACATGTCCGCGCGCCACCGATCAGGCAGCTCTTTCAGCAACGCCGCTGCGGATTCCGTGTCGCCAATTCTGAAGAACTGGACGGCAGCACTCATCAGTGCCTCGTTCTTGAGGTCCCAGTCGGCGAACCTCATGGGACCAAAGTGAAACCCCACCGCGACTATTGTCGAGTCGCGTGGGAACGTTGCGATTGCTGCACCGATGGCTTCCCGCGCGGCAGCAAGATCACCTACGTCGGCAAACATAGCGGCGGATTTCAGGTATGGAGCCCACGGAAAAACCCTGGGCTCCTTTGCCCTCGCATATGCGTCTCCGGCAGCCTCGGCCGCAGCGGCGCGATCTATGGTGGCCAAGAGCTGCACCAACCGTCGTTCATCGTCGTCGCGTTCCGGCCGGGCATCTGAGGCACGCCGGTACGCAGCCTTGAGCGCAGCCACCGCTTCCGAAACAGGATCGTTTCGCTGCAGTTTCGCCCGCACCGCGTCAAGCACCACCGTCGCACCGACGCCACCGAATTCGTCGGCTATCTCGATTGCACGATTGGGATCCCCGGCTCGTACCCACAGACTTGCAACCTGCGTCCGCGTCAGTTGCCCCTCAACCGCGTACTGCAAGTACTGTTTCGCAGTCTCGACATCTCCGGTGAGAATCAGGAGTTCGGCTAATTGCGCGTACGTAGACGGACGGAGGTTGGGACCGACAGCGTCACTTGCCGCCCGTAAGCGTTCGATCAGCGCAGTAACGGTGCGGGTCGTAGACAACTGGCGAAGCGCCATGCGGCCGATATCGAAATCCGGCGCGTCGTAAGGGCGCCGCCCCAGCAGGTCGAGAGCCGTTAGAAAGTAGGCGGATGTCGGTCGCTCCACCTTATCCAGCGCCGCCAATTCAGCACTATCTGGGTCCGCTCGCGCCGCCGCGGCGACTTCACATTGCACGATCGTTGCGTGGGTTAAGCGGTGCAGAACTTCGTTCGTTTCCATATCTGCAACGATACGTGCCTGCTCGAAATGCCCTACGCGCGCGAGGTTCGTGGCTACTCCGCTATGTCCTCGCTTCGGACTTACGCTGCGCATTTCAAACGCTGCATCCGCCAGACAATCGATGGTCGGACGAACCCGGCATGCCTCTGGTAGAGCAAGCACTACCCCACCAGCGCTGGGGGCCTTGCGACTCGGCGCAAACCAAAGTGCGCCCGAGGCGACAATGATGGCAGCCGCTATAACGGCCATGACAGCGCGTGATGCTCGTCGTCGATGCGCCAACGTCAGTTCTCCGGCTGTCCCAGGTTGGGACCAATGAATCGTAACATTTCACTCCGCTATTGGAAATCACGCGGGCATTGCGAACAGATGGGCAGGGGAATACAAGGAACGCACTGCGTGTTGTGTTAGGCAACAATTGGGGGCCTGCAGCATGCGTCTCTGCCATCGGTCTTTCCTCGCCGCCCTCGCCCTGCTGGCGCTATCCGCCTGCGGCACCAAGGACGTGCTGTCCGGAAACGATGCCGGCTACATCGCCGACGTGGAGCGCCAGGTCGCGTCGATCGACTGGGACAAGGCCCAGACCGTCGACGTGAAGCTGACCGAGTGGCGCTATCAGCCCTCGACGCTGCGGTTCGAGCGCGGCAAGCCGTATCGCCTGCACTTCGTCAACGACGGGATCGAAGCGCACGACTTCTCGTCGAAGGAGTTCTTCCAGTCGATCGCCGTCGCCAGGCTGGTCGGGCCGGGCACGAACCTGATGACACCGCGCCTCGTCAGCGTCGGTGTCGACGCGGGCGAATCGAAGGACCTCTTCTTCGTTCCCGTGCGCGCCGGCAGCTACGCCATCGAATGCGACGAGCCGCTCCACGCGGCGTTCGGCATGAGAGGCACGGTCGAGATCGACTAGCCTCCGGACCGAACGGCTGGCGTCCGCCGCCCGCTCCGGTCAAACTGTGCGGAAAACAAGCACGGGCAACGGAGGCGGCATGTCGGTCCTGCTCTACCATCACCACACGTCGGTCTGCGCCGCGAAATCGCGGCTCGCGCTCGAGGAGAAGGGCGTCGCCTGGGACGGCCACTTCGTCGACCTGCGGGCATCCGACCAGTACCGGCCCGACTACCTCGCGATGAACCCGTTCGGGCTGGTGCCGGTGCTGGTGCACGACGGCAAGGTGATCCCAGAGTCGACCGTCATCAACGAGTACGTCGACGAGGTGTTCGACGGTCCCGCCTTGCGCCCCGCCGATCCGTACAAGCGCGCGCAGATGCGGATGTGGACCCGCATGAACGACGAGAACGTGCACGCTGCCACCGGCGTCATCACCTCGTCGATCGCCTTCCGGCATCAGGCGAAGCACGACGACCAGGTCGGACGCATCCTCGATCCCTACAAGAAGGACCGCAAGACGCAGAGCGTCGCGGGCGGCCTCGACAATCCGCACTTCCGCACGGCGCTCCACCGCATCGACATCCTGTTCGGCCAGATCGAGGAAGCGCTCGGCGGCGGCGGCCCGGGACAGGCGCTGGCGGGCGGCGGCCCCGAGTGGCTGGTGGGCGACTACTCGCTCGCCGACGTCGGCTTCGCGTCCTACATCACCCGCTTCGACCACCTGAAGCTCGACTTCCTGTGGGACCGCCGTCCCCGTGTCGCCGCCTGGTACGAGCGACTCAAGGCACGCCCGGCGTATCGGCGCGCGATCATCGACTGGCTGCACCACGACTACTCGTACGTCGAGCTGATGCAGCGCGAGGGCGCGAAGCAGCAGAACCGGCTGCGCGACATGATCGCGGAAATCCGCGCGGCGGCGTAGCGGATCTCGGCCGCGCGGCTGTCATCGTCAGGTTTGGCACCGGCCGCTCACCCTGCGCATGCAGGGCTGCGGAGCAACTCTGTCGGACTCGCTCCTAGGAATCGACCAGCGACAGTCCGGGATGATCCGCGGGCCGGGGCTTCGACGCGTCCCACCGCCACTTGCGGTCGGACTCGGCGATCGGCAGGTCGTTGATCGACGCGTGACGACGGCGCATCAGGCCGTTCGCGTCGAACTCCCAGTTCTCGTTACCGTAGGACCGGAACCAGTTGCCGGAGTCGTCGTGCCACTCGTAGGCGAAGCGCACGGCGATCCGGTTGTCGTCGAAAGCCCACAGCTCCTTCACCAGCCGGTAGTCGAGCTCCTTCGCCCACTTGCGCTTCAGGAACGCGACGATCTCGGCGCGCCCGTGGAGGAACTCCGAGCGGTTGCGCCACACGCTGTCCGGCGTGTAGGCGAGCGCCACCTTCTCCGGATTGCGGCCGTTCCACGCGTCCTCGGCGGCGCGCACCTTCTTCGCCGCGGTCTCGCGGGTGAATGGCGGGAATGGCGGGCGGGATTCGACGGCATCGGTCATGACGGACTCCTGTTGTCGCGCGGTCAGATGCCGCGCTGCCGGTTCTCGGTGAGGCCGACGAACAGCTCGTCGACCGGCAGCCTGCGCTTGGTCAGGCCCTGCTGGTGCGCGTAGGCAGTCGCCGCCTCCAGCGTCTTGCGGTTGCGCGGCGAGAGCCCGTACTCCCACGGGTCCTTGCCGAACGTGCGTTCCTGCTCCTCGAGCGCATCGGTGTAGAACACCAGCGGCACGATGCGCGGATTGCGCATGCGTCGCATGGCGCGCGACTTCGCCGCGTCGAACGCCTGGTAGAGCGTCGAGGCGATCCACGGGTGCGCCTCGTGCACCTCGCGCCGGATGCCGACCACGTGCATGATCGGGAATATCCCGGTCTTCCTGTAATAGGCCTCCTCCTCCGCCCGCGGATCGGCGAACAGCCGCGCCACGCGCGGGTCGCCCTTCACGATCGGGCCGATCAGCTCGGGGTGGAGCGCGGCGTCGAGCTCGCCCTTCGCCAGCAGGTCCTCGACCAGCGCGCCGTCCGGCAGACGCGACACCTTGAGCCCGGGCGGCGGCTCGAAGGCGATGCTCTCGTCGAGTTCGGAGAACCACTCGATCGACTCCTGCGGCACGCCGTATTCGCTGGCGAGGATGCCGCGCAGCCATACGATCGCCGACGACTGGAACTGCTTCACGCCGATGCGCTTGCCGATCAGGTCCCTGGGCGCGGCGATGCCCTTCGTCGTGTTGACGTAGATGAAGCCGTGGCGGAAACGGCGGTGCGGGAAGACGGGGATCGCCACGAACGGCAGGCCCTGATCGCGGGCGATCAGATACGACGAGCACGAGACCTCGGCGACGTCGAACTCGCGTCCGCGCAGGAACCGCCAGTGGCGCGTGCCCGAGTCCATGTCGGTGAGCACGGTGAGCTCGATGCCGTCGGGCTCGACCGTGCCCTCCATCAGCGGACGGGTGATCTCGTAATCGCCGCACGCGAGCGTCAGCGGAAGCTTGCGCGCCATGTCAGAGCTCGATCCCGACGCCCGCCTCTTTCGCCTTCTGGTAGGCGAGCTTGGCCAGCGCCATGAAGCCGACGCCCTGATCGGAGTTCTGCTTGAACACCGTGATCTGCTCGGGCGAGCGGCGCCCCTGCGCCTTGCCGGCGAGGATCTCGCCGATGTTGGGGATGCGGTCCCACGACGTGATGCCCTTGCTCACCGGATCGAACAGGTCGGCCTGCTCGTCCATGATCGCCTGCTCCTTCGAGGTCGCGACCAGGAGGTCGGCGCGGGCGATCACGTCGTTGTCGAACTCTCGGCGCGGCGCCGACACCGAGCCCTGCTCGAACACGCCCTTGTTGCTGGCGACGATCGAGGTGACGTGCTGGCCGGGCTCGAGCCAGCGCCCGAACAGCACCGGCACGTTGGACCCGGTGGCCAGCACGATGAGATCGGCGCCGCGCGCCACCGCCTCCGGGTTGTCGACCGGGACGAGCTTCGCCTTGACGTAGGGCTGCATGCGACGCGCGAATTCGGCGCGGTTCTCGGCGCTGCGGCTGTAGAAGCGGACCTGCTCGATGCCGGGGCGGATGCGGCACATCGCCACCAGATGGCGGCGCGCCTGCCGCCCGGTGCCGTAGAGCCCCATGATCCGGCAGTCCTTGCGCGCCAGCACGTCGGTTCCCATCGCGCCGGTGATCGGCGTCTCGGTGCCGAACCAGTCTTCCTCCGGCTCGTACTCGAACAGCGGCAGCGAGCCGACGATGATCGCCATGAGCTGCGCGGTCTCGCTGTCGTAGGCGACGTAGACGCGCTTGCCGGCGGCGGCGTACTGCTGGGCGCCGCCCTGGAACGTGAAGCGCTCGACGTGGATGAAGGTGCCGCACACCTGCAGGCTGTGGCAGCCGCCGGGATGGACGCTGACGCGGCGGTCCTCGTGCTGGATTCGGATGCGCGGCGCGCTGTACGCGGGCTTCTCGCCCTGATCCTTGAAGCCCTGGCGGACCGCGGCGATCGCCTCCTCGACCGAGATGCGGCCGACCATCTCCGTCGCCTTGATGAGCAGTGCCATGATGTCCCCTTTTACGTCCCTGACATGTAGTTCTTTAACGATTGGCCGCGCGGGCGGCGTGGGATCGTAACCCAAGTACTACGTGTGAGGCAGCAGCGCGGATGCACGCAGCGGGACACACGCCACTCAGGTCTCGCAAACCTGAGCCGGGTTCGGTGATTCGGGAGCATGCCGGCGCAGCGCGCGCCCCCTCACCCGTCCCTCTCTCTCTCCCATGGGGAGAGCGTGACGAGCGGCGGTGCCCATTTGGGAAGGACCGCGCGAGCCCGGTCCTAAGAGTCGCCGTGACTGTGGTGAGGGGGATGGTGTGACGGGCGCGCACACACCCGAGAACGGCCACGACGGCATGCGAGAACCGTGCCGTCTGGGCACGGATCCGCGGCGCCTGTGCAAAAGTGTCCCAACTGTCCCAGGTGTCCCAAATCGCCAGTGTGGGACAGTGGGACACCTGGGGGTTTTTGGCGGAATTCCGCGGCGATTGCTGTCCCACGCCGGGGCGCGGGGGCGAACGCGGTGGGACACCTGCACCGGGCGGGAATTGCACAGGGCCGGTGCGCGGCCGCCGAGCTGCCCGCGTCGTTGGCCCCCTCGCCGCCCGCCCGACTGCCCCCGTTAACTGCCCTATTAGCTGATGGTGTTGAGGCTGCCGAGCCGCGGGCGGTACATCGCCCGGTGGTAGACCTGCCGCGGCACGATGGTGTCGGGCAGGAACCATGGCGCGAAGTTGTAGACGGCTTCCGCGATGATCACGGTCTCGCCGTCGCGCACGACGAAGCCGGGCGGCAGCGTCGGCGGCTGGCCCGGGGTGCCGATGTGGCTGGTGGCGACGAGGCTGCCGCCGCCGGAGCGTTGCCAGTTGATCGCCGCGGGGTTGCCGTTGCTCGCGCCCACCGACGTCACGATGACGATGCCGGGCACGGTCGAGAACGGCTCGAGGATGATGGCGACCGACTGGAAGATGTCGTTCATCTGCGCCGCCGTGATGGTCTGGCCCTGGGCGACCATGTCGCCGATGCTCGCGCTGGTGCGGTCGAGCTTCTGCTGGAGCAGCGACAGGCGCGCGACGTCGACGCCCGCGAGCAACAGCATGATGAGAATCGGCGCCGTGGCCGCGAATTCGGCGAGGGTGGCGCCGTCGCGATCTTGCGCGAAGCGGAGGAGCTGGCGGCGAAGGCGGGCAAGCATGGCGCGCACTCAGTTGAACGGCTCGTTGCGCACCGCCGTGCCGGCGGTCAGGCGGATGGTGCCGTCGGCGCTGACGAACGGCAGCAGGATTGGCGTCAGCACGTGCCAGTTGACGGTCACCTCGTACACCACCACCTGCCCCGCGCCGCCGGCGCCCGACGCCGCCATGTCGGCGTCCCAACGGCCGTTGCCGTTGATGTCGGTGAACGGCTCGCCGACGTCGTACTGGCCGTTGTGGTTGGTGTCGGTGTAGGGCTCGGGCTGGCCGACGTTGGAGAACGACGAGTAGACGCGGGTGCTGACGTCGTTCGGGGTCACCAGATAGAGGCCCATCAGCCGGTCGTTGATGATGTCGATGATCTTCTGCTCGCGGGTCTCGGTCGCCGGCGTGAATCCGGTGAGCGCGAAGCGCGACGCGTCGCGCAGCCCGCCTTCGAGGGCGGAGTTCACGAACAGAATGATGCCGAAGTCGAGGATGCCGCCGAGCAGCGTCGCCAGCAGCGATCCGGCGAGCGCGAACTCCACGGCGCTGCCGCCGCCGTCAGCGCGCGCGAGATCTTTCGCGGCGGAGCGGATCCGGCGTGGCAGCAGGGCGCGTCGGAGGCGTCGGAAGGGCATCGCGGCACCAGGTTGCGGTGCGCCGTTATCGCGCCCGCGCCGTTAACGCCGCGTTAGGGATGTCGGGAATGCGCGACGAATTCGCCGCGTTTTCCCGCGCCGCCCGCGACTTGCGGCGTGGCCGCAGTTCCTGTTGCGCCCACGCGGCGGCAACCCTAGGGTCTCGCCATGAGCGTTAACCTCAAGCTGTGTCGCCGGACGTTCCTGAAGCTGGGAGCCGGATTCGCGCTGACGGCCGGCTTGCCGCGTGCCCATGCCGAGCCGGCGGCGCCTGATCCGGTGCCGTTCGGTCCCCCGCCGCAGTTCGACCTCGTCGGCGACATGCTCGGGACGACGCTCACCTATCGCACGCGTCAGGAAGAGACGCTGCTCGACGTCGCGCGCGCCTTCAACCTCGGATACGTCGAGATGATCAACGCCAATCGCGGCGTCGATCACTGGCTGCCGGGCCACGACACGCCGGTGACGCTGCCGATCGGCCATCTGCTGCCCGACGCGCCGCGCCGCGGGATCGTCATCAACCTCGCCGACCTCCGCCTCTACTACTTCATGGCCGACGGCCGCACGTTCAGCTTCGCCGTCGGCAGCGGCCGCGAGGGCTACCGCAGCCCGCGCGGCACCACGACCGTGGTCCGCAAGGTCGAGAACCCGACCTGGTATCCGACGCCCGGCGAGCGCCGCGACAACCCCGATCTGCCGACCGCGGTTCCGCCGGGACCCGACAATCCGCTCGGCAGTCACGGCATCTATCTCGGCTGGTCGGGCTACATCATCCACGGCACCAACAATCCATGGGGAGTCGGGCGTCAGATCAGCCGCGGCTGCATCCACTGCTATCCCGAGGGCATCGCGATGCTGTACCCGCTGGTGCCGATCGGGACGCCGGTGCGGGTCGTCAACCAGACGGTGAAACTCGGATGGTCGACCGGCCGCCTCTGGCTCGAGGTCTCACCGACCCAGGACGAGATCGACAAGATCGAGGTCGGCGATCCGGTGACGTTCGAGCCGATCCCGGAGCTCGAGGCGATGGTGCTGAAGGCCGCGGGCGACGCGGCCCATGTCGTCGATTGGAACGTCGTCCGCAAGACCGCCGCCGAAAGGTCGGGCGTGCCGATCGCGCTCACGCCGGTGATCGCCGACCGGGTCGAGCCCGGCGCGAAGACCGCGGACGCGAAACCGTCACCTGCAGGCGGACCTGCGGCGCGGTCCCCCGGTCGCGCTGCGGCGACCCCGGCGGCGCAGCCGTCGGGGCTCTACTAGCGACATGGGGACGGACAACGAAAAAGGGCGGGTCCTCGCGGACCCGCCCCGTTCGCGTCGGGCAACGGCGTCACTTCGTCCGCGTGGTGCGGCTGAACGCGCGATCGACCTTCTGGTTGGCCTCGGCGGCATCGGCCTGCGCCTTCTGCGCGGCGGCCTTGGCCTCGTTCGCGGCCTGCTGAGCCTGATTGGCCGACTGCTGCGCCTGCCGCGCGGCGTCGCGCGCCTCGGTGATGGACGCGCGATCCTCGGCGCTCAGGCTGGTGCAGCCGGCGGCGAGCGCGAGCGGCAGCGCGACGAGGGCGAGCTTGGCCCAGCGAACGGTATGACGGGTCATCGTTGTCTCCTTCGAGTAGTGCCCCCGAGAAGGAGGCAAAGGGTTTTAGCGACCGAGACATTAACGGCCGGCAAATATCGCCCGGCATTGACCAGGGTCAAGACGGAACAGCCATCGCCCCCGCCCCGTCCGTACGCTTCCGTACACCCGAACGCGGCTGTTCGCGCCTGCTTTGCCGCCGCCCGGACGCCACTTAGAGTGCTGGCCATGCGTATGTTCCACCTCGTCACCCTCACGCTGTGGCTGGTCTGCCCTTTCGCCTGCGGCACGGCGTCCGCGGCGCCGCGCGAGGACCTCGTCATCGGCATGACGCAGTACCCGTCGACGCTGCACCCGGGCATCGAGACGATGCTCGCCAAGACGTACGTGATCCGCGTTGCCCATCGGCCGTTCACGACCTACGACGCCGACTGGAAGCTGATCTGCATGCTGTGCGTCGAGGTGCCGACGTTCGAGAACGGGCTCGCGAAGCGCGAGCCGCTCGCCGAGGACAAGGGGCACGGCAAGGAGGGCGTGGCGGTCACCTACACCATCCGCCCCGACGCGCGCTGGGGCGACGGCGTTCCGGTGACCAGCGCCGACGTGGCGTTCACGTGGGAGGTCGGGAGGAATCCGCAGTCGGCGGTGGCCAACGGCGAGCTCTATCGCCGGATCCTGTCGATCGACGTACACGACGACAAGACGTTCACGCTGCACGTCGACCGCGTGACGTTCGACTACAACGCGATCAACGACTTCGAGCTGCTCCCGGAGCACCTGGAGCGCGACCGCTTCAGCGATCCCGCGCGCTACCGCACGCGCACGCTGTACGACGCGGACAGCACCAACCCCGGACTGTGGTTCGGTCCCTATCGGCTCGTCGACAAGGAACCGGGCGCGCAGATCGTGTTCGAGCGCAACCCCACGTGGTGGGGTCCCTCCGCGGCGTTCCGGCGCGTGATCTTCCGCGTCATCGAGAACACGGCAGCGCTCGAGGCCAACCTGCTGTCGGGCTCGATCGACATGATCGCCGGCGAAGGCATGGGGCTCGGAATCGATCAGGCCATCGCCTTCGAGAGGCGACATGGTCATCAGTTCGACATCAGCTACAAGCCGGGGCTCGTGTACGAGCACCTCGACCTCAACATCGACAACCCGGTGCTCGCCGATAGGCGCATCCGCCATGCGCTGCTGCTCGCGCTCGATCGCGACGTCATCAACGCCCAGGTTTACGGGGGCCAGCAGCCGCCGGCGCCGACCTTCGTCAGCCCGCTCGACTGGGTCTACGACCCGGACATCCCGGCCACCAGGCAGGATCGCGCGGCCGCCGGCCGCCTGCTCGACGAGGCGGGCTGGCGGATGGGTCCGGACGGCGTGCGCGTCAACGACAAGGGCGAACGCCTGTCGCTCGACCTGATGACCACCGCCGGCAACCGCTCGCGCGAGCTCGTGCAGCAGGTGCTGCAGGCGCAGTGGAAGAACGCCGGCATCGAGACCCGCATCCGCAACCAGCCGGCGCGGGTCCTGTTCGGCGACACGCTGATCAAGCGGCGGTTCCAGGGTCTCGCCATGTTCGCCTGGATGTCGGCGCCGGAAAGCGTGCCGCGGTCGATCCTGCACTCCGACGAGATCCCGTCCTCGGCCAACGGCTTTTCCGGCGAGAACTTCGTCGGCTTCCGCGACCCCAAGGTCGATGCGCTCCTCGACCGGATCGAGACGACCATCGATCCCGAGGCGCGCAAGGCGCTGTGGTTCGAGCTGCAGCGCATCTATGCCGACGAGCTGCCCGCGATCCCGCTGTTTTTCCGCGCCGACACGTTCATCCTGCCGAAGTGGCTCAAGGGCGTGGTCCCGACCGGCCACCAGGAACCGACCACGGCGTGGATCGAGGATTGGCGAATCGAGACGGAGCGCGCGGCGAAATGACCGAGCCGCTGCTGACCGTCGACAACCTCAGCGTGCGGTTCGGGAACACCCGCGCGGTCGATCGCGTGTCGTTCACGCTCGACCGCGGCCGAACCCTCGGGCTGGTCGGCGAGTCGGGTTCCGGCAAGAGCACGGTCGCCGCCGCCCTGCTCCGGCTGTTGCCGCCGGCGGCGCAGGTCGACTCGGGTCGTATCGTCTTCGACGGCGTCGACATCGCCGGCGCGCCGGAGCGGACACTCGAAACGCTGCGCGGACGCCGGATCGCGATGATCTTCCAGGAACCGACGGCGGCGCTCGATCCGGTGATGACCGTGGGCGACCAGGTCGCGGAGCCGTTCGTTATCCACGAGAAGCGGTCGTGGGCAGCAGCGCGCAGCGAGGCCCGTCGTCTGCTCGAACGCGTCGGCATCCCCGCCGAGCGCGTCGGGAGCTATCCGTTCCAGCTCTCCGGAGGGCAGCGCCAACGGGCGATGATTGCCGCCGCGATCGCTCTCAAGCCCGCGCTGCTCGTCGCCGACGAGCCGACGACGGCGCTCGACGTCACGGTGCAGAAGGGAATCCTCGACCTCCTGCGCGAGCTGCGGGAAGAAATCGGCATGGCGATGGTGTTCATCAGCCACGACCTCGCGGTGGTATCGATGATGGCCGATACGATCGCGGTCATGCGGGAGGGTGCCATCGTCGAAGCCGGCGGCGTCGACGCCGTGCTCGGACGCCCGCGACATCCGTATACCGTCGCGCTTCTCGATGCGGCGCACACCCGCGTCGCGCATCCCGCAGGTGAGCCGTGACGACGCGGGCGCTGCTGGCTGCCGATAAAGTCACCAAGCGCTTCCGTGCTACGGGCCCGGGCGCGCAAACGGTGACGGCGCTCGATGGTGTCAGCCTCGAGCTGCGTCACGGAGAAACCCTCGCCGTCGTCGGCGAATCAGGATCGGGGAAGTCGACGCTGGCGCGCATCATGCTCGACCTGCTGCGTCCGGACGACGGGCGCGTGCTGTTCGACGGCAAGGACGTCGCATCGCTGCGCGGTCGCGACCGCATGCAGTTCCGTCGCGCGGCGCAGATCGTGTTCCAGGACCCCTTCAGCTCGTTGAACCCGCGCCTCTCGGTCGGCACCATCGTCGGCGAGCCGCTGGCGATCCACAGTATCGGCGATCGCGCCGAGCGTCGGCGCCGTGTCGCGGCGGCCCTCGAAGCCGTGGGGCTGTCGGCATCCGACGCCGCCCGCGCGCCGCACGCGTTCTCCGGAGGGCAACGGCAGCGCATCGCCATCGCCCGCGCGCTGATCCTGGAGCCGCAAGCGGTGCTGCTCGACGAGCCGCTCTCGGCTCTGGACGTCACGATCCAGCGGCAGATCCTCACTCTGTTGGCGGAGATCAAGCAGCGACGGAAGCTCACGTATCTGTTCATCACCCACGACCTGGGCGTGGCGCGGGCGATCGCCGATCGGATCGCCGTGATGCACCGCGGGCGGATCGTCGAACTCGGTCCAACCGAGTCCGTGTTCACCGCACCCGAGCAGCGGTACACCCGCGAGCTCATCGCGGCGGTGCCCGTGCTCGGCGGGCCCCTCCGCATCGGAGCCCCGCAATGAGATACGGCGGCCTCCGCTTCGTTGTATCGCGGCTGGTGCAGACCGTCATCGTGTTGCTTGCGATGTCGTTCGCCGTCTATCTGCTGATCGGGCTCATGCCCGGCGATCCGATCGACCTCATGATCGCCGGCGATCCGCGGCTCACGCCCGAGGACGCCGCGCGGCTGCGCGCCGTCTACGGCCTCGATCAGCCGCTGTGGTCGCGCTATGTCGCCTGGCTCGGCAACGCCGTGTCCGGCGACCTCGGCGCCTCGCGCCTGTTCGCGCGACCGGTGCTGGAGGTGATGGGGCCGTTTTTCATGAACACCTGCGTCCTGATGGGCCTGAGCTTCGCCCTGTCGGTGGTGATCGCCGTGCCGCTCGGCGTGTGGGCGGCGAAGCGCCCGGGGTCCCTGCTCGATCGCGCCATCAATGCATTTGCGTTCACCGGCATTTCGATGCCGGTGTTCTGGCTCGGGCTGATGCTCATCATCCTGTTCTCGGTCGTGCTGAGCTGGCTGCCCGCGTCCGGGACCGGACGCGGCGGCGACGGCCTGTTCGATGCCGTGCGTCACCTGATGTTGCCGGTGATCACGCTCACCATCCACGAGACCGGCGTGCTCCTGCGCTACACGCGGTCCGCCATGATCGAGACCATGCGCCAGGATTTCATCCGTGCCATCCGCGCCAAGGGCGCCTCGGATCGCTGGGTCATGTGGCGCCACGGGCTGCCGAACGCGATGCTTCCCGTCGTCACCGTGATCGCGCTGTCGTTCGGTCAGCTTTTCTCGGGCGCTCTCGTGACCGAAACGATCTTCGCCTACCCCGGGATGGGGCGCATGATCTACGACTCGGTGATGGGCAACGACTTCAACCTGGCGCTGGTCGGACTCCTGCTCGCGACTGCGCTCACCCTCGCCGCCAATCTCGCCGCCGACCTGCTGTACGCGTGGCTCGATCCGCGCATCCGCCTCGGAGACAGCGCATGAGCACGCTCCTCCGTCGCTTCACGAACCAGCGTTCCGCCGTCGCCGCGCTCGCGTTCCTCGTCCTGCTCGCGGCCCTTGCACTCTGCGCGCCGCTCGTCGCGCGCGTCCTCGGCGCCGACATGACCGGCGTCGACCTGTACCATCGCTTCGACGGGCCGTCGCTCGCACACCCGCTCGGCACCGACGAGCTTGGCCGCGACGTGCTCGTCCGTCTGCTCTACGGCGCGCAGGTGTCCCTCGCCGTCGGAGTGATCGGCGCATTGGCAGCATCCGTCGTCGGGACCCTGGTCGGCCTCGCGGCAGGTCTCGCCGGTGGCCGGTTGGACGCCTTCCTGATGCGCTTCACCGATGGTGTCATCGCGCTACCCCTGCTGCCGCTGCTGATCGTTCTGGCCGCGGCCGACCCGGCAAAGATCGGTCTCTCCGCGAGCTTCGCCCGCGCGAGCGAGGGCGGCCTGCTGCGCATCAGCATCATCGTCGCGCTGGTCGGCTGGACGACCGTCGCTCGGCTGGTGCGCGGTGCGGCCCTGACATTGCGCGAGCGCGAGTACGTGCTGGCGGCCGTCGCGCTCGGTGCCTCACGCGTGCGCATTGCGTTTGTCCACATCCTCCCGAACGCCGCGGGACCGATCGTCGCAGCCACCGCCCTCGCCGTGGGCAACGTCATCCTTATCGAGTCGGTGCTCAGCTTCCTCGGGCTCGGCATCCAGCCGCCGGCGGCGAGCTGGGGGAACATGCTGACCAACGCGCAGGAGATGATGCTGTCCGCGCCCGGGCTCGCGCTGTATCCGGGTCTGCTCATCCTCGCGACCGTCGTCGCCTGCAACGTCGCCGGCGACGGCATCGAAGCCGCCCTGGATCCGCGCGCGGATACCTCGCGCGGCTGACGCTTCACGGCGCCACGTAGACCATCCACGAAACGCCGAAGCGGTCGGCGACCATGCCGAAAGACGGCGAGAAGAATGTCTTAGTCAGCGGCATCTGCACCTCGCCACCGTCGGTGAGCGCGTTGAAGAGCCGCTTGGCCTCCGCTTCGTTTGCCACGGTCAGCGACAGCGAGAAGCCGTCGAACGTGGGCCTTCCCCGGCAACGCCCGTCGGACGCCATGATCGTGGTGTCGCCGATGCGGAGACTCGCGTGCATCACCTTGTCGCCGGCGTTCGGCGGCGACATGCCGGGGTCGGGATTGTCCTTGAAGTGCATCAGCGCGAGGAGCTCGGCGCCGACGGTGCGACGGTAGTACTCCATCGCCTCCTCGCAGCGGCCATCGAAGAACAGATACGGCTGAACCTGCATGGCCATCCTCCCGTGTTGACGTTCAAACGCCGGCGAAGCGGACGACGGATATCGGTGGCAGCCGCGCCTCGGGCGCTGTCCAAGAATCCCCGCCATCCTCGGTGATCCAGAGGCCGCCGCTCGTCGTCCCGAAGGCAAGGCGCTCGCCGGTCTCGTCGATGCAGAGGCCGTGCCGCCATGTGAGATCGTAGGCGTGCCGCTGCGGCAGCCCGTTCGTCAGCACGTCGAAGCTCTTGCCGCCGTCGCGCGTGCGGGCGACGACGACCTTGCCGTCGACCGGAATGCGACGCTCATCCTTGGTGGCCGGAACGAACCAGGCCGTATTGCGGTCCGTCGGGTGCGCCGCGACAGCGAACCCGAACTTCGACGGCTGGATCGCGGTGATCTCGATCCAATTCGCGCCGCCGTCCTCCGAGCGGAACACGCCCGAGTGGTGCTGGCACCAGACCACCTCGGGGTGGGCGGGGCAGCGCGCCAGCCGATGGATGTCCTGGGTCATCGGCTCGCCCTCGCGGCCCGGCGGCATGTATTCGTTGCGCATGCCCTGATTGATGATGGTCCAGGATCTTCCCTCGTCGATGCTGGCCCACACGCCCGCCGTCGACACGCCGACGCGGATGTCCTTCGGGTCGCGCGGATCGATCAGCACCGAGCTGATCCCCGGTTGCTCACCCCCGGCGACGCCGAACCACTGCTTGCGTTCCGGCATGCGCCAAAGGCTCTCGACCAACTGCCACGACGCTCCGGCATCGTCCGAGCGAAACAGCCCGCCGGGCATCGTCCCGGCCCACAGCCGGCCGGGCACTCCGCCGGGCTCAAGCACCCAGATCTTGCCGAGCGACCACGGATGCGGATCGTCGGGGTCGTCGGGCTTGGCCGGGAACGCGGGGACACTCAATTCGCTCCAGGCGCCAGAGCGGTCGCGGCGCCACAGCTTGGCGCCGAAGTGCCCGAGGTCGAGCGCTGCGTACAGCCACTCGCCGGTGTCGAGCACCGCCGTCACGGGATCGCCGAGAAAATGCACGGCCGCGATCTCCCAGCCGCCCGCGCGGCGTCCGACCTCGAACAGCCCCTTGCGGGTCCCGACGTAAAGCATCTCCGCCATCGCTCGCTCCTTCGCTCCCGGTTAGCCGCCGGTCAGCGCCTGGAAGACGTAGACCTCGTCCTCCCCGGCCACCGGATCGCTCAGCCGCACCCGGTCGCGGATCGGCTGGCCATTGATGAACACGTTCACGTGGCGCCGCACCGCGCCCTGATCGTCGAGCACGTACCCGCGCAGCGCCGGACGGTCCCTGAACACCGCCTCGAGCGCCGCGCCTACCGTCGCGCCCTCGACCCGCGTCGTCGGCGCGGACAGGAACCGCTGCAGAGCGCTCGTGAATGACACCGTCGGCATCGTGGCTCCTTGACTAATAAGGTTGGTATCAACATAATATCAGCATGTCAACCCGCCCGCTCCCGTACGAGACCACCATCGAGGTGCGCGACCGCTGCCTGTGTCTCCATGTGCAGCGCGCGGCGCGGGCGCTGGCGCGGCGTTTCGACGAGGCGCTGCGACCGGTGGGGCTCACCAACGGACAGTTCTCGCTGCTGATGTCGCTGAACAGGCCGGAGCCGCCGACGATCGGCAGCGTGTCAGCCCTGCTGGCGATGGATCGCACGACGCTGACGGCAAACCTCAAGCCGCTGGAGCGTCGCGGGCTGATCACGATCGCCGTCGACGACAACGACCGACGCAGCCGCCGTCTGGTGCTGACGACGAAAGGGCGGACGCTGCTCAGCGAGGCAATGCCGATCTGGCGTCGCGAGCATGCCGCGGTCGATGCGCTGTTGGGGACGAGCCCGGACCGTTTGCGTTCCGATCTCCTCACGCTGTCGGCGCCCGACGGGCCACCGGTGCGGCGCGCGTGGTAGCGCAGGAGTCCTAGCGCGAGAACAGGACCGGGATCGTCGCGTCGTTGAGCAGGCGGCGCGTCACCCCGCCGAGCACCAGCTCCCGCAGCCGCGAGTGGCCGAAGGCCCCGCACACGATGAGATCGGCGCCGAACTTCGCCGCCTCATCCATGAGAGTAATGCCGAACCGCTTGTCGGCGGTCTGGACCTGCGCCGCTTCCGCGTTGACGCCGTGCCGCGCGAGGTGGAGCGCGATGTCTGCGCCCGGCACCTCGCCGTGCCCGCCCAGCCCGACGTCGGGATTGACCGCGACGACCTTGACCTGCTTCGCCATTTGCAGGAGCGGCAGCGCGTCGTTGACCGCGCGCACGGCGCCACGGCTCGGCGTCCACGCGACGAGGATGCGCTCCCCGACCGTCGGAAAGCTGCCCGCGCGCGGCACGACGATGACCGGCCTGCCGACGTCGAGGATGACGTACTCCGGCAGCTCCGGCGACGTGCCCGGGTCGAGACGCTCGGGATCGCGCTGGCCGACGACGACGAGATCGACGTACCGCGAGTTCAGCAGCACAAGCTCGGGGAGGTTGCCCTCCATGCGCCGCCACTCGGACTTGAGGCTCGCCGCCTCGATGCGGGAGCGGAACGTCCGCTCCGCCTCGTCGGCCGCCTCCCGCATGTAGCGGTCGTGGGCCTCGACGAGGTCGGGACCGAAATCCGCCTCGGCGTACTGGTGGATGGGCGCGAGAGCGGCAACGTACAGGCCGATCAGATGCGCGTCGAACGAACGCGCGAGCCGCGTCGCCACTTCCAGCCGCTCGGCCGACGCCGAGGAGCTGTCCACGTGAACCAACATATCCCGGTACGGCATACGGCCCCCCACGCCTATCGACCACCGCGCCCGTCTGGCGAGCCATCATGCGGGGTCTTTCCGAGCGTCGCAAGCCCGCCAAGGCTCTAAAAAAGCGGCATTTGACGGCCGCCGGAGGGTATCTTTCGCCTGCAACGGTCACGGGACACCATGTGACACACGCGCCACGCCGATTGCCTTGGCGCCATCCGGCGGTTTCCGGTTAGGTACCGATATTCAATGGTGGAGTCATAAAGGCATGGATACTCGGACCCGCGCGCCGCGCATTCACCCGGTGATTCTCGCCGGCGGTACCGGCAGTCGCCTGTGGCCCCTCTCCCGGGTGCTCTACCCCAAGCAGTTCCTGCCCCTGGCCGGCGAGCGCACGATGCTTCAGGAGACGGCGCTCCGCTTCAGGGACGGCGACTCCTTCGCTCCGCCCACCATCCTGTGCAACGACGAGCATCGCTTCATCGTCGCCGAGCAGTTGCGCGGCATCGACATGAAGCCCGACGCGATCATTCTCGAACCGCACGCGCGCTCGACCGCCCCGGCCGCGGCCGTGGCGGCGCTCTGCGTCGCCGAGCGCGATCCGGACGGCCTCATCCTGGTGTTGCCCGCCGATCACGTCATCCGCAAGCCGCAAGCATTCGCCGCCGCGGTCGCCCGCGCCGCCAAGGCCGCCGCGAGCGGGCGGCTCGTCACCTTCGGCATCAAGCCGAGCTCGCCCGAGACCGGCTACGGCTACATCAAGCAGGGTGCGGCGCTCGCCGGTCACAAGGGCGTGTTCGAAGTGGCGAAGTTCGTCGAGAAGCCGACGCTCGCCACCGCCAAGCGCTTCCTCGCCGGCGGCGACTACACGTGGAACAGCGGCATCTTCCTGTTCGGCGCGAAGACGTTCCTTGATGAGCTCGAGCGCTTCGAACCGGACATGCTGAAGGCCTGCCGCGACGCGATCGCCGCCGCCAAGCACGACCTCGACTTCCTCCGCCTCGACGCCGATGCGTTCGGACGCATCAAGGGCAACTCCATCGACTATGCGGTGATGGAGCGCACCGACCGCGGTGCCATGGTGCCGGTCGAGATGGCGTGGAGCGACGTGGGCTCATGGACGGCGCTATGGGAGCTCGGGAAGCAGGACAGCGCGGGCAACGTCCATCTCGGCAACGTCCACACCAGCCAGGTGCAGAACAGTTACGTGCGCAGCGAAGGACCGCTGCTCACCGTCGTCGGCCTCTCCGACGTGGTCGCCATCGCGACCGGGGACGCCGTCCTGGTGACCTCGCGCGCCTTGAGCCAGGAGGTGAAGACGCTCGTCGCCGAGCTCGACAAGAAGGGCCGCAGCGAGACCAAGACTCACCCGACCGTCTACCGGCCGTGGGGCAGCTATCAGAGCATCGACGGCGCCGATGGCTTCCAGGTGAAGCGGATCACCGTCAAGCCGGGACAGAAGCTGTCGCTGCAAAAGCACGCCCATCGCGCCGAGCACTGGGTCGTGGTGAAGGGCACCGCCCGCATCACCCGCGACAACCAGGTGTTCGAGCTGTTCGCGAACCAATCGACCTACATCCCGCTCGGCGCCGTGCACCGGCTCGAGAACCCGGGCAACCGGCCGCTGCACCTGATCGAGGTGCAGTCGGGCGACTATCTCGGCGAAGACGACATCGTCCGGCTCGAAGACACCTACGGGCGGAATTGATGCTCGGCATCGTCCGTGCGCCGGAGCTTGCCCGGCCCGGCCTGACGTGGTTCAACGTGAAGGCGCCGCTGTCGCTCGCCGATCTCGCGGGCCGCCTCGTCATCCTCGATTTCTGGACGTTCTGCTGCATCAACTGCATGCACGTCCTGAAGACGCTGGCGAAGATCGAGGCGCGGTTCCCCGACACGGTCACCGTCATCGGCGTGCATTCGCCGAAGTTCAGCGCCGAGAAGGATCCCGCCAACGTCGCCAGGGCGATCGCGCGCTACCGCATCGCCCACCCGGTGATCCACGATCCCGACATGACGCTCTGGCACGAGTACGCGATCCGCGCCTGGCCGACGCTGGTGTTCGTGGCACCCGACGGCTCCGTGCTCGGCGCGTCGTCGGGCGAGCCCGACGCCGAAAAGCTGATCGCCTTCATCGACGAGCAGCTCGCGACCTTCGCCGCGCAGGGCGCCGTCAAGCCGTCGCTCCTTCCGGCCGACCTAGCGCCGGAGGCCCCGGCATCGCGGCTGCTGTTTCCCGGCAAGGCGAAGCCAGTCCTGCTGCCGAGCGGCGCGCGCGGCTGGGCCGTCGCCGATTCGGGCCACCATCAGGTCGCGCTGCTGGATGCCCGCGGCCGCGAGGTCGGCCGCTACGGCTCGGGCCATCCCGGGTTCGACGACGGCGGCGCCAAGGCCGCCACGTTCCGCGACCCGCAGGGGCTCGCCGCCAACGACAGGACGCTCTACGTCGCCGACACCGGAAATCACGCCATCAGGGCCATCGATCTCGCGAGCGGGCGCGTCGAGACCATCGGCGGCACCGGGACGCGCGGCCGCATCCTCGGCGCCAGCGCCGAATCGCGGGCGACCGCGCTCGCCTCGCCGTGGGACATCGTGCTGGTGGAGGACGTGCTTGCGTTCGCCAATGCCGGGACGCACCAGCTCGGCGCGCTCGATCCGCAACGCGGCATCGTCGCGCGGCTGGCCGGCACCGGCGCGGAAGGGATCGAGGACGGCGTCGCGATGCATGCCGCCATGGCCCAGCCGAGCGGGCTTTCCTACGACGAGGAGAGCGGCCGCATCTTCATCGCCGACAGCGAGACGTCGTCGGTGCGGTTCCTCCAGCTCGGCGAGACGCCGCAGCTCTCGACCCTGGTCGGCACCGGGCTGTTCGACTTCGGCTACAGGAACGGCGCATTCGGCGAGGCGCGACTGCAGCATTGCCTCGGTCTTTCGGTGCGTGGCGACGAGGTCATCGTCGCCGACAGCTACAACGCGCGACTGGCCCTGCTCGATCTCTCCACGGGCGAGGTCGGCGACGTCGACGACGGTTTCACCTGCACCGACGCGGTATGCCTTCCGCTTGCGGAGCCTGCGGGAGTGCATCACGATGGCGGGACCCGCCTGTTGGTGAGCGACACCAACAACCACCGTCTCGTGCTCTACGACCGCGATGCCCGCACCACAGCCACCTTCGCCTGACCACAATCTGACCTGGGACG
The DNA here is from genome assembly GCA_050260515.1 of Gemmatimonas sp. GTDB lineage: Bacteria > Pseudomonadota > Alphaproteobacteria > SMXQ01 > SMXQ01 > DATJIG01. Next base: position 122,784 of record JBLNCI010000048.1, read on the forward strand.
CATCCGCGCTCGACAAGGCCGATCGCGCCAGCGTGCTGCACCCGTACACGAATCTCCGTCAACATCAGAGCGACGGGTCGCTCACGATCGTCTCGGGCAAGGGGGTCTGGGTCACGGACTCCACGGGCAAGCGCTACATCGAATCGATGGCGGGCCTGTGGTGCACCACCCTCGGCTTCGGCGAGAACCGTCTCGCCGAGGCGGCCAAGCGCCAGATCGAGGAGCTCTCGTTCTATCACCTGTTCGGCGCCAAGGCGCACCCGCCGGCGATCAAGCTCGCCGAGAAGCTGCTCGCGCTGGCGCCTTCGCCGATGGGCCGTGTGTTCTTCACGTGCTCCGGCTCCGAGGCGATCGACACCGCGATCAAGATCGTCTGGTACTACAACAACGCGCTCGGCCGACCGAAAAAGAAAAAGATCATCGCCCGCGACCGCGCCTATCACGGCGTCACCATCGCGGCGTCGAGTCTGACGATGCTGCCGAACAACCAGCGCGCCTTCGACGTGCCGCTGCCGGGCATGCTCAAGACCGCGTGCCCGCACCACTGGCGCAATGCGAAGCCCGGAGAGAGCGAGGAGGACTTCGCGACCCGCCTCGCGAACGAGCTCGACGCGCTGATCGTCGCTGAAGGTCCCGAGACCGTCGCCGCGCTCTTCGCCGAGCCGGTGCAGGGGGCGGGCGGTGTCATCGTGCCGCCGAAGACCTACTTCGAGAAGGTGCAGGCGGTGTGCCGCAAGCACGATGTGCTGGTGCTCGCCGACGAGGTCATCACCGGCTTCGGCCGCACCGGGAACCTGTGGGGCAGCCAGACCTACGGCATCAAGCCGGATCTGCTGACCATGGCCAAGGCGCTGACCTCGGGCTACCAGCCGCTCGGCGCGCTGATGGTGTCCGACCAGGTATTCCAGGCGATCGCCGACGAGAGCGCCAGGATCGGCGTGTTCGGTCATGGCTTCACCTACGGCGGCCACCCGGTGCCGTGCGCGGTCGCCCTCGAGACGCTGGCGATCTACGAGGAGCGCGACATCGCCGCGATGGCGCGGGCCAACGCGCCCCGGTTCCAGGCGGGGCTCAAGGCGCTCGAATCCCACCCGCTGGTCGGCGAGGCGCGCGGCGTCGGCATGGTCGGGGCCCTCGAGATCGTCGCCGACAAGGCCCGCAAGGCGCCGTTCGATCCCCCGAACCGGGGCGGCGGGACGGTGATCCGCTGCTGCCAGGACGAGGGTCTGATCGCCCGCCAGATTGGCGAGACGATCGCGCTGTCCCCACCGCTCGTGATTACCGCGGCGGAAGTCGACGAGATGTTGGCGCGGCTCGGGCGGGCGCTGGACAAGGCCGCGAAACTGCTGGCCTAGACGGCTCGGTAGCAGCCACAACCCTTTGGCGTCACAGGGGATAAGGGGTTCCTTCCCCCGGCGCCGTCGATTATCCTAGCCCGACGCAGGGGCGCCCCATCCCCTTCCCCGTACCGGCGCTCGCGGGAGTTCGCATCATGGATTTCGACCAGCACTTCCGGAAGGCGCTGGCTCAGCTCAAGACCGAAGGCAACTACCGGGTGTTCGCCGACCTCGAACGCCAGGCGGGGGCATTCCCGCGCGCCGTGCGTCACGGCGCGAACGGCCCGGTCGATGTGGTGGTTTGGTGCTCGAACGACTACCTCGGCATGGGCCAGCATCCGAAGGTGCTGGCGGCGATGATGGAGGCGCTCGGCAAGTCGGGCGCCGGCGCCGGCGGCACCCGTAACATTTCCGGAACCAATCACTACCACGTGCTGCTCGAGCGCGAGCTCGCGGGCCTGCACGGCAAGGACGGCGCGCTGCTGTTCACGTCGGGCTACGTCTCCAACGAGGCGACGCTGTCGACGCTCGCCCGCCTGCTGCCGGGCTGCACCGTCTACTCCGACGAGCTCAACCACGCCTCGATGATCCAGGGCATCCGTCACTCACGGGTCGAGAAGCGTATCTTCCGCCATTCCGATCCCGCGCACCTCGCGTCGCTGATGGCGGCCGACGATCCCAACGCGCCGAAGCTGATCGCGTTCGAGTCCGTCTATTCGATGGACGGCGACATCGCGCCGATCGCCGAGATCTGCGACGTCGCCGACCGGTTCGGCGCGCTCACGTACCTCGACGAGGTGCACGCCGTCGGCATGTACGGCGCCCACGGCGGGGGCGTGTCGGAGCGCGACGGCGTCGCCCAGCGCGTCTCGGTCATCGAGGGCACCCTCGCGAAGGCGTTCGGCGTGATGGGCGGGTACATCACCGGCAGCTCGGCACTCATCGACGCCGTCCGCAGCTTCGCCCCCGGGTTCATCTTCACCACGGCGCTGCCGCCGGTGCTCGCCGCCGGCGCGCTGGCAAGCGTGCGGCACCTCAAGGAGAGCCAGGTCGAGCGCAACCGGCATCAGGAGCGCGCCGCAACCCTGAAGCGGATGATCGCGGAGGCCGGGCTGCCGCTGATGGCGAGCCCGAGCCACATCGTGCCCGTCCTGGTGGGCGACGCGCGACTGTGCAAGCTCGCCTGCGACGAGCTGCTCGACCAGCACGGCATCTACATCCAGCCGATCAACTATCCGACGGTGCCGGTCGGCACCGAGCGCATCCGGCTCACGCCGACGCCCAACCACACCGACGACATGATGCGCGACCTGGTGCGCGCACTGCGCGAGGTGTGGCGGCGTCACGACATCCGCCGCGCCGCGGCCTGATCGAACGAGGGAGAGACCGGCATGTATCCCGATCACTCCCTGATGCCGAAGGAAGCCGTGCGCCTCGCCGCGCTGGCGCACCTCGCCGAGCGGCCGATGACCTACCGCGACCTCGCGACGGCGGTGCGTGGCTTCATTGCCCGCATTATGGGTCCCTCGCTCGAGCTGATGGGCGCATCGGTCGAGCTTCTCCGTTACGAAGGACTGGTTGCGGTCGCACCGGGAGCACCCGACGACGATTCGCGCCTGCTGTCGCTCACCGACGCCGGCCGTACCGAGTTCCACGCGCTGCTCAGCGCGTCGGTGCGCGCGCCGTTCAACGACATCAACCGGCTGGTCGTCGCCCTGAAGATGCGCTTCCTGCATCTCCTGCCCGTCGAGGAGCGCCGCAATCAGGCGGACATCCTCACCGCGGCGAGCGAAACCGAGCTCGCCCGGCTCAGGGATCTTGCGTCGGAGGCTCACGCGGGCGAGCAGCCGTTCACCGCGTGGCTCGCCCAGGAGATCGCGCTTGTCGAAACCCGGCTGTCCTGGCTCCGCGATTTCCGCGCCGGGCTGTAGGCCCAGGCGTCGCCTTTTGACGCGGCTCGCCGCCGCGCTCCTCGCCGTTTTCGCCCTCGCCGTGCTGTCTCCCGGCGCCATCTCCCCCGCGGACGCCCAGGACGCGGTCGACGTGACGCTGATCCTCGCCGTCGACGTCTCCGGCAGCGTCGACATGGGCGAGTTCGCGCTCCAGCGGCAGGGCTACGCCGCGGCGCTCACCGACCGCCGCTTCCTCAACGCGATCAAGGGCGGCGAGCATCAGGCGATCGCCGTCGGCTACTTCGAGTGGACCGGCCCCGGGCTCGACGCGCCGGTGTACGAGTGCACGCTGATCCACGGCGAGGCCGACGCGCAGGTGCTCGCGGACAAGCTCAAATCCACGCCCCGCATGCTGTTCGGCGGCGGCACCGGCGTCGGCGAGGCGATCTATTTCGCGATGGGGATGCACGACCGCTGCCCCTACGCCACCGACCGCCGCGTCATCGACGTGTCCGGCGACGGCCGCACCAACCGCGGACGACGCGCGGGACCCGTTCGCGACGAGGCCGTGAGCCGCGGCATCACCGTCAACGGCCTCGCCATCGTCAACGAGGAGCCGTTCCTCGAGGAGTTCTACCGCGCGGAGGTGATGGGCGGACCCGGCGCCTTCGTCGCGGTCGTCAACGACTTCGAGGCGTTCGAGGAGGCGGTCATCGCCAAGATGGTGCGCGAGATCTCCTCCGCTCCGCCGGAACGGCGGCACGCGAGCGCAGTATCGCGATGATATCGCGGCGGCAGTTCCTCCATCGCTCGGCCACCACCGTTTCAACACTGGTCACCCTGTGCGGCTGTGAGGCGCAGACTGCGCGCAATGACAAGCGCTTCCACTGTGACTTTGCCCGAATTGACGAGGGTGGCACCGCTCCCATTTACGCGCTGGCATGGAGTCCCAATGGCGCGCTTTTAGCTTCGTCGAGCAGCGGCGACACTCGAATTTCCATGTGGGAGGCTGACACCCGACGGAACCTTTGGCGATTGAAGAAGCCAGGCATGTCGCTCGGCACGCATTCCCTGGAGTTTTCGCCCGACGGTCGATCCTTGTTCCTGTCATCGGTGCTATCACGCGAAGTCTCCCCGCGTGGCGCACTCTCACTCGTTGACCCCACGAACGGCACCGTCCGCCACACGATCGATATCCCGCCGGATAAGGGAATCGGACAGAGCCACCAAGCCGCCTCATGGGCTGTGAGTGCCGATGCTCGGTACATCGTGGCCGCGATTTGGACCCCAGCCTCGAAGGGCGGTATCGGCGTCTATGACGGGCGAACGCTGAATTTCGAGGGCGTACTCGACGTGCAGTATTATGAGGGGCGGCGCCTTGTCTTCGACCCAATTACCAACGCGCTAGCGACTCAATCGGTGAGTTACGCGCTCGGCAATCCGCCAGCTGGTCCCTTTCCAAGGGACACTACGAGGAAAGGGGCAGTCGAAATTTGGGATCTCCAACGAAAGGAGATCATCCAATACATTCCGGCGTATCCGTCGGCCATAGATGCACTGTATACGTGCCCGGGACGCAGTTGCTGGTCACCGCCGGGGACAATCAAGTAACGCCGGGCCAAGTCAAACCGCCGATCGACTCCAGCTTCGAGTGGCTCCGCGTTTGGGATACCGTATCCGGACAAAAAGTGAAGGCGCTACGTGGAGTCGGGTTCTCCGTCACAGATGTGGGCATCTCGAACGACTGCGGATTGCTGGCGAGCGTCGGCCGCGACAGCACGCTTCGGATTTGGGATTTCGACACGGGCGCTCTCGTGTTCACCCGCAACTTTCGCGGTGCATTCACGCACGCCGTGGCATTCAGCCCCCACCACCAGCAACTCGCTCTAGCTGCCGACAACACGATCTACGTGGCCAGCTACACGTATCAGTAGACGTGCTGGCCGCCGGTGACGAAAATCTCGGTGCCCGACAGGTATGCCGACTCCGGCGAGCACAAGAACAGGATCGTTCCGGCGACATCCTCGGGCTTGCCGAGCCGCTGCAGCGGAATGCGCGGCAGCAGCACTTCGGTCTCCTTCGACAGCATCGCGGTTTCGATCTCGCCCGGCGCGATGGCGTTGACCCGCACGCCGAGCTCGCCCATCTCGGCCGCCATCTCACGGGTCAGCGCCGACAGCGCAGCCTTCGACACCGCGTAGGCCGACCCGGCCATGGGATGGACCGCATGGCCCGCGATCGACGTCACGTTGACGATGGCGCCCTGCCCCTTGTGCAGCGCAGCGGCAAAGCCGCGCGCGAGCCGGAGCGGCGCGAACAGGTTGAGCTCGAACACCGGCTGCCACAGCGCGAGGTCGCCGTTGAGGCAACCCAGGCGTTCCGCGTAGGGCGTCTTCGGCGAAACGCCGGCATTGTTCACCAGCGCGTGCAGCGTGCCGCCGTCCAGCGCCGCCGACGTCTCCGCCACCAGCCGTTCCTGATCGGCGGGGAGCGACAGGTCGGCAACGATGTGATGGGTCCAGTTCGGATCGCGACGGCAATCCGCCGGCACATCCTCGCGCGAGGTGGTGATGACGCGCCAGCCCGCGTCGGCGAACCGCTTCACCGTGGCGTGGCCGATGCCGCGGCTCGCACCGGTGAGTACGACCGTGCGCCGCTCCTGATCGATGTTCATGACGCGAGGGTACCGGAACCGCCGCGCCGCCGGAAGCCTCAGCGGACCGACGCGACCTTGAACGGCAACAATTGTCCGTCGTGCCCGGTGATCGAGACGTACTCGCCGTCCTTGAAGGCGTGACCCTCGAACCGGAAAAACGGCTCGTCGTCGTCCTCGCCGGGCGCGTAGGAAAACGCCCAGGTACCGCGCCGGGTGTGGATCAGATAGCCGTTCTCGTCCGCCGCATCGGGGCGATAGTGACGGACGGTGCATTGATCGCGCACCTTGCGCCACTCGTCGGCGTCGATGTGGCCGTCGCCCCGCAGCGGCGCCCGGAACTCGTACCCGTACGCCGGATTCCCGTCGGGGAATTCCTTCGTCCGTGCGAGCTCCAGGCGGATGGTCTTGAGAGCCATGATGCCGCTGCCTGCGCTTAGTGGACCATCAAGGTCGGGACGGTGGTGGCCTGCAGCATGTGCTTGGTCACGCCGCCGAGCACCAGCTCGCGCACCCGCGAGTGACCGTAGGCGCCCATCACCAGCAGACCGGCACCGGCCTTGGTCGCCGCCGCGAGCAGCGCCTTCGCCGCGTCGTCCTTCCCCGCGATGGCCTGCACCTTCGCCGAAACGCCGTGGGCCGCCAGATAGTCCTTCAGGTCGTTGGGACGGTAGTCGGCGCTGTCTTCCTTGGCGGTGAGGATCGTGACCGTCGAGGCGGTGACGAGGAAGTCCATTGCCATCGCCACGGCGCGCGCCGCCTGGGTCGAGCCGTTCCACGCGATCGCGACGTTGCCGCCGATCTTCGCCGCGGCCTTGGGCGGGACCACGATCGCCGGACGGCCGGTATCGATCAGCGCCGCTTCCAGCGTGAGGCGCTGCGGACCGGCGAGGTCGCCCTGCGGGCGCGCGACGACGAGCAGGTCGGCGACGCGGCCGCGGTCGCGGATCTCCTCGTCTTCGGTGCCGGTGACGTCGACGAAGCTCGCCGACGGCGCATTCGCTGACGGCACCTTGGTGCCGACCGCGATCTTCGCCTTGGCGCACGCCTCGTCGAACAGCGTGCGGACCCGCGTCGCGTTGGCCGCGGCGCGCTTCTCGGAGGCGCGGATCACGTCGTCGATCATCGACGCCGACACCGGCTCGCCCATGTACGCCATGGCCGCGGCGCGGGGATCGGGACGGACGTGGAGCGCCACCACCTGGGCGTTGAAGTCGCGCGCGAGCCCGAGGGCCGCGGACAGGGCTCCGGCGCCGGTCTTGGCGTCCGCGAGCGGAACAAGGATTTTCTTGATTGCCATTTGTCTTCTCCGTTCTACGTACGCCGCGGTTCCCGGCGCTGACGTTGCAACCCTATTCCTAGCCTAAGCTAAGCACTTTGCGTTAGGTCAACCAATTCGCGTGACCAAAACGGGTTACCGCGGCGTCCCGCTGCGTCGAACTACCCGCAAGGCCGCCCGTGCGACGGCGGCCGGAGATCGCCCGGCCGCGATCCGGGTCCAGGCGATCGGGCCGAGATCGTAGGTCATCTGCTGCGCCAGCACCGACGGTGTCGCGTCCGAGGCGTCGCCCCGGCGCGCCCGCAGCCGCCCGGCCATCGCGGTCCGTCCGGCATCCAGCCAGATCCCCGCGAACGGCACGCCGGCGCGCCTCGCCACCGCCTCGATTGCGGCCCGCTCGGCGGGATCGGCGAACACCGCGTCCGCGATCACCGAATGGCCGGCGCGGAGCGTCGTCACCGCCATCTCGCTGACGGCCGCGTAGACGCGCTCGCTCGCGCGCCGCGTGTAGGCCGCGCCCGGCAGATGCGCGCGGGAATCGACTCCGGCGAGGCGTTTGCGAATGACGTCGCTGCGCAGCACCAACGCACCCGGCGCGGCCCCGATGCCGGGCGCGAGCGCGCGGGCGAGCGTGGTCTTGCCGCTGCCCGAAAGCCCGCCAATGGCAATGAGCATCGGCGCACTGGGCTTCAGCAAGCCGATCGCGAGCTTGAGATAGGCACGCGCATCGTCACGGCGCGCGGCTTCGAGAGGGCGGGTCGGCTGCGTGCCGGCAGCGGTCGCTTCGGTGTGGGCGCGGATCGCGGCGCGCAGCGACAGGAACAACGGGAGCGTGGCGAGTCCATCGAGCGGCGTCGGGTCGCGCGGATCGACCGTGAGCGCGAGATAGTGGTTGAGCAGTCTGTTTGCGGCAACGGGCAGGTCGCGGTGCAGCATGTCCATCAGCAGGAACGCGAGGTCGTAGAGCACGTCGACCGTCGCGAGCCTTGCGTCGAACTCGAGTGCGTCGAACAGCACCGGACGCCCGTCGATGCGGCAGATGTTGCGGAGATGCAGGTCGCCGTGGCCGTGGCGCACCAATCCCGCGCGTCGGCGCTTCGCGAGCAGCGGTGCGACCCGTGTCACCGCCGCATCGGTGTCCCGTGCGAGCGCACGAACATCGGCCGCGCGGAACACGCGCGGCGTGTGGGCGGCGATTGCCGCGCGGTTGTTGGCGGCGATCCACGCCGTCGAGCGGCTGTCGCCTGCCGCTTGCGCCTTGCGGGCATCGCGATGGAACCGTGCGATCGCCTCGGCCATCGCCTCTGCGTCCTCGCCGGAGAGTCCGTCGCGCGCCGCGATCCGGTCGTACAGTGCATCGTCGGAGAAGCGGCGCATCACCACGGCCCAATCGCGAGCGCGCGCCTTGTCGCGTGCGCCGATGCGGCGCGGATCACGGATCGGACCGAGCGTGAGCCCGTCCGGCGTGTCAGTGACGGCGGCGACGCCGAGATAGAGCTCGGGCGCGGTGCGGCGGTTCACGGTCACCTCGGCGGCGCAGGCGGCGAAGCGCTTCGCGACGGTCGAGAAGTCGAGGTACGGGAGCCGCACCGCGCGCTTCAGCTTATAAGCGCGGTCGCCGGCGAGGAACACGATGGCGCCGTGGGTGTCGATGCGGCGCACGCGATCGCGGGCGCGATGCGTCGAGCGATCACCGAGCAGCCGCACCGTCGCGCTCTGGTCGTCGGCCACGGCCGCCTACGGATAAAGGCGCGTCGCCGTCCAGGCGTTGCCGTCGCGGCGGTACAGCATGCGCTCGTGAAGGCGGAACGGACGGTCGACCCAGAACTCGAGCGCGTCGGGGACGACGCGCAACCCCGACCAGTGCGGCGGCCGCGGCACGGGCTTGCCCTGGAACTTCGCCGTGTACTCGGCGAAGCGGCGCTCGAGGTCGAAGCGCTCCTCCATCGGCTCCGACTGCAGCGACGCCCAGGCCGCGATCTGGCTGTCGCGCGGACGCGAGGCGTAGTAGGCGTCCGCCTCGGCATCGGTCACGGTCTCGATCGCGCCGAGCACGCGCACCTGCTTCTTGAGCGACTTCCAGTGGAAGTTCAGCGCGGCGCGGCCGCGCTCGAGCGCCTCGCGGCCCTTCGGGCTGTTGAAGTTGGTGTAGAAAACGAAGCCCCGCTCATCGAGACCCTTGAGCAGCACCATCCGCACCGACGGGTTGCCGGCGGCGTCGGCGGTGGCGAGCGACATGGCGTCGGGGACGTCGGGCTCCGAGTCGCGCGCCTCCTCGTACCAGCGCCGGAACAGGTCGAGGGGATCCTTGGCCTCGAGATCGGACATGACGGTCTGCACCCCTCCGCTCTGCATGCTGGAAAACGCTTTGCTCATCAAACCGTTACGGCCCGCTACGGGCAAGTCCCTATAGCCTTTTTTTCGCCAAACAGTGACACTACATGTTGCGCGGTCGTGCGCGCATGTCGCCGACCGGGCGGGACAGCGCCGCCGCCTCGACCAAAGGCGCTTAGACCGGGAAAGACATATGATCAAGGCATCTGGGCTCAAGATTCTGACGGTCGCCACGGTGGCCCTGTCGCTGGCCGCGTGCGAGAGCATGGGCGGCCAGAAGCAGACCGGCGGCACGATCCTCGGCGGCATCGGCGGCGCGGCGATCGGCTCGCAGTTCGGCAAGGGCACCGGCCAGATCGTCGGCGTCGCCGCCGGCACGCTGCTCGGCGCGCTGGTCGGCAGCGAGGTCGGCCGCTCGCTCGATAAGGCCGACATGGAGTACGCCAACCGCGCCAACCAGCAGGCGACCTCGGCGCCCATCGGCGCGCCGATCCGCTGGAACAACCCGCAGTCGGGCAACTCCGGCGTCGTCACCCCGGTGCGCGACGGCGTCGACACCGCGACCGGCGCCTACTGCCGCGAGTTCCAGCAGACCGTGCACATCGGCGGCAAGACCGAGCAGGCCTACGGCACCGCCTGCCGCCAGCCCGACGGCACGTGGAAAGTCGTCGGCTCGTAACCTACCTTTACAATCCGACGTGGAAACGGCCCGACCCCGCGTCGGGCCGTTTTCGTATCCGGAGCGTTGCGAAGAAGGCCAATTCGAAGTCGGCCAGCGGAACCACAGTGCACTAAGATAGCCGTCGCCATGGCACGCGATCCTTATCAAGTCCTCGGGGTGGCCCGGACGGCCACCGCCGACGAGATCAAAAAGGCGTACCGCCGCCTCGCCAAGAAGCTGCACCCCGACCTCAACCCCGGCAACGCCAAGGTCGCCGAGCAGTTCAAGGAGGTCTCGGCGGCGAACGACATCCTGTCGGACGCCGACAAGCGTCGCCGCTACGACGCGGGCGAGATCGACGCCGCCGGCAACGAGCGCGCGCCGCGCGGTTTCTACGACGCGGGCGCCGCGGCCGGCGCCGGCAACTTCCGCCGCGGCCAGCGCGGCTACTACACCAACCACGCCGAGAACGCCGAAGGCAGCAACCGCTACGAGCAGCGCTTCCGCTTCGACGACATCTTCGGCGAGGGCGGGATTTTCTCGGACTTCTTCAGCGGCGGTCAGGGCGGCGGACGCACGCGCCAGGCGGCGAACAAGGGCCGCGACGTCCGGCTGCGGCTCACCCTGCCGTTTGTCGACGCCGCGCGCGGCGCGATCCGCACGGCGTCGCTCCCCAACGGCCGCACGGTCGAGGTGAAGATCCCGGCCGGAGTGCAGGAAGGCCAGACGCTCCGCCTCAAGGGCCAGGGCATGCCGAGCGACAACGGCGGCCCGGCGGGCGACGCCTTCGTCGAGGTGCACGTCGCGGCCGACCCGACCTTCACGGTCAAGGACCTCGACGTCACCGTCGACGCCAAGGTGCCGCTCAGGGACGCGGTGCTCGGCGGCAAGATCACCGTGCCGACGCTCGACGGCAAGGCGACGGTGTCGGTTCCGAAGCGCGCGAACTCGGGCCAGTTGCTGCGCCTCAAGGGCAAGGGCATCGCCCGGGGCGGCAAGACCGGCGACCAGTACGTGCGAATCCTCATCACGCTCCCGGAGGACGCGACCGAGCTCGACGCCGTCGAGTCCCTGCTCCGCGACCGCGAGGACGCGGCGGCGAACGGCCGCAAGAAAAGCTGACGGCACGGCTGACGGAAAGGCTGAACGACAATGGCGACCTTCGACGAGATCCTGACCCGGTTCGAGCTGACCCGCGGCGACGTGACGATGTGGATCGAGGAGGGCTGGATCGAGCCGCGCGCCGAGGGCGACACCTACGTCTTCGACGAGACCGACACCGCCCGCATCGGCCTGATCATCGAGCTGCGCCGCGATCTCGAGATCGACGATTCGGCGATCCCCGTCGTGCTGTCGCTGCTCGACCAGCTCCACGCCGCGCGCGCGGCGCTGAAGCGCATCGCCGGAGCGATCGCCGAGCTGCCACCCGAGACCCGCGACCGACTCACGGCGTTGCTCGGCGAGCACGCGTCCCAAGACCACTAGCACGAGACCACTGGCACGCCGGGCCGGGCCGCCCGGGTGCGTGGCGGGCCGGGTTTGAACACCCTCCCCTTTCGTGTAGCATACGCGCGCTTTCGGGCCGGCCTCGGCCCGCGCGGGGCCGATCGCGCCCCTTTTTTAGGCTCCATGTGGTCGAGGGTGAGATGGACGCGTTGAGCGGCCTGATGGCCGGTAAAAAAGGTCTGGTGATGGGCGTGGCGAACGATCGCTCCATCGCCTGGGGAATCGCCAAGACCGTTGCCGCCGCCGGAGCCAAGGTCGCGTTCACCTACCAGGGCGACGCGCTCGGCAAGCGCGTGCGGCCGCTCGCGGAATCGCTCGGATCCAACCTCGTGCTGCCGTGCGACGTCACCGATGAGAAGTCGATCGAGCACACCTTCGACGTCCTCGGCAACACCTGGGGCGATCTCGACTTCGTCGTCCACGCCATCGCCTTCTCCGACAAGGAGGAGCTGAAGGGCGAGTACCTCAACACCAGCGCGCCCAATTTCGCGCTGACGATGCAGGTGTCCTGCTACTCGTTCACCGCGATCGCCCAGAAGGCGGCGGCGCTGATGACCAACGGCGGCAGCCTGGTGACCCTCACCTACTACGGCGCCGAGCGCGTGATGCCGCACTACAACGTCATGGGCGTGGCCAAGGCCGCGCTCGAATCGAGCGTGCGCTACCTCGCCGCCGACCTCGGCGGCCGCAACATCCGGGTCAACGCGATCTCGGCCGGCCCGATCAAGACGCTCGCGGCATCGGGCATCGGCGACTTCCGCTACATCCTCAAGTGGAACGAGTACAACGCGCCGCTGAAGCGCAACGTCACGATCGAGGACGTGGGCAAGTCGGGGCTGTTCCTGCTCTCCGACCTCGGCTCCGGCGTCACCGGCGAGGTGCTCCACGTCGACTGCGGCTATCACGTCGTCGGCATGAAGGCGGTCGACGCGCCCGACATCTCCGTGGTCCAGAACCAGGAGGCATAGCGGCTCGCCGCTCGCGATCATGTCCGACAACTCCTTCGGCCACCTGTTCCGCGTCACCACGTGGGGCGAGAGCCACGGCCCGGCGATCGGCTGCGTCGTCGACGGCGTGCCGCCGCGCATTCCGCTGTCGGAAGCCGACATCCAGCACTGGCTGGAGGCGCGCAAGCCCGGCCAGTCGCGGTTCACGACCCAGCGCCGCGAAGCCGACCTCGTCAAGATCCTCTCGGGCACCTTCGAGGGCCACACGACGGGCACCGCGATCGGCCTGATGATCGCGAACGAGGACACGCGGTCCAAGGACTACGCCGACATCAAGGACAAGTTCCGGCCGGGCCACGCCGACTACACCTATTGGAAAAAGTACGGCGTTCGCGATTACCGCGGCGGCGGGCGGTCGAGCGCGCGCGAGACCGCGTGCCGCGTCGCCGCCGGCGGCATCGCCCGCAAGATCATCCCCGGCGTCACCATCAGGGGCGCGCTGATCCAGATCGGCGACCTCAAGGTCGACCGGACGAAATGGGACTGGGAGCAGCGCGAGCAGAATCCGTTCTGGTGCCCGGACAAGGCGATGGCCGAGCGCTGGGCCGACTTCCTCGACGCGACGCGCAAGCGCGGCTCGTCGGCGGGCGCGGTGGTCGAGATCGTCGCCTCGGGCGTGCCCGCGGGCTGGGGTGCCCCCATCTACGGCAAGCTCGATGCCGACCTCGCCTCGGCGATGATGGGCATCAACGCGGTGAAGGGCGTCGAGATCGGCGCCGGCATGCGCGCGGCCGAGCTCTCCGGCGAGGACAACGCCGACGAGATGCGGATGAAGGGCAATCACGTCGAGTTCCTCTCCAACAACGCGGGCGGAATCCTCGGCGGCATCTCGACCGGCCAGGACCTCGTCGTCCGCTTCGCGGTGAAGCCGACCAGCTCGATCCTGACGCCGCGCCGCACCGTCGACGTCAACGGCCAGGACACCGAGATCTCGACCAAGGGCCGCCACGACCCGTGCGTCGGCATCCGCGCCGTGCCGGTCGGCGAGGCGATGATGGCGTGCGTGCTGGCCGATCACTTCCTGCGCCACCGGGCGCAGGTGGGCGAGCCGCGGTAGCAGTCCGCTTTTCTCCACCGCGCCCGAGTGGGCGACGAGCGCTCGGCGACCCCGCTGGGTCTCCGCTTTTCTCCACAGCCTGCCGGACCGGGGACGTGCGCGATCGCCGCGCTGTCCCACCGCCGTCTCGCGACGATGCGCCGATGGGACAGCAATCGCGGCGGAATTGCGCCAAAAACCCCCAAGTGTCCCACTGTCCCACACTGGCCGTTTGGGACACCTGGGACAGTTGGGACAGTTTTGAACAGGGGCACGCTTGCGGTCGGTGCGTCCCATCGTGCGCTCATTCTGTCGTCATTCCCGCGTAAGCGGGAATCCAGTGCTTCTTTGCAGGAACAACTCTGGATGCCCGCTTTCGCGGGCATGACGCGGAGTTGATGTGCGGGCATTTCATTGCCGCACTCGTGTGCCCCCCTGAATCCCCGAAGCCCGCTCCGGGTTGTGAGGCCGGAGCGGGCTGGTGAGGGGCCGGTGGGTTCGCGCTCTGGGGCTACCTCGGCGCGGACACACGTCGTCGTCAGCGGATCAGCGAAATCCGCTTTTTACCTTCCCCATAAGGGTCAGTAGGGTGCCACGCTGCGTTGAAAGCGTAGCCGACACTAC
>JBLNCI010000049.1:0-10913 GCA_050260515.1 Gemmatimonas sp.
CGTGGCGTGCGCAATGTGCTGATCACGCTGGGCGGCAATGGTGTGTGGGCGGATGCTGAAACGTGGCGCGGGCATGTGCCTGCGTTTCGCGTGAAGCCCATCGACACAGTGGCTGCCGGCGACACCTGGGGGTTTTTGGCGGAAATCCGCGGCGATTGCTGTCCCACGCCGGTGCCGCGCGGCGAAGGACGTGGGACACCTGTCTCGTGGTGGGAACGCCTAAACGAAGGCCCGCGCGAGGACCGGTGGCACCCGGTCCGTCACCAAGGACGTGCGCGGGGCTGTCCGATCGGTGAACCGGCGACCTGGCGTCAGACGACGCCGATGCCGGCGGCGAGATACTCGCCCGCGCGCTCGACGTAGTGCTTCACTGCCCACGGGATGTGCGCGATCTCGGCCTCCTTGAGCGGCCGGAACAGCTTCGCGGGATTGCCGGCCCAGAGCTCGCCCGCCTTCACGCGCTTGCCCGGCGTGACCAGCGCGCCGGCCGCGACCATCGCGCCCGACTCGATCACCGCGCCGTCGAGGATGGTCGAGCCCATGCCGATGAACGCGCCGTCCTCGATCGTGCAGCCGTGGAGAATCACGCCGTGGCCGACCAGCACGTTGGCGCCGATCGTCGTCGGGCCGGTGTCGTCGGTGACGTGGATCACGCTGTTGTCCTGGATGTTGGTGTTGGCGCCGATGCGGATCTTGTTGTCGTCGCCGCGGATCACCGTGCCGAACCAGATGTTGACGTTGTCGCCGAGCGTCACGTCGCCCATCACGTAGGTGCCGGGCGCGAGGAACACCTTGCGACCGATCGTCGGCGTGATCCCCTTGTAAGGGAGGATCAGGCCGCGGCCCTGGGTGTTGCCGCCGGCATTGGAGCCGGAATTGGCCGGCGAATCGGCGATCATGCTCATAAGGTCAACTCCTTGGGGCGCGTGCGCTCACGGGAACAGCGCTTCCTGCTCGAGCGAGGTCGTCTCCGGCAGGCCGAAGACGACGTTGAAGTTCTGGATGGCCTGGCCGGACGCGCCCTTCACCAGGTTGTCGATCACCGAGATGACGATGGCGCGGCCCGGCAACCGGTCGGGGAAGACGGCGATGTGGCAGTAGTTGGTGCCACGCACGTGCCGGGTCGCCGGCGACGAGCCCGCGGGCAGCACCTTCACGAACGGCTCGGCGGCGTAGCGCCTGGCGAGCGTCGCCCGCAGGTCGTCGGGCGTCGTGCCGTTGGCGAGCCGGACGTAGATCGTCGACAGGATGCCGCGGCTCATCGGCATCAGGTGCGGCGTGAAGTTGACCAGCACCGGCTTGCCTGCCGCCTCGGTCAGCCCCTGCTCGATCTCCGGCGCGTGCCGGTGGTTGGCGACGCCGTAGGCGTGGAGGCCCTCGGCGACCTCGGCGAACAGGTTCGCCTCCTTGGCCTCGCGGCCGGCGCCGGTCACGCCCGACTTCGCGTCGATGATGATGTTGTCGGCGTCGATCTGCTTCGCGGCCAGGAGCGGCGCGAGCGGCAACTGCGCCGAGGTCGGATAGCAGCCCGGATTCGCGACCAGCGTCGCCGTCTTCACCTCGTCGCGCTTGAGCTCGGTGAGGCCATAGACCGCGTGCTTCTGCATCTCGGGCGCCCGGTGCTCGTGCCCGTACCAGTTGGCGTAGACGTCGACGTCGGCGAGTCGGAAGTCGGCCGACAGATCGACGATCTTCAGGTGCTTCGGCAGCCTGAGCGCGACGTCCTGCGTGAGGCCGTGGGGCAGCGCGAGGAACGCGGCGTCGATGTCGTCGAGCTTGACGTCGTCGATCTTGACCAGCGGCGGCAAGGCCACGTGGGCGAGATGCGGGAACACCTTGGCCATCGGCTGGCCGGCGTGGCGCTCGGCGGTCAGCGCGCGGATCGCGACGTTCGGATGATGGGCGAGGATGCGCACCAGCTCGCCGCCGGTGTACCCGCTCGCGCCCAGGATCGCGACGTTGACCTGATTCGTTCCGCTCTTGCTCGCAACCGTGGCCATCTGGCCCTCCTCGGCGGTGACCTTAGACCGCCCGTCTCGATGTTGAAAGAACCACCGGAGCGCCCCTGCGCGACGCGCATGTAAAAAGGGGCGCCCCAGTGGGACGCCCCTCGTTGGTGAGGTTCTCCGAACTGGAACTAACGCTTCGAGAACTGGTGGCTGCGTCGCGCCTTGTGGCGGCCGTACTTCTTGCGCTCAACCGCGCGCGAATCGCGGGTCAGGAAGCCGACGCTCTTCAGGAGCTTGCGCAGCGGCGGCTCGATGAAGGTGAGCGCCTGCGAGATGCCGTGACGCACCGCGCCGGCCTGGCCCGAGAGCCCGCCGCCGACGACGGTGATCATGCAGTCGTACTGGTTGTTGCGGTTCACCACGAGGAACGGCTGGCCGATGATCATGCGCAGCACCGGACGCGCGAAGTAGGTCTCGAGCGTACGGCCGTTGACGGTGATCTTGCCGGAGCCGGGGCGCAGCCAGACGCGGGCGACGGCATCCTTGCGGCGGCCGGTGGCGTAGGCGCGACCCTGGGCGTCGAGCTTGGGCTGCGGCGGCGTGGCGGGCGCGGTCTCGGCGTTGCCAACGGTCTTGAGCGAGGCGAGGCCCGACAGGGTTTTCTGCTCGGCCATGATCAGTCGTTCCTCTTGTTCTTGCGGTTCATCGCCGCGACGTCGAGCACTTCGGGGTTCTGGGCCTCGTGCGGATGCTGGGTCCCCGGATAGACGCGCAGGTTGCCCATCTGCTTACGGCCCAGCGGACCGCGGGTGATCATCCGCTCGACCGCCTTCTCGATGACGCGCTCGGGGAAGCGGCCGCGCAGACGCGCGCCCAGGCTCTCGCCCTTGATGCCGCCGGGATAGCCGGTGTGCCAGTAGAACACCTTCTGGTCGGCCTTCCGGCCGGTCAGGCGCACCTTCTCGGCGTTGATGACGACGACGTTGTCGCCGCAGTCGACGTGCGGGGTGAACGTGGTCTTGTGCTTGCCGCGCAGGCGGTTGGCGATGATCGTGGCGAGACGGCCGAGCACGAGGCCGTCGGCGTCGATCAGCACCCACTTCTTCTCCACCTCGGCGGGCTTGGCGACGTAGGTCTTCATGACGAAATTCCCAAATGCGACGGGCGCGGTCGAAACCGACGCGCCCGGTCCAAGGCGCGGGAATATGCCCGCACCGGGCGCCACCGTCAACGCGAATAAATGATTTTAGCTCAGCTACTTAGAGCGTGGTACTATTTTACCGCACACGAGAGTATCGGTCCGGCGCGGCTTTCCGCCCCTCCGCCGCGACAGTAGCCGCTCCACCGCTTGCCGCCTATTGTCCGCCGATGGCCGACGAACGCCCGAAGCCGGACAAGCGCCGCCTCGACCCCAACTGGGGCTTCGAGACCCGCGCGCTCCACGCCGGGACGCCACCCGACGCGGCGAGCGGCGCCGTGGTGCCGCCGATCCAGCAGACCGCGGCGTATGCGTTCGCCGATGCGGACGTCGCGGCGAGGCGATTCGACCTCGACGACTTCGGCAACGTCTACTCGCGCATCACCAACCCGACGGTCGCCGCGCTGGAGAAGAAGCTCGCGGCGCTCGAAGGCGGGGTCGGCGCGACCTGCGCGGCCTCGGGCCACGCGGCGCAGATCCTCGCACTGCTGCCGCTGATGAGCGCCGGGGACGACATCGTCGCCGCGCGCCAGCTCTACGGCGGGTCGACGGCGCAGTTCGGCACGGTGTTCAAGCGCTTCGGCTGGGGCGCGCGCACCGTCGACGCGCGCGATCCCGGCAACATCGCGCGCGCCATCGGACCGAAGACCCGGGCGGTGTTCGTCGAGAGCCTCGCCAATCCCGACGGGCTCGTCGTCGACATCCAGGCGATCGCCACCGCGACGAAGCGCGCGGGCATCCCCCTGATCGTCGACAACACCCTCGCCTCCCCGTATCTGCTGCGGCCGTTCGAATGGGGCGCCGACCTCGTCATCCACTCGACGACGAAGTTCCTCAACGGCCACGGCAACGCGCTCGGCGGCGCGGTCATCGACGGCGGATCGTTCGACTGGTCGCGCGTGCCGACGCTCGCCGAGCCGTCGGGCGCCTATCACGGCGTCCGGTTCGCGGAGAAGTTCGGCAAGCTCGCGTTCACCGTCTACGCCCACGCGATCGGACTGCGCGATCTCGGCCCGGCGATGGCGCCGCTCAACGCCTTCCTGACGATCGTCGGAGTCGAGACGCTCGCGCTGCGGATGCAGCGCCATTGCGAGAACGCGCTTGCCGTCGCCCGTCACCTCGACAGGCACCCGAAGGTCGCATGGGTCTCGTACGCGGGCCTGGCCGACAGCCCGCAGAAGGCGCTCGTCGCGAAGTACCTGCCGAAGGGCGCCGGCGCGGTGTTCACCTTCGGGGTCAAAGGCGGGCTCGATGCCGGACGCAAGCTCGTGGAAAGCGTGCGGCTGATCCAGCACGTCGCCAATCTCGGCGACGCGCGCACGCTGATGATCCATCCGGCATCGACCACGCACCGGCCGCTCTCCGAGGATCAGTTGCGCGAAGCGGGGATCGGGCCCGAGGCCGTGCGCATCTCGGTCGGACTCGAGACCGCGGCCGACATTATTGCCGACCTCGATCAGGCGCTGAGCGGGATCTAGGTCACTCGGCGGCGACCGGCGCCGCAACCGCCTCTCGCTCGCGCGGAAGCAGCATGGCCGCGACGACGATGCCCGCCGAGCACAGCGCCAGCGTCGTGAACAGCGCGACGAAGTCGCCGGTGCGCTCGTGGAGAATGGCGACGAGCTGGACCGCGACCGGTGCCACGCCGAGCGACAGCACGAATTTCGCGCCGAACATTGAGCCGCGCCAGCGCGACGGCGTGTAACGCACCATCAGCACGTTCTCGGCCGGGATCGCGGCGACGTTTGCCATCACCATCGCGGCGGCCGCGAACACGAACGGTAGGCCCGTCGCGGCGGCGGCAAGCGCCATGAACGGCGCCTGGAGGACGAACGCGCCGAGGTAGACGAGGCGCGGCGGATAACGATCCGACAGCCAGCCCGCCGGAATCTGCAGCAGCGAGGCGATCAGATAGATCGCGGTGAACAGCGCCCCCGCGCCGAGCACGCCGCCCCCCAGGAACGCGCCCGCGCGTTCGGCGAAGGCCTTGGGCAGCGCGATCTGCGTCGCGTTGTAGATCAGCCCGCCGAGGAACACAGTCACGGAGAGAACGACGAAAGCGCGGATCACGTCGCCGCGCGCGGGCTCGGCCGTCGGCGCGCGGTCGCGCGTGCCGTCGACCACCCATCCGAGGGCGACGCACACGAGCAGCACGAGCCCGATCGCGAGCGCGGCCGCGCCCGGGATCCACAGGGCGGTGCGCCAGCCGCCGAGCGCGGTCAGGCCGCCGGCGACAATGCCGGCGATGGCGACGCCGGTGCTGCCGAACACTCCCCAGATGCCGAGCGCCACGCCCTTGTTGGTGGCGGTACGCACGAGCCAGCTCATGCCCACGGGGTGGTAGATCGCGGCGAAGACGCCAAGCGCGGTGAGTGCCGCTCCGAGCTGCCCCGGCGTCTGCGCGAGACCGGCGGCGATCGTCGAGGCTCCGGCGCCGATGAAGAACACGGTCATCATCCTCGCGTTCGACCAGCGATCGCCGAGCCAGCCCGCGAACGGTGCCAGCGCGCCGACCAGGAACGCACCGGCGGTCCACAGCGCGATGAGATCGCCGTATGCGAGACGCCAATCGGCCTCGAGCGCCAGCACAGCGGTGAGGAACAGTCCGGTGAGGCAGTGCATCGTTGCGTGGCCGATCCACGCGAACGCCTGCGACAGGCGGTCCGAACGCGCCGCGCCGGTCATCGCCCACTCGCCTTGCCCCGCGTCGGCCGCTTGGCCGCGCGCGGCGCCGACTCGTCGACGATCCACGAGATGAAGTCCGCATTGCCGCCGAGGATCGGCAGCGCCACGACGCACGGGACCGTGTAGCTGTGGAGCGCCTTGACCCGCCGGGTGAGCGCCGGAACCCCGCTCGCCCGGGTCTTCAGGATCAGCACCGCCTCCCGCGCCCGTTCGACCTTGCCCTGCCAGCGGAATACGGAACGGACGGGTCCCAGCACGTTGGCACACGCCGCCAGCCCCTCCTCGACCACGGTCGCGCCGATCCGCTCGGCGGCCCGCGCCGACGGCGCCGTGACATAAACGAGGACCGTGCGGGTGGATGTCTTAACGTTTGCCATGGGGTGATCGCGTCGGGCCGCCTTGGCGGCAACCGGGAGGCCATCTACATTACCGGAAGCCGCGCGTCGTGAGAACGGCGCACCGGGAGGGAGGGTTTCATGGATACGATCACCGCGCGCGCCCGCGACGGGCGCGCGCATATTGCGCGTCCGCGTCCGACCGAGATCCAGCGCGAGTGGCTCAAGCGCGGACTCACGCAGCCCGGCGGCAAGCTGCCGCTGTTCGACCGCCAGGGCCAACTCTATCCCGAGCGCACCATCAAGAGCTGCATCGAGCATGGCTGGGCCGAGCCATGGTTCAACAATCCGCTCAAGCCCGACTGGATGGTGTGCAAGATCACCGAGGCCGGCCGGCGCGCGGTGTCCAAGGCCTGAGCTCGACGTCGGCCGGCATCACTCGCCGAGCGTGAGTCCCTGACGGCGCGCGATCTCGATCAGATACGCGAGCGCGTCGCGCGGCGTCTCGGCGAGCGTCGTCAGCAGCGCGTCGAGGTCGTCGCTGCTCTGCGGCAGGAACTCGTCTCCCGCCTTGACCAGCCGGGCCGCGAAATCGGCATCGGCCACCGTGTCGCGGAACGCGCGGCGATAGACATCCACCACATCCGACGGCGTGCCCGGCGGCAGCGCCATGAATTCGCCGACCTGGCTGATGCTGCGCCAGTAGGCGAATGCGCGGAGCGCGGTCGGGTCGGTGATCTTGTCCGCCACTAGATCCGACAGCAGCGGCGCGCCGTACTCCGGTCGCGGTTGCAGCTTACCGTCGCGCAGGTATCCGGTCTGGCCGAGCACGGTGTAGGCACCCGTGTCGCGCAGCCGCTGCACATCCTTGATGTCGCTGAACGATGTCATGTCGATCTCACCGCGCTCGACCCCGAGCACGAGCGACTTCGTCGTCGGATAGCCGACCACCCACTTCGCGTTCCACCCCAGGTACTCGGCGCCCCACAGTGTCGCCTGCATCCCGGTGCGCACGGCCGACAGCGCGCCCATCACCGCGGGCGGGCCGTTCGGGTCGCGGAGACGCGGCAGCGCCTCGTTGCGGATCACCAGCGCCGTGCCGCTATGCCCATTCCCGCCGACCATGCGCATCGCGCCGACGTCGTAGCTCGCCTTCGCCTTGACGATCTGGAACGGATCGACCTGGGAGGCGCCGACCACCGCGGCCGTCAGGCCGTCGGGCTTCGCCTGCGTGTAGAAGTAATTCAGCGCCACGACGCCGTCCGCGCCCAGCATGTTGCGAACGATCAGCGTCGGATTGCCGGGCAGCCGCTGGGCGAGCTCGGTCGCGAGCAGTCGGCTGTAGGTGTCGATCCGGCCGCCGGCGCCGTAGCCGACGATGACCGTCACCGTCTTGCCGTGAAACGACACCGGCTCGGCGGCTGTCACAGGAGCGAGCGCGAAGACGGACGCGATCGCGCCCGCGATCACCCCGATGGCCTCGGTGCGGAAGCGCGCTGCCATCGGTGTCCCCCTCCCGTTCGCCGTTCGCTCAGGCGATGGCGTAGAGGCGCGCGGGATTGGTGCGCAGGATCTTGTCGGTCGACGACGACGGCACGCTGCCGTCCTGCGCGAGACGCTTGAGCGCCTCGACCTCGGTCGCCGTGTCGCGATGGCCGTAGTCGGTGCCGATGATGAGGTTGTCGTCCCCCACTTCGGACAGCAGCCAGTTGAGGTCATCGGTGCGCTGCGTCGTGACGAAGAAGTTGCTGTCGCTGAGCAGCGTGTCCGACATGCGCCGGCCCTTGCGGTTGAGTCGAATCTTCACCTCGCCCATCACATACGGCATCCACTGCGCGCTCGCCTCGATGAACGCCCAGCGCGCCTTCGGGAACCGCTTCGGGATCTCCTCCTCGAGCAGGCAGTTGAACGCGCCGATGACGGGAAACTTGAAGATCATCAGCGCCGCCTCGCGCGGGAACATGTCGTGATACCCGAAGCTGTTGACTCCGGCGTGAAGCGTCAGCGGCAGGTCGAGTTCCTCAGCGATCCGATACAGCGGGAAGAAGTAGCGGTCCGTCAGCAGCCGATCGCACTCGACTCCCCGCATGAAGATGCCGCAGGCGCCGTTCGCCTTGCAGAACTCCAGCTCCTCGCGGACCTTCGCCGCATCGACGAGCGACAGCAGCGGCGGCACGGCGACCCAGCGCAGCCGGTTGTCCGACTGCTTCCAGATGTCGGCGACCCAGCGGTTGTAGCTGCGGGCCAGCGCGAACTCGACGTCGTGGTTGATGGTCAGCGGGCGCAGGAACAGGCTCGGGAACAGCACCTGGACGTCGATGCCGATCTCGTCCATGTGGTCGAGGCGCTTGCGGACATCCGCCATCTCCCGCGCCTCGGTCGGAACATCCTTCGCAACGTTCGAGTTCTTCGACTGCAGCTTGCCCTCGATGACCCAGAACTCGTGGCGCTGGTTCGGCCGGTACGGCGCGCCGTCGTTGGGATCGCGAACGAAAATCTGCGGTCGGAACTCCTGCTCGTCGTCGCGCATGTAGGACCAGGTGCGCGGGGTCTCGATGACGTGGGCGTCGGCGTCGATGGTGGGCATGGGCACTCCCTGTCGCGGCGCCCGTGATCGTAGGTCGGCAGCGCCGCTTTTTCGATATCATGTGGCCTTTCCACAGGGTGCACAACGCTTTTCAGTTTTTGCGCACATGGCGCTTGCGGTGCGGTCGCAGCCGTGCAGGATTCTCGGAAAGTTCGGGATGCTTGCGCACCGCGAGGCGCACACCATCCGGCGCACGCAACAGGAGATCCATCATGGCCACCGTGACCATTCCGCCGGCGGACAAGCCGAAAACCGATCCGTTGCCGAAGCACCGCGATCTCTACTACGGCGGCACATGGCACGCGCCGATGGGCGGCTACGAGCCAACCTGGAACCCCGCGACCGGCGAATCCCTCGGCAACGCGCCGAACGCCAATGCCGCCGACGTCGACGCCGCCGTCAAGGCAGCCCACGCCGGATTTCTCGAATGGCGCCGGATCAAACCGCTCGAGCGCGCCAAGCTGATGCGCAAGCTGTCGTCGACGATCCGCGCCAATGCCGAGGAACTGGCGCTGGTCGACTCGCTCAACGGCGGCAACCCGATCAGCGCCGCACGCGGCGACGTGCTCGGCGCCTGCGAACGCATCGACTACATGGCCGGCCTGGTGCTCGAACTGCAGGGCCACACCATCCCGCTCGGCGAGGGCATTCTCGACTTTACCGTGCGCGAGCCGATGGGCGTCATCGGGACGCTGGTCGCCTACAACCACCCGATTTCCTTCGCCGCCACCAAGTTCGGCCCGGTGCTCGGCGCCGGCTGCTCGATCCTGATCAAGGCCGCGACGCAGGCGCCTCTTTCGGTGCTGCGCATGATGGAGATCCTCGACGGGATCGTGCCACCCGGCGTGATCAACGTCGTCGCCGGCGGCGTGGAATGCGGCCAGGCGATCGTCGCGCACCCGCAGGTGCCCCGCATCACGCTCATCGGCAGCGTGGCGACCGGCCGTGCGATCGCCAGCGCCGCGGGCGCCCGCCTCAAGACCACCGAGATGGAACTCGGCGGCAAGAACGCGATGATCGTCTACCCCGATGCCGACATCAAAAAGGCGGTGACCGGCGCGATCGCCGGGATGAACTACACCTGGTGTGGCCAGTCGTGCATGTCGATGTCGCGCCTGTTCCTGCACGAGTCGATCTACGACGAGGTGCTCGCGGGTGTCGTCGAGGGCGTTTCCAAGATCAAGCCGGGTATCCCCCAGGACCCCAACACGAAGATGGGCGCGGTGGTCTCGAAGGCTCAGCTCGACAAGATCATGTCGTACATCGAGCTCGGCCAGAAGGAAGGCGGAAAGGTCATCCTCGGCGGCAAGCGTCCGAGCGACCCGGCCCTGGCCAAGGGGAATTTCGTCGAGCCCACGATCATCACCGGGATCACCCAGGACATGCGCATCGCCAACGAGGAGATCTTCGGCCCGGTGCAGTCGGTCATCAAATGGTCCGACGAGGAGGAGATGATCGAGCAGGTGAACCGTCCCGAATACGGCCTCACGGCGTCGATCTACACCAACAACCTCTCGGCGGCGCACCGCACCGCGAGCCGAATCGACGTCGGCTATATCTGGATCAACGCCTTCACCGGCCCGGCACTCGGCACGCCCTACGGCGGCATCAAGCAGTCCGGCTACGGACGCAACAAGGTGATCGAGGAGATGTTCGCCAACATGAATATGAAGAACATCAACATCACCCTCTGAACGGCACCAGCGGTCGCCCAACGCGGGCGGTCATCGAAATGGAGATGCCCGGCCCCGCGCCGGGCATTTTTTCTCGTGCCTGGCGTCGAGCGTCGCGTTTCTCCACAGCTCCTCGCGTACGCCCGCCAGACTTTCCACAGCCCCCTTGTGCGGCGTTTGCGACGCGCGCATCGTCTCCGCATCGCGACAAGCGAGGGGAGCTATTGCGCAATAGCGCTCTCATTGAAGCGAAGAAACCGCGAGAGGCCCCCGACAACCGGGACACCGGCGCGGCGGATGAGTTGAGAGGCAACGGCGCTTCCCCTTCGGGTCGCGACGCACTTCTTCTCAGGTACCGATAACAACAGCGTCGCGATCCGGCGACTGAGGCAGCATCGGTAGTGTCGGCTACGCTTTCAACGCAGCGTGGCACCCTACTGACCCTTATGGGGAAGGTAAAAAGCGGATTTCGCTGATCCGCTGACG
>JBLNCI010000050.1:0-79593 GCA_050260515.1 Gemmatimonas sp.
CCCCCCCCCCCCCCCCCCCCCCCGCGCCCCCCCCCCCCCCCCCCCCCCCCCCCCCCCCCCCCCCCCCCCCCCCCCCCCCCCCCCCCCCCCCCCCCCCCCCCCCCCCCCCCCCCCCCCCCCCCCCCCCCCCCCCCCACGACAGCGCTCCCCCTCACCCTGCCCTCTCCCCCGAATCGGGGGAGAGGGAGAAACACGAGAGGGAGAAGAGCGATCCGCCGCGCCCGCAGGTCGACAAGCTCGGCTTCCCGATCAACCGCGATCCGCCCGACAGCTTCTACCCGCGCTTCGACGTCGGCGGCGGCTTCGACGTCAGCAACCGTCGCGACACCGCGGGGGAAACCGAGCGCGACTACGACCCGTTCGACGAGTGAGGCGGCGATGCGATGCAGAGATGCGCGGCCCCACGTTCACTCCACGTCATGCCCGGACTTGTTCCGGGCATCCACGTGTTGTTTTCAGTCCGACAACGAAAAGAACGTGGATGCCCGCGACAAGCGCGGGCATGACGACAAAAGAAGAGCCGCTGCGCCGCCGCACACCTTTCCGCGTCACCCCCGCGAAAGCGGGGGTCCAGGGCAGCGGACTCAGCATCACAGTGTGGGGCTCTGGATTCCCGCTTGCGCGGGAATGACGACAACAAGAGTGACGGCGCCACTCACGCCGCCGTCGCACGCGCACCCGCCGCACCCACACGCGATCGTGAGCAACCGGACCGTCCGCGGCGCGTCAGCCGCGGCCGCCAACGCGCGGAAATTGCTTACAATTCGCATCGTTCCAATTCGAACGGACGGCGTATTCCTATTACACCTAAGCATTGCCGGATGTAGACTGCGCGCCTCGCATCCGGCCGCCGAATCCGTGGCTCGCCGCCCCCTCGCGGAGGCGCGACCGCCGACGCGAAAGCGGCCCGACGCGTCGGCATCGACACGGCGCGGCAGCGTCGGCATCAACACGGCGCGGCAGCGTCGGCATCAACACGGCGCGGCAGCGCCGGCATCAACAGGCGCCGCGGCGCCAGAGCAATCGAGCCCCCAACGGGGCCAGAGGCATAGATGACCAAATTCTCGCTGATCCTGTTCGGCCTGGCCCAGCTCCTGAAGATCCAGGCGCGCCGCTACCCCGCGTTCGCCGCGCGCCTCAAGGAGAAGAACGTCACGGTGCAGATGCGCACCGCCGACAGGAAGACCGGCCGCTGGTTCAAATTCGAGAACGGCAAGCTCACGTCGCGCGCCGGCATCCACGCGAAGCCGGACGTGACGATCTCGTTCAAGGACGAGCGCATCGCCGCCGAGCTGCTGATGCCGCCCTTGGACATGCAGAACCAGATCGACGCGATCAAGGACTTCAAGCTGCAGATGGACGGCCCCGAGGAGCTGTCGTCGTGGTTCACCCAGACGGTGATGCTGACCCAGACCATCGGCTGGCAGTACGGCATCAAGCAGGCCGACGGCTCGATGCGCTACACCAGCATGACCAACGGCGGCCCGGTGTTCGTCAACGTCAAGGACGGCAAGATCGTCCGCATCACGCCGATCGACTTCGACGACAGCGACGCCGGCCCGTGGACGATCGAGGCGCGCGGCAAGAAGTACACGCCGCCGCGCAAGACCACGCTCGCGCCCCACGGCCAGAACTTCAAGTCGATCATCTACGCGCCGAACCGCCTGCTCCACCCGATGAAGCGGGTCGACTTCGACCCCAACGGCGAGCGCAATCCGCAGAACCGCGGCATCTCCGGCTACAAGCGTATCTCGTGGGACGAGGCGTTCGACCTCGTCGCCTCGGAGATCAAACGCCTCAAGGAGAAGTACGGCCCGGGCGTGATGGCGTCGTCCCACGGCTCGCACCACACCTGGGGCAACATCGGCTACTACCTGTCGGCCAACTTCCGCTTCATGAACGTGATCGGCCACACCGAGGTCCACCACAACCCGGACTCGTGGGAAGGCTGGTACTGGGGCGCCACGCACCACTGGGGCCACAGCCTCCGCGTCGGCCAGTCGGATTCCTACGGCACCGTGGAAGACTGCCTGCAGAACTGCGAGATGATCGTGTTCTGGTCGGCCAACCCGGAGGCGACGAGCGGAGCGTACGGCGCGTTCGAGGGCACCGTGCGCCGCAAGTGGCTGAAGGATTCCGGGATCAAGATCGTCCACATCGATCCCTACTACAACGACACCGCGCAGTTCCTGGGCGGCAAGTGGATCGCGCCGAAGCCCACGACCTCGCCCGCGCTCGCCATGGCGATCGCCCACGTCTGGATCAAGGAAGGCCTCTACGACAAGGAGTTCGTGGCGACCAAGACCTCGGGCTTCGACAAGTGGAAGGCCTACATCGTCGGCGACGACGACGGGATTCCGAAGACGCCCGAGTGGGCGGCGCAGGAGACCGGCGTCCCGGCCAAGGACATCAGGGCGCTCGCCCGCGAGTGGGGCACCAAGCGCACCTATCTCGGCGCCGGCGGCTGGGGCACCGGCCACGGCGGCGCCTGCCGCAACGCCACCGGCATCCAGTGGGCGCGCGTGTGCGTCTGCCTGATGGCGATGCAGGGCCTCGGCAAGCCCGGCGTCAACATGGGCAACCTGCAGTGGGGCACGCCGGTCGACTTCAACTTCTACTTCCCCGGCTACGCCGAGGGCGGCATGTCGGGCGACATGGAGCACACCGCGATGGCGGCGTCGCTGTTCCAGCGCATGCCGCAGCTCCCGACCATCAACACGCCGACCCAGCGCATCCCGCGCCTCGAGTTCCCCGAGGCGATCCTCGAGGGCAAGGCGTCGGGCTACATGTGGGACGGCAAGTCGATCGAGGCCCAGTTCAACCGCATCGAGTACCCGAAGCCGGGCCACGCCAAGGTCCGGATGCTTTACAAGTACGGCGGCTCGGCGCTGTCGACGATGCCCGACTCCAACCGCTGGATCGAGGCCTACCGCTCGCCCAACCTCGAGTTCATCGTCAACCAGTCGATCTGGAACGAGGGCGAGGTCCAGTTCGCCGACGTCATCCTGCCGGCGTGCACCAACTTCGAGCGCCCCGACATCTCCGAGTGGGCGGGGTTGGGCGGCTACGCGCATCACGGCCAGATGCAGCTCAACCACCGCGTCATCGTCTTCCAGCACAAGTGCATCGAGCCGTTGGGCGAGTCGATGTCGGACTACGAGATCTTCAACGGCATCTGCAAGCGTCTCGGGCTTTCCGCCTACTTCTCCGAGGGCATGACCGAGCTCGACTGGGTCAAGCGTCAGTTCGACGCCTCCGACCTCTCCAAGGCGATCTCGTGGAAGGAGTTCATCCGCAAGGGCTACTACGTCGTCCCGGCGGAGAAGCCGGAGCTGCGCGCCCCCACCGCCTATCGCTGGTTCTACGAAGGCCGGCTCAAGGACGTGCCGGAGCCGCACCCGATGGTCGCCGACTACAAGGAGTTCCGGAAGGGCATCCAGACCCAGACCGGCAAGCTCGAGTTCGAGTGCGAGAGCCTGAAGCGCTTCGACGCCGAGGACCCCGAGCGGCCGCCGATCGTCAAGTACCAGCCGGCGTTCGAGGGCCCGCACGCCAAGGACCTGTACGCGAAATATCCGCTGCAGCTCCTCACCCCGCACCCGCGCTACAGCTTCCACACCCAGGGCGACGGCAAGGACTCGTTCCTCAACGACATCGAGGATCACCGCGTGCTGATCGACGGCTACTACTACTGGGTGCTGCGGCTCAACCCGAGCGATGCGGCCAAGCGCGGGATCCGGCACCACGATCTCGTCAAGGTCTACAACGACCGCGGCGGCGTGATCTGCGCCGCGCACATCACCAGTCGGCTGCCCGAGGGCGTCGTCCACGGCTACGAGTCCTCGGCCAACTACGATCCGCTGGGCGAGCCCGGCAAGTCGCTCGACCGCGGCGGCTGCCTCAATCTGCTGTCACCGAAACAGTCTCAGATCAAGAAAGGCCACGCCATGGCGTCGTCGTCGGCGCTGGTCGAGGTCGAGCCGTGGGACCGCGCCGAGCTGCTCAAGGCCGGAGGCGCCGCAAAGCGCGCCGCCGCGTCGGTCGCCGCCGAGTAGAGGAACAAGAAAATGCAGAAGTGGAATCTGATCGTCGACGTCGAGAACTGCACCAACTGCAACATGTGCGTGCTGGCCAACGCCGACGAGTACGTCGGCAACGACTGGCCGGGCTATGCCGCGGCGATGCCCAAGCACGGCCATCGCTGGATCGACATCAAGCGGCGCGAGCGCGGCCAGGGCGCGATGGTCGACGTGGCCTACGTGCCGACCATGTGCCAGCACTGCGACGACGCGCCCTGCCTCAAGGCGGCGACGAACGGCGCCGTCACCAAGCGCCCCGACGGCATCGTCCTGATCGATCCCGTCAAGGCCAAGGGCCAGAAGCAGATCGTCGACGCCTGCCCCTTTGGCGCGGTGTGGTGGAACGAGGAGAAGCAGATTCCGCAGGCGTGGACCTTCGACGCCCACCTCCTCGACCAGGGCTGGAAGGAGCCGCGCGCGGCGCAGTCGTGCCCCACCGGCGCGATCGCGGCGGTCAAGGCCGAGGACGCCGACATGGAGCGCATGGTCCGCGACCAGCAGCTTTCGGAGCTCGAGCCCGAGGCCAAGACCAAGCCGCGCGTCTGGTACAGGAACCTCTATCGCTACACGCACGCGTTTGTCGGCGGCACGATCGCGAAAGAGGTCGACGGCATCAGCGACTGCGTCGCCGGCGCGACCGTCACGCTGTTGAAGGACGGCAGGTCGGTCGGCACCGCCGTCTCCGACGCCTTCGGCGATTTCAAGATCGACCGCGTGCCGATGAACTCCGGCGCCTATCGCCTCGACATCGCCGCGCCCAACGGCAAGCGCGCGAGCGTCGAGGTCGTGGTAACCGAGAGTGTGTATGTCGGCTGCATCATGGTGTGACGGCCAATTCTTTTAACGGACCCCGTGCAAGGGGTCCTGGGGCGACGTCACCGTCACCGAATCCGTCACCGTCGGCACGGTCATGGTGTGAGCGGGGATGGTGTGATCGGGAGCGTGTGAGCGGAACCCTCTGCCCGGGACGCTAGTCGAGATGGCGTGAGGGCGCACGCTACGACATGGCCGTGATGGAGCGGCCGTGGTGGCGTCCGGGTTTTTGTTGGTTCGTCATTCCCGCGAAAGCGGGAATCCAGTGCCACGACTCTGGACGCCCGCTTCCGCGGGGGTGACGAAAGAGAAAACGGCGCGGAACGATCCGCGCGCCGGCCATCCACGTGTTTTTGCGTGTTGGCATCCGGGGTTTTGTTGGTTCGTCATTCCCGCGAAAGCGGGAATCCAGTGTCGCAAACTCTGGACCCCCGCTTCCGCGGGGGTGACGAGAGAGAAAACGGCGCGGAGCGATCCGCGCCGCTTCCGCCTGAACCGCGGCCTGCACCGCCGCCCGAGCCGTGGGCGAGCGCGCCGTCCCGCCCAAGCCGCCGCGTCAACCGCGAACCGCGCGCCCGCCGCCCTGCCTCGCGGCGCTTGCGTGCCTGCGCGCCCGCGTCACGCCGCATGCACGTCAACGTGGAGCTCGTCGGCGAGCCGCATGAACTCGTCCTCGACGTCGTTGAGGGTCGGCAGGCCCAGCGCCTTGAGCTCGCGATGCACGCGCTCGGCCGGCTCGGAATCGAGGTCGCGGAGGAAGTTGACCACCACCTCGCGCGCCGAGCCGTAGCGGTGGAAGCGCTCGACCTCGGTGCGGGTGCGGCGCTGCACGTCGGCGAGCTTGCTGCGCCTCGGCTCGGGATAGTGCTCGGGCTTGGCGCTGAGCACCGGGTCGAAGGCCCGGCGCTCGAGGAATTCGATCAGCTTGTGCTTGGCGGATTCGTGCGTGGACTCGGCCATGGCGACCTCCCGTACAGGACGATGGGATTGGGGTTAAACCCGCCCGGGCGCGGAGGTTCCGGCGGCGGGCCGCCTGGCCGCCACGCGCGCCCGAGTGCTGCTCACGCTCGCTCCGCCGCGAGCGACTTTCCACACCCCCGTTGCGACGTTCGCGGCGAAGCGTGGCCTTGCCCGCCTGACCAGCCGGGAGGAGTGCCGTATGAAGGACGGGGTCAGCCGACCAGACGATCGGGCGGCAGCAGGACGCGGACCGTGGTCCCGGCGCCGACGGCGCTCTCCATGGCCACCGTGCCGCCGTGCATCTCGACCAGGCTCTTGACGATGCTGAGGCCGAGGCCGACGCCGCCGACCTGCCGCGCGACCGTGACGTCGCCGCGGTGGAACGGCTGGAACAGCCGCTCGATCGCGTCGGTCTCGATGCCGATGCCGGTGTCGGCGACGGCGATCTCGACGCCCTCTTCTCTCCGCGCCAGGCTCACCGTCACCGTGCCCTGCGGCCGGTTGTACTTCACCGCATTGGCGACGAGATTGATCACGATCTGCCGCATCAGCCGTTCGTCCGCCCGGACGCGGATCGGCTCGGCGGCGGCGCTCACGCCGAGCCGCACCGCGGCGGCGGTCGCCTGCGGCTCCATCGTCTGGACGATGTGGGCGACGGTGGCCGCGAGATCGAACTCCGTTTCCTCGAGCGTCAGCCGGCCCGCCTCGATGCGCGACAGGTCGAGCAGGTCGTCGACGATCGCCAGCAGGTGGCGGCCGCTCGAGTGGATGTCGTTGATGTACCCCATGAGCTTGGCCGAGAGCGCCTGCTCGCCGAGCATCATCAGGTACTCCGAGAAGCCGATGATGGCGTTGAGCGGCGTCCGCAGCTCGTGGCTCATGTTGGCCAGGAACTCGGTCTTGGCCCGCGAGGCGTGCTGGGCGGCATCGCGCGCGGCGGCGAGCCGCTCGGCGGAGGCCTTGGCGTCGGCCAGCAGCGCCGCCTGGGTCTCGATCAGGAACAGGAGGTCGGGCGTCGCGTCGCTCAGCGCGAAATCGCTGAGCTTGAGGTCGAGCGATTCCATGTCCCGCTCGCTGCGCATCCACGGCACCGCCAGCAGCACCGCGCGGTTGTGCTCGGGGAAGCCGAGGATCTCGCCCTTGAGGCGCAGGTCGGAGCGGCTGCGGGCCTGCACGGAGACGACCTGCCTCTGCGCCGCGGCGAACGTCTGGAAATTGGAGACGCCGAGCGGGCGCTGGAACGCGAACACCTCGTCGAAGCGCGGCCGGCGCCCGCATTCCGGCAGCAGGCGCGCGATCACGCGCCCGGTCGCGACGATCGTGTAGTCATGGTCGACCGCGACATGGAACGGGTACAGGCGATCGAGCAGCGCCTGGTCGAGGGCAATGACCGGCGCGGGCGGCGGTTCGGTGCCGCGGCGCTCGTAGTAGGGCGACGGCGTCCACGTCGGCGGTGGCGCGGCCATCCCGCCTCCTCCGGACTATTCCGCGAGGCGCGGCGCCGGCGCGTAGCGGACCAGGAACTCGTCGTGGTCGTGGCCGTCGGCGCGGCTGCGGGCGAGCGTCATCTCGACGAGCACGCCGAAGGTCTTGCCCAGACCGCGCATCATGCCCTTGACCAGCGGCGCCAGGCCCGCGCGCTTGGAGTGGTAATGAAGACGGAATTCGCCGGGCGTCGAATCCGAGATCCGGAACATCGGTGGCTCGAGCTCGGGCAGGCTGAATTTGATCTTGGCGTGCATCTGGTCGAGGTTGGCGACGAACTCCTCGAACGTCCGGCCGCCGAACTGCATCAGACGCGAGAAGCTGGTCTGCTTGGCATACTCGGTCCAGTACTCGCCGAAGGTCTCGAGAATCGCCTCCGCGGGCGCGCCGAGCACCTTGCTCGCGGCCCCCACCAGCCGGTACGTGATGTCGTCGGGGTATTTTTCGAGGGTATTGAAGTCGGCGTCGCCGATTCCGGCCTCGGTGCAGATCCTCTGCCAGGTGGTCTCGCCGTGGTTGTCGACCACCAATTTACGCACAGCCTGATTGATCATGCCGTACATGCGGTATTCCCCCAAGTATTAGGAGGACACTACGGCAGTTATGCTTACCTGTACATTAACGTCGTGCTCCGCTCGCGCACATGTGATGAGCACAGGTCAACGCGGAAGCGGCTGTCGCCGGCCCTGAACGGGAAACGGCGCGGCCCGAGGGCCGCGCCGTCCGTCAAATTGGAGGGGACGCGTCGGCGGTCAGCGGCCCATCGCCTGCATGGCCTTCTCGACCACCGGCTTCGGGGTGTTGACGTAGTCCGCGAACAGCTTCTGGACCTCGTCGCCCGTCATCGGCTCGATGCTCAGGCCGATCTTGTTGGCCTCGGCGACGAAAGTCGCATCCTTGACCATCGCGTTGAAGGCGTTGCGCAGGGTCGCCGTGCGCTGCGGCGTCAGTCCCGGCGGCGCCGAGATCGGCCGGCCGATGGCGTCCGACCCGAAGATCAGCTCGGCGAGCTGGCGATCGCCGTCGTTCTTCACCAGCTCGAAGATCGACGGCACGTTCGGGAACGGCTTGGGACGCTGCTTGCCCAGCGTGATGACGATCGTGAGATTGCCGGCGTCGACGTCCTTCTGGTACTGCGACGCGATCGAGCTCATGTAGAGACCGCACGTGCCGTCGACCTCGCCCTTCTGCATGGCGAGGTTGACGTCGCGGGTGCCGCTGTAGCCGTGGATGACCTTGGTCTTGAGGCCGAGCAGCGCGCCGACGACGCGGGGATGGATCGAGGTGATGGCGGCGGGACCGGTGGAGCCGAACGTCGTCTCCTTGGTCTTCATGTCCTCCCAGGTCTTGATGCCGGAGTGCTTCCACACGCCGCAGCTCGAGACGTCGGAATCCATATTGCCGATCCAGGTGAACTTGGTCGTGTCGAACTTTGCGTCCTTGTTGCCGAACAGCGGCTCGAGGGCGGTCGAGGCGGCGAACAGCGCGATCTCGGTGCCGTCCTTCGGCGCGACGTTGTAGATCTGGTTGGCGAGGCGGACGCCGCCCGCGCCGGGCGCGTTCTTCGCCACCACCGTCGGATTGCCGGGAACGAAGCGGCCGAAGTAGCGGGCGAACATGCGCCCGTAGGTATCGTAGCCGCCCCCGGGGCCGAAGCCGATCGAGATCGAGATTTCCTTGCCCTTGAAGAACGTGTCTTCCTGGGCGAACGCCGGAGCGGCCAGCAGGACGGCGGCCGCAGCGGCGGCGAGCGGGCCGAGGATCGGGCGAAGGCGCATGGTGATCTCCCTCCTGAGCGGACGAGGCCGCTGAATCGAAGTCCCTGTGGCGTCCGGTCGCGCGCCGGACGCGCATTTGTTGTCGGTATAAGAGAGGGCCGGGCGGCGGCCTGTCAACCCGCCGCCCGCGCAAACGTTAACGCGCCGCGGCGATCACGGCCCGCGGCAGATCAGGTTGAGCAGAGCCGGCTGCCCCGAATCGACCGCCTTGAGCGCCCGCTCGAGGGCCTTCGGCACGTCGGCGGGTTTCTCGACGCGCTCGCCGTAGCCGTCGCACACCTCGATTGCCTTCTCGAACTTGGTGCCGGGCTCAAAGTAGGTCAGCGGCTCGCGATTGGACCGCGCGGCGTACCCGGTCGGATAGACCTCGCGGGTGTTCCGCTTCACCGCACCCCACATCTCGTTGTTGAACACGACGGTGAGCGTCGGCAGCTTCTCGGCCTTGGCGACGTAGTGCGCCGGGATCGGATTGCCGAACATGTAGGCACCGTCGCCGACGGTGCAGATGACGCGCCGCTTGCGGTCCGCGATCTTGGCGCCGAGCGAGGTGCCGAGACCCCAGCCGAGGCCGCCGCCGGCGCCGATCGACAAGTAGGTGCCGGGCCGGGTCAGGTCGAGGTGCTCGGGCGTGATCGGCGACTCCTTGATGATGATGTCGTCGGGACCCTTCACCTCGTTGAGGCAGTGGGTGAACCACGACGGATGGATCGGCACCTCGCCCTTGCACTTCTCGAGGTCGGCCTTCCAGCGCTC
Organism: Gemmatimonas sp.; assembly: GCA_050260515.1. Lineage (GTDB taxonomy): Bacteria > Pseudomonadota > Alphaproteobacteria > SMXQ01 > SMXQ01 > DATJIG01. The sequence goes on from JBLNCI010000050.1 coordinate 9,869, forward strand.
GCGCTGCTTGGCGCGCTGCTCGGCGAGGCGCTTGCGCCGCGAATCGATCGTCGCCTGCGCAACCTTGCCGCGCAGCTCGGCCGCCAGCGCGGCAAGGGTCGCGCCGGAGAGGCCGGTGATCGCGACGTCGATCGGGAAGCCGCGCAGCGGATAGCTCGACAGCAACGGATCGGAGCCGATGTGGATCACCGGGCAGTCGACCTTCGGCGCCTTCTTGCCGGGAATCCACGGCACGTCGCAGTCGAGGACGACGATCGCATCCGCCGAATCCAGCAGCGGGTCGGGGTTGAACCCGAGATGCATCGGATGATCGGTCGGCAGACAGACGTACCGCGGCTTGCGCTGGCTGACCGGGATCGCGAACTGCTCGCACAGATGGCCGAGCACCGCGACCTCCTCCGGACGCACGCCGAAGCTCGAGGTGATGATCAGCGGGTTCTCAGCCTTGGCGAGGATCGCCGCGGCCTTCGCCACCGCGGCCGGATCGGGATACGGCGCCGAAGCGGCCTGGTAGCGCGCCGGGCGCGAGATGGTGAGGCCGTTCGCCTCGCCCGCCAGCACCTCGCGGGGCAGCGTGAGATAGACCGGCCCGCGCGGCTCGGACATGGCGATGGCAAGCGCGCGATCGACCGCGGTCTCGACGCCGTCGGCGTCGCGCAGCTCGTAGTCCCACTTTACGACCTCGCGCAGCATCGCCGCCTGGTCCCGCATCTCCTGCGGCCAGTGGATCTCGCCGGTGCGACGACCGGTGCGCGTACCGGCCTCGTTGTAGGGCGTGCGGCCGGCGGAGAACAGGATCGGCAGGTTGCCGCGGAACGAGTTGATCAGGCCGCACAGCGCGTTGGCGGTGCCGACGTTGACGTGGACCATCACCGCCGCCATGCGCTGCGTGACGGCGTAGTAGCCCATCGCCATGCTCATCGCGACGTTCTCGTGCGGGCAGGTGATGGGCTTCGGCGCGGGCGTCCCCTTCTCCACCGCCTTGGCGTAGGACTCGATCAACGGCGCGAAATCGGTTCCGGCGTTGGCGAACAGGTATTCGATGCCGCGGTCGGCCAGGAGCTGGAGATAGACGTCGGCGACGGTGCCGGATTCGATGCGCTGCTGAGCGGACGTTTTTCCTGCGTCGGGCATGGGGTGCTGTTTCATTTTCAAACGGATGGGACGGGACGCGCAGATTACCAACCAGACACGCGGATCGACAGCGATTTCTCGGCTCCGCAGGCGCCGCTAAGTACCCACAACGGAACGAAGAAACGCGAAGGTTTTCGTCCAGGCATCTTCCGAGGCGAACTCCTCCTCGGCGTTGGCAGGGTGCTGGAAGCCGTGGCCGACCTTCGGGTAGCGATGAAACGTGTGGCTCACGCCACGCTTGGTCAGCTCGGTGTCGATCGCGTCGACGTCGGCGGGCGACGGATTGGTGTCCTTTCCGCCGAAGAAGCCGATCACCGGGCAACGGATGTCCTTGAGCGTCTCGAACGGCGTCCAGCCCTCGTTGCCCCACGACAGCATCACGCCGCCGCCGTAGAACACGACCGCGCCCTTGAACGCGTCGATCGCCCCCGCGCCCATCAGGCACATGCGGCCGCCCATGCAGTGCCCCATGATCACGATGCGATCGGCGGCGACGTCGGAGCGCGCCCGGAGGAATTCCACCGTCGCCCTCATGTCGGCGACGACGTCGCTGTCCTTCAGGAACTGCTTTCGGTCGGTCATCGGCACATCGCGGGAGACGCGATGCGAGACATCCGGGACGGCGACGACGTACCCGCCCTCGGCCAGGCGCGCGACGAGCATCCTGGTGAATTCGTCGATGCCGCCGCGATGGTACATGAGCAGGATCGCGGGGCCGGGCGCCGAGCGCCGCGGCGCCTCGACGTAAACGTCCATCGCGTGGCCTGCGACGGTGACCCTGTCGATGGTCGCCATCTACTTGCCGGCCTCGGCAACGGCGCGGGCGCGCGCGATCACGGCAGGCGAGAAGGCGCCGCTGCCGACACTCGACTGAAGCTTGTCGCCCGGAAGCGGATCGAGCTCGAGCTTGAACCGCTGGACGTCGGCGAGCAGCGCGGGGCTCTGGATCGCCGACCAGAAGGCCGCGCGCAATTCCGCGACGCGCTCCGGCGGCAGCCCCGGCGGCGCGACCACCGAGCGACCTATGGCGGCGGGCGAGGAGAAGAGCTCCAGGATCTGCCGCTCCTCGTCGTTCCGGGCGAGATCGATCATCCGGGGCACATCCTGCAGCTCCGCGTTCTTGTCCGCGCCGGTCTGCAGCAGAAGATTGATCTTGCGGTCCCTCAGCAATTCGGCGCCTTCCACCTTGAGCAGCGACCACGGCATGCTCAGCGCATTCACCTCGCCGCGCTCCATCGCAAGGCGACTGTCGGAAGTCCCTTTGTAGCCGGTGATGAGCCGGAACTTCATCCCGAGGAGATTGTTCAGCACCGCCCAGTTGAGCTTGGACGCGGCGCCCGAGGTCGACACGATCAGCTCCGTCGAGAACGCATCCTGAATCTTCTTCACCGGCGCGTCATGCCACGCGAACAGGACGGCGCTGTTGTCCAGGATACGGCCGATCCAGTTGAACTTGGTCGCGTCCGCCTTGAGCTCCGGCGCGCCGAGGATCTGATTCAGGTGTATCGACTGGTCGACCATGCCGATCGTCGTGCCGTCCTTGGGGGCGATGTTGTAGAGAAAATTGGCCGCCCGCGTGCCGCCCGCACCCGGCATGTTCTGCGCGATCACGTTCGGCTGCCCCGCCAGATGCTTTCCGATGTGCATGGTAATCAGGCGGCTGTAGGCGTCGTAGCCTCCGCCGGCGGCCGAAGGGATGATGAAATTGATGGTCTTGTCCTTGTAGAAGTCCGCCGCATGCGCCGGGCCCAATGCTGCCCATGCGGCTGCCATGGCGCACGCCACCAACGTCCTTGTCGCTCCCATCTCCGCCTCCTGCTCCTTTGCACTTCGTTGTTGTCGCTACGACGGCACGGCGCTCGTCAACCAGTCGGTGTCGAGCACGCGGCCGAGGCCACGCTTCTTCGCTTCCTGGAAGATCACGTAGCCGGTGGCCGCGAACTGGTAGCCGAGCCCGGCGTAGTTGAGGAACATGGTGATGTCCGTGGCCGATCGCCGGCGCGGCATTCGGCCGCAGATCAGATCGACGAGATCCGGCATCGTGTCCTGCTTGACCGTGCTGCTCAGCGCCGCCTTCTGACGCTCGGTGTCGCGGGCGAGATCGGCGCCCTTCGAACGCTCGGTGCGGGACGGGAACGTGCGGACGTGAGTTGCGACGATGTCGGCCCGCGCGACGGTCTCCGGAGGAAGCTCCAGGGTCTTGAGGCTGCTGACATGCATCCCCGGCTCCAGCCACTCGGGCGGAAAGACCGGCTGCATACTGTTGGTCGCGCACATCACGACGTCCGCCCCCGCGACTGCGTCGCGCGCCGATTCCGCTGCCACGACCTCGATGCCGAGCCTGCCGGAAACGTCCCGCGCGAACGCCTCGCGACGTTGCCGGGACGGACTGAACACACGGAGCCGCTCAATGCGCCGGATGGCGGCAATCGCCATCGCCTGCCCATCGGCCTGCCAGCCGGATCCCAGGATCGCGGCTTCCCGGGCATCCTCCCGGGCCATGTACCTGGCGCCGAGACCGCAGGTCGCCGCAACGCGCATCTTCTGCACCACGCCGTCGGGATAGATCGCCAGCGGTTCGCCGGTTGCGGTGCTGAACAGCAGGACCAGCCCGACATAACGATCGTTCGGGGCCGCCGGTATCTTCACCCGACGAACCCCTCCGGCATCGCGCGGCCACGTCAGGATGTCCGAATTGATGCGGACGGCGCCGACGCCGAACCTCGGGATCACGCCCTGCATCGTCAGCAGGGAATACAGCGCATCGTCGCGAGTGGTCGGCGTCAGGATTTCGGAGCGCACGCCGTTGACGCCGCGAGCGTCGTCGAGGTCGCGATACGCGGTTTCCATCGCCGCGAGGCACTCGGCGATGCCGAGCACCGATTCGACATCCTCGTTCGACAGCAACAATGTCATCGCGCACCCGACGGCTGCCACAGGCGGCGCAATGCCGTGACGTCGGGAAGCTCGGAAAGGCCCCGCACCGCCTTCACGATGGCCTTCGCTCGGCGAGCGCCCAGAACGTCGGCCATCAGGTCGGCGGCCTTCGCCTCGACCTCGTCGCGGCTCATCGGATTGTCGGCGGTCCCGCGCACCGCGAGCGTGCGCCGCGACAGCGTCCGGCCCTCACGCGTGTCCACGTCGACGATCGCCTGCCGGCGCGGCCGCGCGTGCATCAGTTCTTCGCTCGGCACGAGAGTGATTCGCCGGCGCACGTCGAGGATTCCGGGATCGGCCATTCGCTCGCGGTCGTGGATGGCATGGAAGGTCAACCTGCCGTCGACCAGCAGCATGGCCACGAGGTGCTGGACGTTGACGTCGGGCATCGGCGCGTTGTCGACCGTCCGCGCCGATCGGGTCGGCAGGTGGATGCGGATGGCCGCGACCTGGTCGAGCGTGACGCCCTCGTGGTCGATCAGGTACGTCATTGCGTCGAGCGCCGACTGGGCGGGCGATCCGACGGACCACTTCTTGATATTGGTCCCCATGATCTCGAACCGCTCGCCGAGACCGTCGGCCAGCAGATCCGGATCGGGATTTGGCGCGAAGGCCTCGAGGAAATTACGCTCCCCGCTGAACACGTCGTCGACGCCGGTGACGCCCGCGGCCACCATCGTCGCGGCGGCGACGCCGTTCCGTGCCGGCATACCGCCGAAATCGAAGGCCTTCTCGATGTGCTCCGAATCCCTGACGTTGCACGCGACACCCGACGCCTGCTGGGCGCACAGCGACAGGAGATGACGCACATGCTCCGCGTCGAATCCGAGAAGCGCCCCGGCCGCGGCACCCGCCCCGAAGGTCCCACCGAAGCTGTGGGTGCTGCGCGATGCGGCAGCGAACGCGTCGGCATCGAGGGCATAGTTGACCCGCGCGGCGACGTCGTAGCCGAGAACGACCGCGCGCAGGAACGCGGCACCGGACGCCGCGACGCGCTCGGCGACCGCAAGCGCCGCCGGGACGACGGCACACCCCGGATGGTTGCGCGAGGGCGCGTGCGAATCGTCGGTCTCGTCGGCATGGGCCAGCATGCCGTTGGCCAGCGCCGCGTTGACGGCCGACGTGCGGAGCTTTGTCCCGACCACGGACGCCTGCTTCGCCCCGCCGAGGGACTCGACGTAGGCGATGGCGATACGGCCGGGATGGAGGTGGGTGCCGGAGATCATCGCCGCCAGGGTGTCGACGATGTGGTGGCGCGCCTTTTCCGTCACGTCGTCCGGCAGCGGACGATGCAGCGCATCGGCGACGTACTCGCTGAGCCGCCGCATCGGCGGGCTGATCTGCTGCAGCGCCTGAATCATGCTGCGGCCGTCGCTCCCTCAATGTTGGTTGTTCCGGTTCTTGCGGATAGTATTGGAGAAACTCCAACTCTCAAACCGCCGTCGGTCGGCGGCCACCGTCTATTCGGCGCGGCGGCGCCGCCCGCACGTTGCGGGCGCGCACGACGACCGAGGAAGCAAGCCCATTGCGAAAGGCCACTTCCCGACAGGTGGGCAGCGGCTTATCGTAGTCCAACACCACAAGGAGCGCTCCATGGCCAAAATCCGGCATATCGCGATCAAGACGAAGAGCCCGGCGAAGCTCGCGAAGTTCTACGAGGAGGTGTTCGGCCTCAAGACGATCCACACGGAGGAGAGCGGCGCGATCTACATGAGCGACGGCTACCTGACGCTGGCGCTGCTGCGGAACCGCGGCGAGGCCACGCCGAGCGGGATCAATCACTTCGGCTTCACCGTCGACGACCTCGGGGAGGTCGAGGAGAAGCTCAAGAACTTCGACGAGCCGCTGGCGAAGCGGCCATCGACGCGGCCGTTCGCCGAGTACCGGGCGATGGACCCGGACGGGAACCTGTTCGACGTGTCGGTGCATGGCTACGATCACGTCGAGTTCGAAGCCGATCGTGCCGCCAAGACGAAGCGCGAAAAAGTCTCGTAGCCGGGATCGGCGGTCCGCGTCGGAGCGCCGGCGCGCCTTCAGTCATTCAGTCGGGAGACGCACGTCGTGCGAACGGAAAGCTGCGACATCATCGTGATCGGCGGCGGCAGCGCCGCCTTCGACGCCGCGGTGTCGGCGCGCAAGGCAGGCGCCGAGCGCATCGTCATGCTGGAGAAGGCGCCCGAGTCCGAGTACGGCGGCAATGCCCGCTACTCGGGCACGGGCTTCCGGTTCGTGCACGGCGGCAAGTCGGAGATCAGGGAATTCGTGCCCGACGTCGACGCGGCGATGTTCGCGACCATGGAGATTCCGCCCTACTCCGCCGACGACTTCATGTCGGATCTCAACCGCATGACGCAGGGGCGGATGAATCCCGGCCTCGCGAAAACGCTGGTGGAGGAGTCAAACTCCGCCGTCCGCTGGATGCGCGACGTCGGCATCAAGTGGGAGCCCTTGAAGGAGCACGCGAAGGTCGATGGGAAGCTGTACTTCGAGCGCGGCATCGCGATCCACGTCGCCGGCGGCGGCGTCGGCCAGCTCACCCAATGGCGCAACATCGCCGAAAAGCTCGGCATCGAGATCCGCTTCGACTCTCCGGTATGCGCCGTGCTCGGTGACATGCGGCGGATCGAGGGAGTGCGCGTACTGGGCCCGGACGGCGTCTACGAGTTGAAGGCGAAGGCCGTGATCGCCTGCGCCGGCGGCTTCCAGGCCAGCCCGGAGATGCGCGCACGCTATCTGGTCGGCAACACCGACGCGATGAAGGTGCGCGGCAGCAAGCACGACACCGGCGAGGTGCTCCGCTATCTGATCGAGATCGGCGCCAAGACGTCCGGCCAATGGCAGAGCGGACACATGTCGCCGATCGACGCCAACGCGCCGGACTACGAGACCCCGCAGCACGAGGACGGCCGCGGCAATACCCAGAGCCGCTACGACTATCCCTTCGGGATCAGCGTCAACGGGCTTGGCGTGCGCTTCTTCGACGAGGGCGAGGCGCAGCATTCCTACACCTACGCCAAGACCGGGCGTGCGGTGCTCGCGCAGCCGGGCGGCCGCGCCTTCCAGCTCTACGACCAGAAGGGAATCAAGTGCTTCCGCTACCCGCACCACACGGCGACGTACGAGGAAGCCGGAACCATCGCCGAGCTCGCGAAGAAGATCGGGCTCGAGCCGAAGGTGCTGGTGCACACCGTGGAGACGTTCAACAAGGCGTGCCCTGACGACACGCCGTTCGATTGGCGCAAGCCCGACGGGCGCAAGACGAGAGGACTCGACATCCCGAAGTCGAACTGGGCGATCCGGCTCGACGAGCCGCCGTTCCGCGCCTATCCCGTCGTGTGCGGCATCACCTTCACCTTCGGCGGCGTGCAGGTCGACACCAAGGCCCAGGTGCTCAACACGATGGATCAGCCGATCAAGGGGCTGTTCGCGTCCGGCGACATCCTCGGGCTATTCTTCCACAACTACCCGTCGTTCACCGGCCAGACCCGCAACGCGGTGTTCGGGCGGCTCGCCGGCGCATCGGCGGTGGCGGAGAACTAGCCGGCCGCGCGCGGCCGGAACGAAAAAGGGGCGGCCCGACGGCCGCCCCTTTCCCGTTTCGCCCCGACGGCGCCTAGTGGGCCTGCGCCTCGGTCTTGGCGAGCTTCGCCTTTTCGATCAGCGCCGGCGGCGTGCCGAGGATGGCCTCTGCAATCGACTTCAGTTTGTCCGCACTTTGCGGATGGACGCCGATGTCGGCCTTCGCCGCGTCGGCGCGGAACGCCGGATCCTGCATCGTCTCCTCGAACGACTTGCGCAGCGCCGCGAGGCGATCGTCCGGGACCCCCGGCGTCGTCAGGTACGGGCGCCCGAGTGCGAGCTCCCCCGAGAACAGCGCGAAGATCTGGCGCTGCTCGTCGTTCTGCGCGAGGTCGGTCAGGAGCGGCGTGTCCTTGAACTCGGGGTCGCGCTCCATGCCGAACTGCACCAGCATGATGATCTTGTGGTCGCGCACATAATCCGGGTTCTGCGACCGCAGGCTGGAGAAGAAGTTCCCGGCGCGGCCCTGAACCTCGCCCCGCTCCATGGCGAGATGGATCTCGGCCGTCGACTTGTAGCCCGTGACCAGCTTGAACTTCGTGCCGAGCAGGTTGTTCATCAGCGTCGGCCACAGCGTCGTGTACGAGCCGGCGCCGGTGCCTCCCATGGTGATCTCCTGGGTCTTCGCGTCGGCCCACGTCTTCACCGGCACCGTGTGCCAGACGTAGAGATTCATGTTGTCGACGTCGCTGCCGCCGATCCACAGGAACTTGGCGGCGTCGTACTGCGCGCCCTTGCCGTCGATCTTCTGATACAGCACGAACGACGGCAGGATCGCCGCGATGTGCGTGCCGTCCTTCGGCGCCACGTTATACATGAAGTTGGTCGCCTGCAGGTGCCCGGCGCCGGTCATGTTCTTCGGCACGATCGTCGGCTTGCCCGGGATGTGATTGCCCCAGTGCTTGGCGACGATGCGGGCGTTGGCGTCGACGCCGCCGCCGACGCCCGTCGAGATGATCATGGTCATCTGCTTGCCGGTGTAGAAGTCGGAGATCGCGTCGGCCGAGGCCGGACGCGAAGCGACGATGCCGGTCGCGACGGCCACCGCGACCGCGAGATGTTTTCCGCGCATGAATGTCCTCTGTTGGTCGGACGGTTCAGTTCTTCTCCGATACGTCGAGGTAGACCCCCTCGATGTCCGTCAGATGAAAGCAGCCGAGCGGGCAGCGCTGGAACAGCTCCAGCCGCGCCTTTCCTTCGTCGCCGTAGCCAAGCGGCTTGGTCACCATCTTCGGGTTCTGGCCGATCAGATCGTCCATGTCGCGCTTCAACGCGTCGATACTTTCGACCTTGAAGCCGATGTGCTCGAGGCCGAGCGGCATCGGATCGTGACCGACGAAATCGGACATCTTCCACGGCGTGATCATCAGGGTCACGCGACCGTCCGACAGGTAGTAGTTGCCGTCGCTCGGCCGGTTGAGCGTCTTCAGCTCAAACACCTCGGCGTAGAACTGGGCGCAGCGCTCGGCGTTCTTCGTCCGGAGCGCGATGTGGTCGATGTAGCGCGGCTGCTCCCAGTTGTTCTCGGCGAAGATGTCCTTGGCGTTGGCCGAGCCCTTCTCCGCGAGATCGAACACGTTCACATCCGGGTCGTGAGCGCTGTAGGCGGCGTTCGGGCGCACCGACGGCCGCTGCACGAACTCGAGCTTCGGATCGAACTTGCGGATGCGCTCGAGCGCGAGCTTCAGGTCCGTGACCTCGAACCCGAAATGGTCGAGACCGCTGCGCCGCCCTTCGCGGCGCGGGATGTTGTTGAGGCCGATCTGGCCGTCGCCGAGCGGCACCGCGCGGGCCGGGCGCGGCTTGCTCGACGTCTTCATCCCGAACAGCGCCTCGTAGAACTTGGCGTTGATGGCGTAACTATCGCTTGTGATGGCGAGGTGGTTGATCTTCGCGAACATACCTACTTCTTCTCCGGGACGAAAATCGCGGTGACCTTGTCGATGATCGGTTGCGGCGTGTTGTACATCTTGGTGAGCAGGTCGTGCACCCGCTTGCCGTCGATCGCGTCGATCTCGAGATTGAGCTTCTTGGCCTCGGCGAGCAGCGCCGGATCGCGCACCGTCTCCATGAAGGATTCCTGGAGGATCTTGACGCGATCGGCGGGAACGCTGTCCGCCGCGACGTACGGACGGCCCATCAGCAGCGATGCCACCGCGAGCTCCATTTCCTGACGATCCTCAGGCGTCTTGGCGAAGTCGAGCACCAGCGGCACGTCCGGAAGCTCCGGGTGCTTCTCGAGCGCAATCTGCACCAGCGGGATGATCTTCCCGTCCTTCAGCCAGTCGCCACGACCGCTCTTCAGGGTGCCGTAGAACGGCCCGGCGCTGCCCTGGACTTCGCCGCGCTCCATGGCGAGGAACACCTCGGTCTGACCGACGTAACCGTGAATCACGTTGAATTTCGTGCCCGCGGTCGCGTTCATCAGCCGGGCGTAGATGGTGTTCGACGTCGCGGCACCCGACGAGCCCGTCGTCACTTCCTTCTGCTGCAAGTCCTGGAAGGTCTTGATCCCCGCGGTGTGCCACATCACCGTGACGCCGACCTCCTTGGCCATCGAGCCAAGCCAGTTCATCTTGAGCACGTCGAACTGGGCGTTCTCCTTGCCGCCGGAGATGCCCATCATCGGCTCGTAGCCGATGCTGTTCTGCACGGCGCCGACCGTGAGGCCGTCCTTCGGGGCGCCGAAGGCGATGTAGTTCATCGCCTTGAGACTTCCTGCGCCCGGGAGATTCTGGACAACGACCTCAGGCTTGCCCGGGATGTGATCCGGCCAATGGCGAGCGAGCAGGCGCGCATTTGCGTCGTATCCGCCGCCGCTCCCGGACCCGACGACCAGCTTGATCTGCTTCCCCTTGTAGAAGTCGTCGGCCGTCGCAGGCTGTGCAAGGACTCCGAGCACCGCCAACGCCAGCGCCGGGCGGACGATGCGTCCCAGAATGTCGCTCATCATGCTCTCCCCTGTCCTAACCTTCTTATCGTGCGCCCCGAATCCCGGAATCAATTGAGCTTGAGCCCGTAAAGCTTCAGCGCGTTCGGCCCGAGGATCTTGTCCACGCTCGCGGGCGCCACCATGCCGCTTTCGCGCAGGATGCGCAGCGCTTCGATCTGCGCCGAGGTATCGGTGTGTCCGTAATCAGTGCCGATGATCAGATTATCGTCCCCGACGCGGTCGACGATATAGCGGATGTCATCGGTGGTCTCGACGGTGACCCAGATGTTGTTGTCCTTAAGCGGATTGGCCGCGAGCCGGCGCCCTTTGCGCTTGAGGCGCTTCTCGACGTCTCCCAATGCGTACGGCACCCAGCCCGCAGACGCCTCGATGAACGCCCAGCGCAGGCTCGGATACTTCTTCGGGATCTCGAACTCCAGCAGCCAGTGGAACTGGGCGACCATGGCCAGCTTGAACCGCGCGAAGTTGTGCCCCTCGTGGAACGCCACGTTGTGATAGCTCGCGTTGCCCGAGTGGAACGCGAGCGCGAGGTCGAGCTCCTCGGCCGCCTCGAACAGCGGCTCGAAATAAGACTCGCCGACGTAGCGCTCGCACTCGAACGGACGGACGAAGATGCAGCAAGCGCCGTGGTCCTTCGCGAATTTGAGTTCGTCGCGGATCTTGTGCGGCGAGAACAGCGGCGCCATCGCGGCCCAGCGCAGGCGGTCGCCCGAGGCCTTCCAGATATCCGCCATCCACCGGTTGTAGGCCCGGAACTGCGCAAGCTCCTGATCGGCATCGCGCGCCGTCGGCACGAGGAAGATGGTCGGATAGAGCACCTGGACGTCGATGTTGAGCTGGTCCATGTGCTGGAGGCGCGTCTTGACGTTGCCCATCTCGCGGGCGTCGTCGCTCAGCCCCTCGGTGTCGATGTTCTTGTCGGCCGGTTGGATGTGGTTCCCGGCGTACCAGTATTCCTTCTGCGACGTTCCCCGGTTCGTCAGCGCCCCGGCATCTCCCTGCACCTGACGCAACACCATCGGTGCGAACTTCCGCTCGTCGGTCGCGAGATAGCTCCAGGTGCGGTGGGACTCGATGACATGCGCATCGGAATCAATGGTGGGCATCACAGGCCTCAAATAATGAAACGTCGGTTCACAACAGGGCCGATTGTAGGTGGCCGCCGGAGTCCGTTCAACGGCGCCCAGATTGCGCCGCGTTATGGGCACTTGCCTCCGCCTCCGGACAGTCCACAATCGGAGCGCGACCGCCACGGACGATCAAGATGCGCGACGCCCTGAAGGTGTATCTGCCGCTCATCGCGCTGCTGCTCGCGGCGGGGCTGGCGCTGTGGCAATGGATGGAACCGCCTCCGCCGAGCGACCTGATCATTGCCGCGGGCCCCGAGGACGGCGCCTACTCGGCGTTCGCCAAGCGCTACCAGGCGATCCTGGCCGAGGGCGGCCTGACCCTCGAAGTGCTGCATACGTCCGGATCAGCGGAAAACCAGCAACTTCTCACCGAAGGAAAGGCCGGCGCGGCGTTCATTCAGGGTGGTACCGTCCCGCGCAACCCGGAGACCGGCGCCACGCCGGAGGGAATTCAAAGCCTCGCGTCGATCGCGTTCGAGCCGCTGTGGGTGTTCGTTCGCGGCGTCCGATCCCCGCAGCGTCTGTCGCAACTTGCCGGCAAGCGGCTCGCGGTCGATGATGAGAGCAGCGGAACGCACACGCTGGCGGTCACGCTGCTCGCTGCAAGCGGCATTGGGGCGTCCAACGCGCGGCTCCTGCCGATGGCCGGCAGCGATGCCGCGGCCGCGCTGCTCGCCGGAAGGATCGATGCGGTGTTCGCGGTGGGAACGACGATCCCCCGTGCCCTGCAGCCGCTGGTTGAGGCGCCTGACGTGCACCTGATGAATTTCGTGCAGGCGGACGCGTATCACCACCGTTTTCCGTTCCTGTCCTCCGTCGTCCTGCCGCGGGGCGGTCTGGATCTCGCCCGCGACATCCCGTCGCGCCCGATCACCCTGCTGGCCCCGGTCACGCAACTCGTCGCCCGCGACGACATCAATCCGGCCCTGGCAGATGCCGTGCTCGATGCCGCGCGCCGCGTACATCGGACCGGCAGCGTCTTCGACCGCCCGGAAACCTTCCCGTCCCGGGATTTCGCGGAGCTGCCTCTCAATGCCGAGGCCGAACGCTACTTCCGCTCCGGCCCTTCGCTCGCGCGCCGGTATCTCCCCTTCTGGGCGGCGAGCGTGGTCGAGCGGGCGCTCATCCTGGTCCTGCCGTTGATCACCCTCGCCATTCCCCTGATCAAATTCGCGCCCTCGATCTATCGCTGGCAGGTGAGCCGCCGGATCCTGAAGTGGTACCGCCATCTGCGCGACATCGAGATCGAGGCGCGCTCGGAGCTCACGCATGAGCGCCGCGCGGTGTTGATCGATCGGCTCGACGCCATCGCCCGCCAGGTCGCGGACACGGTCGTGCCGAGCGGATATTCGCAGAGCCTCTACGATCTCCGCGAGCACATCGAATTCGTCCGGCGCTGCGTCAACGACGGAAGCGGGCACGCGGTCGGCGCGGCGGAACCGGTGGTCAAGGCGGCGGCAACCGGCTAAAACGACCGAGCCCCTTCCTCGATCGCGACGCTTCCGACATGGATTCCACCTCGATCGCCGTTCTTGCCCTGGCCCTCGTCGGGACCGGCGCATTCAGCGGATTTCTCGCCGGCCTGCTCGGCGTCGGCGGCGGTATCGTGATCGTCCCGACGCTGTTCCTCGTGTTCGACGCCTTCAATGTCGATCCCTCGATCCGCATGCAGGTGGCGGTCGGTACCTCGCTGGCGACCATTATCCCGACGTCGATCATGTCGGCGCGCAGCCACGAGCGCAAAGGCGCCATCGACCATGCACTGCTGCGCACCATGGCCCCGCCGGTGTTCGTCGGCGTGGTCATCGGGACGGTGCTCGCCGGAATCGTGTCGGGACACGTGCTCACCGCGGTATTCGCGACCGTGGCGTTGATCGTCGCGCTCAACATGGGAATCGGCGCGGGCGCGTTCGCCATCGCGCACAAGCTGCCGGGCAAGGCCGGCATCGGCGCGCTCGGCGCAGTCATCGGAGCCGTGTCGGCGATGATGGGCATCGGCGGCGGAACGCTCACCGTCCCGACACTGTCCCTCTTCAGCTATCCCATCCACCGCGCCGTCGGCACTGCGTCGCTCCTCGGGCTCATCATCTCGGTACCCGGAGCGATCGGGTTCATGATCACCGGCTGGGGCCAGCCGCTGCTGCCTCCCTTCTGCATCGGCTACGTGAACTGGGTCGGATTCCTGCTCATCGTCCCCACGTCGATGCTCACAGCGCCTCTTGGCGCGAAGACGGCACATGCCATCAGCCGTCAGGCGCTGTCCCGCGCTTTCGCCCTCTTCCTCGCCATCACCTCGGTGAAACTGTTCCTCAGCCTGATGCGTTAGCCGCACCGGAGGAGGTCGGATGGGCAGCTCCACACCCACACTTCGCGTCGAGCGGGGCGACATCACCACCTACGCCGTCGATGCGATCGTCAACGCTGCGAACGAAGCGCTGACGCCGGGCGGTGGCGTCTGCGGTGCGATCCACCGTGCCGCAGGCCCCGAGCTTGCTATCGCGTGCGCCCGAATCGGCGGATGTCCGACCGGCGAGGCACGCCTCACACCCGGATTCCGTCTACCGACACGCTTCGTGATTCACGCCGTCGGTCCCGTCTGGCGCGGAGGGCAGGCCGGCGAAGATCGGCTGCTCGAGAGCTGCTACCGCGCGATTGCCGACATCGCCCGGCAGCAATCGCTCCGCACCCTGGCGGTGCCGGCGATCTCCACCGGCATATTTGGATTTCCGTCGGATCGGGCGGCGCGGATCGCGACCGCGACGATGGCGGCTGCCCTCGCCGGAACCGCGACGACCGTCACGTTCGTGGCGTTCGCGGCCGAGAGCGAGCGCGACCTGAGCGCCGCGGTCGCGGCGCTCAGGTCGTGACTCACTTCATCGCCTTGGCGACCATGTCGATGATCGGCTTCGGCGTCTGATAGATCTCGTTGACGAGCTTCTCGACGCCCTCGCCATCCAGCGGCTGGTCGGGCTCGAGGTGACGCTTGCGCGCGTCCTCGAGATACTCGGGATCCTTGACCATCTGCGCGAACGCGGTACGCAGCGCCCCCACGCGTTCGGCCGGGATCCCCGGCGGTCCAGCGATCGGGCGGCCCATCTCATCGGGAGCGAGCAGGAACTTGAGAGCCTCCATGACGTCCTCACCCTTGCCGCGCGACTTCGCGATGTCGACGATTGTGACGACGTTCGGCAGGTCCGGGTGCCGCTTGAGCGAATTCTGGAAGATGATTTTCAGCGTGCCATCGTCCAGCCACTGCTTGCGCGTCGACTTTACGCTGTCATACGACATGAAGCGGCCGTGAGCCTCGCCCTGCTCGATCGCCTTCAGCGTCTCCTGCGATCCGACGTAGCCGGTGATGAGCTTGAACTTCGTGCCGAGCACGCTGTTCATGAACTTCGGATAGAAGTCCGTGTCCGATGCGGCGCCGGTCCCGGCGACCACCATCTCCTTCGTGAACAGGTCGTCGGGCGTCTGGATCGGCCCGGTCTTCCACTCGATCAGCAGCGACTGTGAAGACGCCAGACTGCCGATCCAGCTAAAGCGCCGCGGGTCGAACTTCGTGTTCGGCGCGTCGGGATTGAACAGGGGCTGCATCGCGATCGGGCCCACATAGGCGATCACCGTTCCGTCGCGCTTCTGCACGTTGTACAGCGAGTTCGCCAGGGTCAGTCCGCCCGCGCCCGCCATGTTCTGAGCGACCATGTTCGGCTTCCCGGGCAGAAACCGCGGCAAGTGCTGCGCCATCAGGCGCGAGTACGCGTCGAACCCGCCTCCGGGTGTGCCCGCGATCAATACGGTGACGGTGTTACCGCGGTAGAATGACTCGACGGAAGGAGCGTTCTGGGCGATGGCGGGAGTCGCGAGCGCGACGACGCCGGAGACGGCGAGCGCGACCGCTGGCGATGCGTGGTTCATAGTGATCCCTGATACGGAGGATGGCCGCCGCATCATAGGACCGGTCCGGACCGGGGAAAAGCCCGGTCGCCGCCGGGCGGGTCAGACCGCGGGCTCGCTCAAGGCCGCAGCGATCTTCCGACCGAGTTCGGCCCAGCGGTACGGCTTCGCCACCAGTTGCCATCCCCGCCGGGCGACATCGTCGGGCATCACTGCTTTCTCCGTATAGCCCGACGTAAACAGCACCTTCAGACCGGGACGCCGCTGCGCGGCCTCTCGCGCAAGGTCGAAGCCCGTCATGCCGCCCGGCAGCAGTACGTCGCTGAAGAGAAGCTGGATCGCCGGATCATCCTCGAGCAGGCGCAGGGCATCGAAGGCATTGGCCGCCTCGAGCGGGCGATACCCGAGGTCCTTCAGTGCCGACACCGACAGCACACGCATGTCGAGATTGTCCTCGACCACCAAGACGGTCTGACCGGTACCGCGCGGCACCTGAAGGATCGCGTCGGTGTCCGTGCGCTCCGTTGCCTCCTCGCGCGACCGCGGCAGGTAGATGCGCACCGTCGTTCCGAAGCCAGGCTCGCTCTCGATGTCGACGTGGCCGCCCGACTGGCGGACGAATCCGTACACCATGCTGAGGCCGAGACCGGAGCCCTTGCCCACCTCCTTGGTGGTGAAGAACGGATCGAAACAGCGTTCGAGAACCTCCGGTGGCATGCCGACGCCATTGTCGGCGACACTGATCATGACGTAATCCGCCGGTTCGACGCCGGGATTGCGCTCGACGAAGTCCGCTCCGAGCGTCACGTTGGCCATCTCGATCCCGAGCCGGCCGCCCTCGGGCATGGCGTCGCGAGCATTGATCGCGAGATTGAGAATGGCGCTTTCCAGATGCCCGGGATCCACCTTCGCCGACCACAAGCCCGGTGCCTCGCGCGCCGATACCTCGATGGCCCCTCCGAGGGTACGACGCAGCATGCTGGACATGCCGGACACCAGTCGATTCACGTCGACGAGCTGCGGGTGCAGTGTCTGACGGCGCGAGAACGCGAGCAGGCGGTGCGTCAGCGACGCGCCGCGCTCGGCGGCGTCGAGCATGCGGTCGACAAGCTCCAACTGCCGCGGCACGGGATTGTTCTCCATGTCCAGGCGCAGCAGATCGAGATTGCCGACGATGACACCGAGCAGGTTGTTGAAGTCGTGAGCGATGCCGCCGGTGAGCTGCCCGACCGCTTCCATCTTCTGCGCCTGCCGGAGCTGCGCCTCGATGGCGCGGCGATCGCTCACGTCCTGTGCCACGTAGAGAGCGGCGACCACCTCTCCCGTCCAGTCGCGGAGCGGGACCGCGGTGAGGAACACGGAGCGGCGTCCACCTCGCAGCCCCTCGATATCGAACTCCTCGGTCGCCGCATCGCCGCCGAGGACGCGGCGATGCAGCGCACGGAAATCGGCACGTTGCGCGGCAATCACCCACGGGAACGCCGACTTGCCGATGATCTCGTTGGGGTCCTTGGCCTCCCACATTGCGAGACCCGCCGGGTTGATTTCAAGCACGACCCCATCCCGCGAAATGAGCTGCAGGCACTGGGGCTCAGCCTCGAATATCGCGCGCATGCGTGCCTGGCTCTCGCGCAGCGCGCCGGTGCGCTCGATGACGTCGCCCTTCAGACGCGCGTTGAGGCGTCGCAGCTCCTCCTCGGAGCGCTTGCGCCGCGTGATGTCGCGGAGGACTCCGAACAGCGCGACGACGTTGCCGTTCCCATCGGTTTCGGGACGAGCGACAATCTCGACGTTGCGGATGTTGCCCTCGGGCCGGATGATCCGGACGTCGAGATTGTAGCCGGTGGCGTTCTCGAAAGCCTCGCGCACCACGCGCTCGACAGTCGCCCTGTCCTCGGGGTGGTAGCACGTGAGTGAGGTCTCGAGCGTCGGCGTATACGTCTTCGGGTCGCGGCCGTGAATCAGGTACACGCCGCGCGACCAAGTCAACTCGCGCGTCTTCGCATCGATACGCCAGTGCCCGAGGTTGCTGAGCTCCTCGGCGAGTTCCAGCATGCGATTGCGCGAGAGCAGCACGTGCGAGTGTTCGGTCGTGATTCTCCGGAACTCCGCCAGAGCCCGCGCCATCTCGCCGACCTCGTTCTGCGCCTGCAATCCGCGGATCGGAGCCGACATGTCGCCGGCGGCGAACCGACGCATGGTTCCGGTCGCGGCCTCGATCGGCGCGATGACGTGGCGTATCATGATCCACGCGGTCGCCATCGCCACGAGAAGACCCGCGATGAGCCATAGGGCGTCGTTGACCAGGTCGGAACGGGCATCGAGGCGGTCGCGGCGGGCCTGAGCCACTGACGCCTGCTCGGCGGCATCGACGATCGCGATGATGGATTCCAGCGCACCGACCGAAACGTCGCTGAAAGCGGAGCGGCTGAACGGATAGTTGCCGCCGGCCGAGGCCGCGGCGAGTCCGACCTCCTGCATGCGGTTGAACTCGCCAAAGTAGAGATCCCGTGCGCGCGCCACCGCTTCGGGGATCGCGGCATCACTCACCAACGCGGTCAGTCGCTCGACCCGCTCCCAATCGCTCGCAACCCGCCCCGAGAGGCGGGCGACCTCGGTGAGTTGCGGGCCTACGAGCGGCCGTCCGGAGGCGATGGCGGACCCGATCATCGACGCTTCGGTGCCCGCCGACAGCCGGAGCGAAAATCCCGCTACCTTGAGATCGGACAGGATCGAAAGCTCGCCGCCGCCCACGCCCTTGCCGAGAACGAGCGAGAGATCCTCGAGCCGCTCGACGAGCCGCGTGATCGTCGGAAACCAGAAGTCGGCGACGGAGAGTGCACGTTCCTGCGGTGCCTTCGCGATCTCCTCGTCGACGCGGTGGCGGAGATCCTCGATGCGCCCGCGCAGGATGGCGATCTCCGAGATGCGCGGCGCAATCTCCTCGTCGGCGATGGTCGCAAGGCCAGACAGGACGCCGTCGAGCGCCTCATCCGCCAGCCGGCGCTGTTCGGAAAGGAACTCGACGTCTGCGCGAAACGCCGGCTCTACGCCGCGGAGGACGACGTTCGTCCGGCCGCGCTCGAGCGCGTAGTGCCGCGCGGCGACGATCAGGCCGTTCACGTGCGCGTTGACGACTTCGACCTGCCGCGCGTCGGTGTAGTTGCTCCACGCCTGCCGCAGATCGTTCAGGGTCACGGCGACGAGCGCCAGCGTCACGACCAGGATTCCCCCGAGGACCTGGCCGCGGATGCCGAGCGCCAGCTTCCGCAGCGTGGGCAGTGTTCGCATCATCCGACTCGTTGTGGGCACCCCGTACAGCCGAGATCGACCCCGGGGCGCCCCGCCGGCATCATTTCACAAACGGCGGGGGCGGTTCACCCCAATTGTTCCGGTGTCGCGCGATCAGCGCCGGGCCTGCGTTTCCAGGAGTGCCTTCAGAATCAGCGTCAGCAGAGCGAGGATCGTCAGCACCGCCGCGGCGGTGAACGCCGCTGGTGCGTTGTAACTATGATAAAGGACCTCGACGTGAAGCGGCAGCGTGTTGGTGGCTCCGCGCACGTTGCCCGATACGACCGACACTGCCCCGAACTCCCCCATCGCACGGGCATTGCACAGGACCGCACCGTAGACCAGCGCCCATTTCACATTCGGCAGCGTGACACGGCGGAAGATCTGCCACCCGCTCGCTCCCAGCGTGGCAGCCGCCTCCTCCTGATCGCGGCCCTGAACCTGCATGAGCGGAATCAGCTCCCGCGCCACGAACGGACTGGTGACGAACAGCGTCACGAGAATGATGGCGGGGACGGTAAACATGACCTGGATTCCGTGTTCCATCAGCCAGCCGCCGAAGAGTCCCTGGGCGCCATACAGGAAGAGGTAGCAAACGCCGGCGACGATTGGGGATATCGAGAATGGAATCTCGATCAGCGCCAACAGCGCCTTCTTGCCGCGAAACGAGAACTTCGTGATCGCCCACGCCGCCGCGATGCCGAAACCGATATTCACCGGGACCACCACGACCGCTGTCAGGACGGTCAGCCAGATCGCATGCAGCATCTCGGGATGGACGAGCGAGTCGACAAACACGCGCCAACCCTTGGCGAACGCCTGGTCGAACACCACGGCGACCGGCGCGACGATGAAGAGGACAGTGAGGAGAATCGCCAACCCGATCAGCACCCGTCGCGCGATCGGCGTCGCGTCGGCGCGGGCCTGGGTCCTTCCGTTCGTCATCTCAGCGCTTCTCGGCATAGCGCAACTGCCACGCCTGGATCGTGTTGATGGTCAGGAGGAGCAGGAACGCCGCGGCCAACAGGACCGTCGCGATCGCCGCCGCCGCGGGATAATCGAACTCCTCGAGCCGAATGAAGATCAGCAGCGCGGCGATCTCGGTCTTCATCGGCAGATTGCCCGCGATGAAGATCACCGCTCCGAATTCGCCGAGACACCGCGCGAACGCGAGGGACAATCCGGTGATGTAAGCCGGGGCGATCGCCGGCAGGACGATCCGGCGGAATATCTGGAACGGAGAGGCGCCGAGCGTCGCCGCCGCCTCCTCGTACTCGGGGGGGAGATCCTCGAGCACCGGCTGCACGGTGCGGACGACGAACGGTACGCTGGTGAAGGCCATCGCGATAACCACCCCCGGCAGCGCGTAGGCGATCTGAATTCCCGCAGGCTCGATAAACCGACCGAACCAGCCATTACCGGCAAAGAGCGCCGTCAGTGCGACACCCGCGACCGAGGTCGGCAACGCGAACGGCAGATCGATCAGCGCATCGACAATCCGGTGCCCGGCAAACCGAGTACGGACCAGAACCCACGCCATCAGCAACCCATAGACCGCGTTCAGCGCCGTCGCGCATGCGGCGGCGAACACGGTCGTCTCTATGGCAGCCAACGTGCGCGGGGCGCTGAGGATCGAGATCAGCCGCTCACCGCCTATCTCGCCCGCCTTGAGAACGAGTGCGGTCACCGGCAGCAGTACGATCAGCGCGAGGTAAAACAACGTGATGCCCATCGTCAGGCCGAAGCCGGGCAGCACGCGGCGCGTGGCCGGACGAGGTGCGGCGCCGACAGTATCGATGGTCATGACGGCTCCCCACCCCCGCCGGCGCTAACGGTTGACGAAGACCTGATCGAGGATCCCGCCGTCCGCGAAATGGGTCTTCGTCGCCTTCTCCCACCCGCCGAACACATCCTCCACGGTGACGAGCCGCACGTCGGGGAACTGGTCCTTGTACTTGGCGACGATCTTTGGATCGCGGACGCGATTGAAGTTCTTCGCGAGGATGTCCTGCGCCGTCGGCTGGTAGAGCCACTGCAGGTAGGCCTCGGCCAAGACCCGCGAGCCGCGACGATCGACGACTTTATCGACGACCGTCACCGGGAACTCGGCGAGCACGCTCATCGACGGCGTCACGACTTGCAGCTTCTTGTCGCCGTACTCGCGACGGATGGCCTGGACCTCGGCCTCGAAGGTGATCAGCACGTCACCGACGCCCCGTTCGACGAAGGTCGTCGTCGAGCCGCGCCCGCCGGTGTCGAACACCGGCACGTTGGCGAGGAGCTTACGCACGAACTCCTTCGCGGCGCCCTGATCGCCTTTCGACTGCTCGAGCGCGTAGGCGTACGCGGCGAGATAGGTGTAACGCGCGTTGCCGGACGTCTTCGGGTTGGGGAACACCAGCTTGACGTCGGGACGAACGAGATCGTTCCAATCCTTGATGTTCTTGGGATTGCCAGCACGGACGAGGAACGACGGCAGCGAATAGTAGGGAGAGCTGTTGTTGGGCAGGCGCTTCTGCCAGTCGGCCGGGATCAGGTTCCCCTGGTCGTGCAGGGTCTGCACGTCGGTGACCTGATTGAACGTCACCACGTCCGCGGGCAGCCCCTCGATGATGGAGCGGGCCTGGCGCGACGATCCGTTGTGAGACTGCTTCACATCCACAGTCTGGCCGGTCTTGGATTTCCACTCGCCGATGAACGCCTTGTCGAGCTCGATGTAGAGCTCGCGGGCGATATCGTACGAGACGTTGAGGATGTCCTTCGGCCCGTTGTAGGTCTGAGCGGAGGCGACGGTCGAGGCGACGACGAGAGTACCCAGCACCAATGCGGTGCGAGCGAGATGGCGGATCATGGCGCGTTCCTTAGCGGCGGATATGTAAGAAGCGGAGACGGAGTCGTATCAGGCGGCGCCGACGCTACACGCCTCCGCGTGCGCGACCGACTCGATCCGGCCCGAGGCGTCGCTGCCCACGAAGCGCGCCACCGCCGGGGTCGCCGGGCGGCGAAGGATGTCATCGGGGCTGCCGATCTGATCGATCTGGCCTTCCGTCATCACCACGACACGGTCGGCAAGCTCGAATGCTTCTTCCTGATCGTGGGTGACGAAAAGCGTCGTCATGTGGAGTTGGTCGTGTAGCCGGCGCAGCCACTGCCGCAGATCCTTGCGGACGCGCGCATCGAGAGCGCCGAACGGCTCGTCGAGGAGAAGCACGGAAGGATCGATCGCCAGCGCCCGCGCCAGCGCGACGCGCTGACGCTGACCGCCGGAGAGCTGATTGGGGAAACGGTCGCCGAGGTCTCCGATCTGCACCAAACCCAGCAGTCGCTCGACGCGGGCGCGGATCGCCGACTCGTCGGGACGCTGCGAGCGCGGACGCACGCGCAAGCCGAAGGCGACGTTCTCGAACGCGGTCAGGTGCGGGAAGAGCGCGTAGTGCTGGAAGACGAAGCCGACACCGCGGGTCTGCGCCGGACGCGCAAGCCAATCGTCGCCGTCGACGGTGAGCCGCCCCGCGTCGGGCCACTCGAGACCGGCGACGATCCTGAGCAGCGTCGTCTTGCCGGACCCCGACGGGCCGAGCAGCGCGACCAGCTCGCCGTTCGCGATCGACAGGTCGACCCCTTTCAGGACCGGCACACTGCCGAAGCGCTTTTCGATGCCGCTGAACTCGATGCCCACGATCTTCCTCTTCACCTGAATCGAACGCGTGTGTGCGAGCGATCTAAGGTGCGCGCCGGCCTAATTCAACACAATTTTTGAGAGCAAAATAAACAATACACATATAGAAGACGTGATATTACGCCCTCGGGGGCCGATGTTACCGGTCGCCCGATGGCGAGCCTGTGTCTTTTAAAACCGCATAGAACCAGCGCTTCTCGACGGTGTGGAACGCTCTGTCCATACCGAAAGGCGCGACTGGGCGGCGGATTGCCCCTCCCTATTCTCATAGGGATCATGCAGAATCAGCAGGCCAACGGGACAGCGATTGTGGCCCAATGCCGCCCGCTCGGACGCCCCCCAGGGGCCAGAACAATGAGGCTCCGGCTCCACGCCGCCTGTTCAACGCCCGCTCCTGAGCGCACCAGTCAAACGCAGTTCCCTCGATCATGACCGCCGCCTGTCCGCCGTCCGCCAACGCCTGCCGTCCGTCCGCGTTCGGTCGCCTCGCGTTGGGAGCGATCGGCGTCGTGTACGGGGACATCGGCACCAGCCCGCTGTACGCCCTCAAGGAGTGCTTCGCCGGCAGTCACCCTCTGGCGCTCGACGAGCCACACATCCTCGGCGTGCTGTCGCTGATGTTCTGGACTCTCGCGGTGATCGTGTCCGTCAAGTATGTGACGGTCATGCTGCGCGCCGACAACCGTGGCGAGGGCGGCAGCCTTGCCCTTCTCGCGCTGCTGACGCCGGCGACCCGCGGCAGCAAGCTCGCCTACTTCGTCACCCTGCTCGGAATCTTCGCATCGGCGCTGTTCTACGGCGACAGCATGATCACGCCGGCGATCTCGGTCCTGAGCGCCGTCGAGGGTCTCCACGTCGCGCTCCCCAACCTCGGTCGTTGGGTGATCCCGATCACGCTGGTGATCCTCGTTTCCCTCCTCCTCATCCAGCGGCGCGGGACCCATGTCGTCGGAGCGCTGTTCGGTCCGGCGATGTGCGTGTGGTTCGCCGTCATCGGTGCGCTCGGGCTGTTCAGCATCCTCCGCCACCCGCACATTCTCATCGCCCTCAATCCGGTCCACGCGGTGAACTTCTTCATCGAGGACGGCTGGCTCGCGTTCCTCGCGCTCGGCTCCGTGGTCCTCGCGGCGACCGGATGCGAGGCGCTCTACGCCGACATGGGCCATTTCGGACGGCGGCCGATCCGCATCGCGTGGTTCAGCCTGGTCTTTCCCGCCCTGCTGCTGAACTACTTCGGCCAGGGGGCGCTCCTGATCGATGTCCCATCGGCGATCGACAGCCCCTTCTACCGCCTCGCACCCGAGTGGGCGCTGCTCCCCCTGGTGTGCCTCGCGACGCTGGCCACCATCATCGCCTCACAGGCGGTGATCTCGGGCGCCTTCTCGGTGACGCGTCAGGCCATTCAGCTCGGCTTCCTGCCGCGCATGAACATCGTGCACACGTCGGAGAGCGAGATCGGCCAGATCTACATTCCGTTCGTGAACTGGTCGCTGCTCGTGGCCGTCGCCGCGCTGGTCATCGGTTTCGGGTCATCCAGCAACCTCGCCGCCGCGTACGGCGTCGCCGTCACCGGCACGATGGTGATCGATTCGCTGCTGCTGTCCGTCGTCGTCTTCACGATGTGGAAGTGGAATCGCTTCGGAGCGGCGGCGCTGATCGGGCTGTTCCTGACGTTCGAACTCGCCTACTTCGCCGCGAACCTGACGAAGATCCCGCACGGCGGCTGGTTCCCGCTGATGATGGGCCTCGTCATCTTCGTCCTGCTCACGACGTGGAAGCGCGGCCGCGCGCTGCTGAGCCAGCGCCTCCAGGGCGACCTGATGCCGGTCGAGACCTTCGTCAGCTCGCTGACTCCGAAGATCCAGCGCGTGCCCGGCACGGCGGTGTTCATGACCGGCACCCGCGAGGGCATTCCGCACGCGCTGCTGCACAACCTCAAGCACAACAAGGTACTGCACGAGCGCGTCGTTCTGCTGACGGTTCTCGTCGAGGACGTGCCGCACGTTCCGGAGAGCCAGCGCATCGAGGTCCGCCCCCTCGCCGGCCGCCTCTATCGCGTCGTCGTCCATTACGGCTTCATGGAAACGCCGAACGTGCCCGCCGCGCTGATGCTCGGCGAGAAGGCGGGCCTCGCGTTCGATCTAATGGACACGTCCTTCTTCCTCTCGCGCGAGACTCTGATCCCGAGTGCGCTGCCGGGCATGGCGCTGTGGCGCGAGATGCTGTTCTCGTGGATGTCGCGCAGCGCCGCGACGGCGATGAACTTCTTCCGCCTTCCACCCAACCGAGTCGTCGAGCTCGGGACGCAAGTCGAATTTTAGGTCACAGGTCGGGCAATTTTTATTCCGCTCCTCACAGCGAAGACTCATCTCGCTTGAGCGCGCGCGGGTATTCCGGTCTTGCAATTGGATTTGAATCAGCGTTCGATTTGCATAGAGCAATCGACCTTTTGGCACGCCTTGCCGAGAGCGCTCTCACCGAGCGCCACCACAAGACCCCCCAAAATCGAGGTTGTTTCGGATCGCCCGATGGTCGTGGTGATCCAGTGCAGATCCCCTAGGAGACGAGTATGGCTACCGGTACGGTGAAATGGTTCAACCCCGCGAAGGGCTACGGCTTCATTAAGCCGGAAGACGGCACGAAGGATGTGTTCGTTCACATCAGCGCCGTCGAGCGCGCCGGTCTCGAGACCTTGGTCGAGGGCCAGCGTATCAGCTTCGAGGTAACGATGGAGCGCGGCAAGGCCGCCGCGACCAACCTCCGGGCGGAATAACGTCGGAGCTTGCAGCGTCTCGCTGGAACTGAAGCGGCGGCCGGGAGGCCGCCGTTTCTATATTCCGTCCGTGCGTGCCAAATCGCAGATGCCCTGGAGATTGACAGCGGCCGCCGCTGTTGTCACAGAACGGCGGTGACCGCCGCTCTTTCCGATCTCGCCATCGCTCCGTTGCTGCCGGACATCGGCGAGACCCTTGCGTCCTCCACCCGTCTCGTGCTCGAGGCGCCACCAGGCGCCGGCAAGACCACGGGCGTTCCCCTCGCGCTCCTCGGTTGTCCATGGCTCGAAGGCCGCGCGATCCTGCTGCTCGAGCCGCGTCGCATCGCCGCCCGTGCCGCCGCCGCCCGCATGGCGAGCCTGCTCGGCGAGGCCGTCGGCGCGACGGTCGGCTACCGCACCCGGCTGGACTCACGCGTCGGGCCCGCCACCCGGATCGAGGTCGTCACCGAAGGAATCCTCACCCGCCGCATCCAGCGCGATCCCGAGCTCGCCGGCGTTGGCGCGGTGATCTTCGACGAATTTCACGAGCGGAGTCTCACCGCCGATCTCGGACTCGCGTTGACGCTGGATGCTGCGAAGGCGCTCCGCCCCGACCTTCGTCTCGTCGTCATGTCGGCGACGCTCGACGGCGGCGCCGTCGCGAGGCTTCTCGATTCGGCTCCGATCCTGCGCGCCGAGGGACGCGCGTTCCCGGTCGAGACGCGGCACCTTCCCGCACCGATTGCCGGCAAGCTCGTCCCCGCCGTCGTCGGCGCCGTGCGCCGCGCGCTGTCGGAAACCGACGGGGACGTGCTCGTCTTCATGCCCGGCGAGCGCGAGATCCGGAGCGCCGAGCGGATGCTGGTCGACGACGGGCGCGATGCTCTCATCGTGCCGCTCTACGGCGCGCTCGCGGCCGAGGCGCAGGATCGCGTGTTCGCGCCTGCACCGCGCGGCAAGCGCAAGGTCGTGCTCGCGACGGCGATCGCCGAGACCAGCCTCACCATCGATGGCATCCGCGTCGTCGTCGACTGCGGCTTCGCGCGCGAGCCGCGATTCGATCCGGCGACCGGAATGACGCGGCTCGAAACCGTGCGCGTCTCGCAGGCATCGGCGGACCAGCGGCGCGGCCGCGCCGGCCGCACGGCACCCGGCGTGTGCTACCGGCTGTGGCCCGAGGCCGCCACGAAAGGATTGGCCGCGCGCGCGACCCCGGAGATCCTTCAAGCCGATCTCGCTCCGCTGGCGCTCGAACTGGCGCAGTGGGGTGCCGCCGATCCGACCGGCCTCGCGTGGCTCGATCCGCCACCGAAGGCAGCGTATGGAGAAGCGGTAACGCTCCTCCGCGAACTGGGCGCCGTCGACGGCGACGGCCGATTGACTCCGCACGGGCACGGCATGGCGCGCCTGCCGCTCCATCCCCGCCTTGCGCACATGGCCATCGCGGCGCGCGACCTCGGCCTCGTGTACGAGGCCTCGCTGATCGCGGCGCTGCTCACGGAGCGCGACATTCTTGCCGGCCCCGGCGTGGCGCGCGATGCAGACCTCCGGCTGCGCATCGACGTGATGCACCGGGCAACCACCAACCTGCCGTCCGGCATGTCGGTCCGCGAAGGCAGCCGTCGGCGCGCGCTGGCCGGCGCACGCCAGATCCGCTCGTTGATGAAGGCTGATGACCCGAAGCACGCGCCACAAACCGAATCGCTCGGGCTTCTCGTCGCGCTCGCCTATCCCGACCGCATCGCCCAGCAGCGCGGCTCCGGGTATCGGCTCGCCAACGGTCGCGGGGCGGCACTCCCCGAAGGCGACGCGCTCGCCCGCGAACTCTGGCTCGCGGTCGCCGAGGTGGGTGGCGGCGACAAGGACGGCCGCATCTTCCTCGCGTCACCACTGTCGCGGACGGACATCGAGGAACACTTCGCGGCGGACATCGTCACCGTCGAGGTCGTCGAATGGAATCCGCGCACCGAGACGGTCGATGCGCGCAAGCAACGGCGCCTGGGCGCCCTGGTGCTCGACGATTCGCACTGGGCGGAGGCGCCGACCGAGCGCGTCGCCGCCGCGCTGCTCGACGGCGTGCGCGCGCTCGGTCTCGACGCCCTCCCCTGGACCGACGCCGCGCGACAGTTGCGGGCGCGGGTCGCGTTCCTCGCGACGTCGGGGAGCGCGGCCGATTGGCCCGACGTCTCGGATACCGGACTCCTCGCCGCGATCCACGAATGGCTGCTGCCCTATCTCGCCGGCAAGCGCAGCCGCCGCGACCTCGATGGCCTCGACCTCACCGCCATCCTCTCGGACCGCCTGACGTGGGAGCAGAAACGCCGGCTCGACTCCGATGCCCCCCGCACGATCCGGATGCCGAGCGGACGCGACGTGACGCTCGACTACGGCGGCGAGACGCCGGTGCTCGCCGCGAAGCTCCAGGACTTCTTCGGCTGGGCCGAGACACCACGCATCGCCGGCGGCCGGGTACCGCTGACGCTTCATCTCCTGAGCCCCGCGGGACGGCCGGTGCAGGTGACCCGCGATCTCGCCGGATTCTGGAAGGGCTCGTACGCCGACGTGCGCAAGGACATGCGCGGCCGCTATCCGAAGCACCGCTGGCCCGAGGACCCGACCACCGCCGAGCCGCTGCCGCCCCGGCGTCCGCGCGCCTGATCGTCCGTGCTCCTGACCGTCCGTGCTATGGTGACGGGACAGAAACCCGCACTGACATGACGTCGCCGCGCCCCTCGCTTCCCCCCGCCCGAACGCCGCCGGCTCCCGATGGCAGCGACACCGCCACAGTCGGGCTCGCCGCCGTGGTGGTCGCCGTGAGCGAGGACGAGCCCAAGGTGCTGGCGATCCGCGGTGACGGCGAGGACGCGCTGCCGTCGGGCCCGCTCGAACCCCAGCACCGCACGCTCGAAGCCGGCCTGCGCGCGTGGGTGGAGAAGCAGACCAGCCAGAAGCTCGGCTACGTCGAGCAGCTCTATACGTTCGGCGATCGCAACCGGCAGCCCGACAGCGTCGCGCGCCCGTTGTCGATCGGCTATCTCGCCCTCGTCCGCGAGGCCCGCCCTGCGGGGTCCCGGGATGCCGAATGGCGCGACTGGTACCGTTACTTTCCGTGGGAGGACTGGCGCGGCGGCCGACCGGCGATCGTCGCCGACATCGAGCAGGCGCTGTCGCGCTGGGCGGCGGCCGCGACCGGCGCCGAGGAGCGCCGGTTGCGCCAGGCCCGCGCCCAGCTCTCGTTCGGCTACGGCGGCGCGCCGTGGAACGACGAGCGGGTGCTCGAGCGCTATGAGCTTCTCTATGAGGTCGGCGTCGTGCCCGAGGCCCACCGCGACGGCGCGAAGGTGTGGGCGACGCCCAGCGAGGTGATCGCCGGCGCCGAAGCGATGGTCGCCGACCACCGCCGCATCCTGGCGACGGCCGTCGCGCGGCTCCGCGGCAAGATCAAATACCGCCCGGTCGTCTTCGAAGTGATGCCGCCGGAGTTCACGCTTTCGAAACTGCAGCGCACCGTCGAGGCGCTGGCGGGGCTCCGACTCCATGCGCCCAACTTCCGCCGGCTGGTCGAAACCCAGGGCCTCGTCGAGGAGACCGGCGCGGTGAGTTCCGGGACCGGCGGCCGCCCCGCCCGGCTCGTCCGCTTCCGCCGCGAGGTGCTGATCGAGCGCCCCGCGCCCGGGGTCCGGCTGCCGGTCTCGCGCCGGATCTGAGCCGGCGGCTTCGCGCGGTGTCCCACGCGTCACCCGGCCGCGAGCCGCCGTGGGACACCCGCTGGAATCGTAAGTGGCTGGAACTACGTCGCTATCCGTCTCCCGTTAACTTTTGTCCCACTGTCCCACACTGGGGTTTTGGGACACCTGGGACAGTTGGGACACTTTTGCACAGGGCGACCCTCTCCGCGCCATTCGCCCCTTGACGGATTTATTCTCAAACCTAGTATAAGTGGTGTCGCGCCGGGCTTTGGTCCGGTTCCTTTTGTCTCCACTAATACTCATTCAGAGAATAAGGAGGCCAGGCTATGACACCGCCCGATGGCACGCCCGCATTCACCCCGGACGTCGCGGCCGCGACGGCGTCGCTCTACGAGCGGCTGAAGGGCGTGATCCCGGCGGTCGAGTGGCCGGTGTTCGCGCCGGACATCGAGGCGATCCGTCGGCTCAAGCACGAGCGCAACGCGATCATCCTCGCCCACAACTACCAGACCCCGGAGATCTTCCACGGCGTCGCCGACATCGTCGGCGATTCGCTCGCGCTGGCGCGCGAGGCGGCGAAGGCGGATGCCGACGTGATCGTGCTCGCGGGCGTCCACTTCATGGCCGAGACCGCGAAGCTCCTCAACCCGACCAAGACCGTGCTGATCCCCGACGACCAGGCCGGCTGCTCGCTCGCCGAATCGATCACCGGCGGCGACGTGCGGTTGCTGCGCCAGCGCTACCCGGGCGTGCCGGTCGTCACCTACGTCAACACCTCGGCCGAGGTGAAGGCGGAGAGCGACATCTGCTGCACCTCCGGCAACGCGGTGAAGGTGGTCGAGAGCCTGAAGGTGCCGCGCGTCATCTTCCTGCCCGACGAGTACCTGGCGCGCAACGTCGCCGCGCAGACCAAGGTCGAGATCATTAGCTGGAAGGGCCGCTGCGAGGTCCACGAGCGCTTCACCGCCGCCGACATCAAGACCCTGCGCAACAACTATCCCGGCGTGGTCGTGCTCGCGCACCCCGAGTGCTCGCCGGACGTCGTCGCCGCGTGCGATTTCGCCGGCTCGACCGCAGCCATGGGCGATTACGTCGGGCGGAAGCATCCGGGCCGCGTCGTCCTCATCACCGAGTGCTCGATGGCCGACAACATCGCGGTGCAGAACCCGGGCGTGGACTTCGTCCGTCCCTGCAACCTGTGCCCGCACATGAAGCGGATCACGCTGCCGAAGATCCGCCGCGCGCTCGAGACTATGAGCAACGAGATCGTGCTCGACCCCGTCACCGCCGAGCGCGCCCGCGCCGCGGTCGAGCGGATGATCGCGATCGGCTGAGCCATGGCCCGCACCGCAGCGCCCGTGATCGTCGTCGGGGCCGGCATCGCCGGCCTCTCGGTCGCGCTCGATCTCGCGCCGCGCGCGGTCGTGGTGCTGACGCCGTCGCCGCTCGGCAAGGGTGTCGCGACGGGCTGGGCACAGGGCGGCATCGCCGCGGCCCTGGGGCCCGACGATTCCCCCGCCCTCCACGCGTCCGATACGCTCGCTGCCGCCGCGGGAATCGGCGACCGCGAGGTTGCCGGACGGGTGGCCGCCGCGGCGCCCGCCGCGATCGAGCGCCTGATCGCGCGAGGCGTGGTGTTCGACCACAACGCCGAAGGGCATCTGTCGCTCGGCTTGGAAGCCGCCCATTGCCGCCGCCGCATCGTTCACGCCGGCGGCGACGCGACCGGCGCGGTGGTGATGGCGGCGCTGGTCGCGACCGCGCGTGCGACGCCGTCGATCACCATCGAGGAAGGCGCGCGCGCCGTATCGCTGTGCGTCGTCGACGGGCGCGTAACCGGGGTCGAAGTCGAGCGCGACGGGCGACGCCAGGTGATGGCCGCCAGCGCCGTCGTCCTCGCCACCGGCGGCACCGGCGCGCTTTACGCCAACACGACCAACCCCCTGAGCGCGGTCGGCAGCGGCATCGCGCTCGCGGCGCGTGCCGGGGCCGAGCTCCGCGATATGGAGTTCGTGCAGTTCCACCCCACGGCGATCGTCGCGGGGCGCGACCCGATGCCGCTCGCGAGCGAGGCGGTTCGCGGCGAAGGGGCCATCCTGGTCAACGACCGCGGCGAACGGTTCATGGCCGACGTCCCCGGGGCCGAGCTCGCGCCACGCGACGTCGTCGCGCGCGCGATCGCCCGCGAGATCGCCGCCGGCCGCGCCGTCTTCCTCGACGCCCGCGAGGCGCTCGGTGCCGCATTTGCGGACCGCTTCCCCTCGGTAGCCGCGCTGTGCCGCGATGCGGGCATCGACCCCGCAAAAGATCCCATCCCGGTGCGTCCGGCCGCGCACTATCACATGGGCGGCGTTGCCATCGACGGCCGCGGTCGGACGACCGTTGCGGGCCTGTGGGCCTGTGGCGAGGTGTCCGCGAGCGGTCTTCACGGCGCGAACCGGCTCGCGTCCAACTCCCTCCTCGAAGGACTGGTGTTCGCGCGGTGGATCGCCGACGACATCGCCGGACGCGCCGCCGAAACGATCGCACCACGCCCGGCGATCTCGACCGCCGCAGCGATCGCAATGCCCGCTACCGACGTGGTCCGCAAGCTGCGACAGCTCATGACCGAGAAGGTCGGAGTGGTCCGCGACAACGCCGGGCTGCGCGACGCCATCGATCGCCTCGCCAGCGCGATCTACGACCCGCGCCCGGCGATCGCCGACCGCGCGCTGGTCGGCCTCGCCATCGCGGTGTCCGCGCAGCGGCGGCTCGAAAGCCGCGGCGGTCACTACCGCGCCGACCATCCGACCGCCGTCGATTCCTGGGCCAAGCCGTCGCGCATTACCCTTGGCGAGCTCTACGGCGTCGCCCAGATAGGCGGGTGCGTGGCGCCGCCGCGCCGCGCCACCGCCTAGCCCTCGCGTTCCACCAAAGAAAAACGCCGCCGGGTCACCCGGCGGCGTTTCCCGTTCGGGCCTGAGCCCGATCAGTGCGCGGTGATGTCGCGGTCCTTCGTTTCGGGCAGGAACAGGAGCCCGACGACGAAGCTCATGCAGGCGACGACGATCGGGTACCACAGGCCGCTGTAGATATTGCCGGTGGCGGCGACGATCGCGAACACGGTCGCCGGCAGGAAGCCGCCGAACCAGCCGTTGCCGATGTGGTAGGGCAGCGACATGCCGCTGTAGCGGATCCGGGTCGGGAACAGCTCGACGAGCCACGCCGCGATCGGTCCGTAGACCAGCGTCACGTAGATCACCAGCACCGCCAGCAGCAGCACCGTCGGCACGTACTGGATCTTGTTGACGTCGGCGGCGGCCGGATAGCCGTGAGCGACGATCGCCTGTTGCAGCACCTGCGCGAAGTTCGGCGTGTCGTACGGGATGACCTGCTCGCCGATCTTCACCTGCGCCTTCGTTCCCGGAGGGCCGGCCTGGTTCTCGTAGTTCACCGACCGCGCGACCAGGGCCGATTTGGCGATGTCGCATCCGGTGGTGAACGTCTCCGTCCCGGTGAACTTCATCTGGAACGAGCATTCACCCGGGTAGGCGATCACCGTCACCGGTGAGGAGTTGAGCGCTCGCTCGAGATCGGGATTCGCGAAGTGCGTGATCCCCTTGAAGATCGGGAAGTAGGTCAGCGCCGCCAGCACGAAGCCGGCGAGGATGATCGGCTTGCGACCGATCCTGTCGGAAAGGGCGCCGAACACCACGAAGAACGGCGTGCCGAGCAGGAGCGCGATGGCAATCATGATCTGGGCATTGACCGCCGGGACCTTGAGCGTCTGGGTCAGGAAGAACAGCGCGTAGAACTGTCCGCCGTACCAGACCACCGCCTCGCCCGCGGTGGCGCCGAGCAGCGCGAAGATCGCGATCTTGGCGTTGGACCACTGGCCGAAGGCTTCCGAGAGCGGACGCGTGGAGTGGCGCCCCTCCTCCTTCATCTTGCGGAACACCGGGCTCTCGTTGAGCTTGAGCCGGATCCAGATCGAGACCGCCAGCAGGATGATCGAGAGCAGGAACGGGATGCGCCAGCCATCCGCCAGCGTGCCCTTCCCGACGAACGCCGGCTCTCCCATCCAGGTGCGGATGCCGAGCACGATCAGCAGCGCCATGAACAGACCGAGCGTCGCGGTGGTCTGGATCCATGACGTGAACAAACCGCGCTTGTGGCGCGGCGCGTGCTCGGCGACGTACGTCGCCGCCCCGCCGTACTCGCCGCCGAGCGCGAGGCCCTGCACCAGACGGAGCCCGATCAGGATGATCGGCGCGGCGATGCCCCAGCTCGCGTAATTGGGGAGGAGACCGATGAAGAAGGTGCCGATGCCCATCAGGGTCATCGTGATGAGGAACGTGTACTTGCGCCCGACGATGTCGCCGATACGCCCGAACACCAGCGCGCCGAAGGGCCGCACCGCGAATCCCGCCGCGAAGGCGAGCAAGGTGAAGATGAACGCCGCCGACGGATTCACGCCGGCGAAGAAGTTGCTCGCCAGGATCGGCGCCAGCGTCCCGTAAATGTAGAAGTCGTACCACTCGAACACGGTGCCGAGCGAGGACGCGAAGATGACGCGACGTTCCTCGGCGCGGCTGAGCCGGAACGTCCCCGACATGGTTGCACTTGCGGTGCTCATTAACAGCCTCCTGTTGCGTTTATCGTCTTCTTGTCGGCGCGTCCGTCTCCCCCCGGAAGTTGGCGGCCGTTGCAATTCACAGTAACGGCGCCGTAGAACCGGCGCAAGGAGGTTCGCTCAGCCCGTCGTGGGGGTATGCGAACCCGTTTCGATTTTGCGCAACGGCGGATGTCGCCGGGTTTTGGTCGCGCGGCCGCGTCAGCGGAGATGAAAGTCGATGGGTACGACGAGCTCGATCGACGCTTGCACCATCTCCGTCGGCATGCGCGGCAGCGGCTGCGCGCGATCGAGCATCGCATCCACTTCGCGATCGAGATCGCCGTAGCCACTGCTTTTCTCGATGTGTCGCGACAGCACACGGCCCTCGCGATCGACCACGAATCGCACAATCGTGGTGCCCTCCTGCCGACGTTGCCGCGCCGCGCGTGGATAGACCTTGCTGCGTTCGAGCTTCTGCCGCAGCAGCGCGAGATAGGCCGGCGACGGCCCACCGGCATCGGCGCTCGACGGCGGTGCCGTTTCCCGCGCCGATGAAGGCTGGGGCCCCGGCTCCTGCCGCTCCGTCGGCTGCGCAACCCGCGGCGGCTCGTCCCTGTGCACGGGCTCGGGCCGCTCCTTTCGCGGCGCTCGTACCACCGGAGCGGCTTCGGCCATCGTGGTTACCGGCGGCGCCACCGGTTCGGGTTCCGGCATGATCGCCGGAGCGGGCGGTGACGGCTGTGGCGCGGGCATCGCAACCAGCGAGATCGGAATGCTCGTGTCGCCGGGCGGCGGAGGTACCGGGCGCACGGCCCAGACCACGGCGATCGCGAATGCCAGGCCGTGGAGGAGAACGGAGACTGACGGCGCCCAGCCCCGCGTGATCATCTCCCGCAGACGCGCCATATCAGCGCCCCGCCGCGTCCGGCACGGATTCGGCGACGAGCGAGATGCGCCCGAATCCGGCGCGACCGACGTAGCCGAGGACATCGAGAACCCGACCGTAGTCCACGCCCTTGTCGCCGCGAACATACGCAATGGCGTCGGGCTGCTCCGACTTGATCTGCTCCAGCCGGCCGACCAGGGCCTCGGCGACAACGGGCTCGTCGCGGATGAACAATTCGCCGTCCCGGGTGACGCTCACGACGACCGGCTCATCGGTGCGCTGGATCTCCGCCGCCGCGGTCTTCGGCAGGTCGAGCGGCACGCCGACCATCATCAGCGGCGCGGCAACCATGAAGATCACCAGCAGCACCAGCATGACGTCGACGAACGGCGTCACGTTGATCTCGGCCATCGGACGGTAGGCGCCCTCGCCACTGAAGTCTGCGCCCGCGGCGCCGTATGAGTCGCCGAGCGGAGCGAGCATCATTCGGCCGCTTCCTGAGCCATCACGCGCCGCCGCGCGAACGAGTCGCCGAGTTCGGCGATCGCGACGTTCACGGCGTGCGCCGTTGCGCCCAGCGCCGCGGCGAACTTGTTGTAGGCCATCACCGCGGGGATTGCCGCGACGAGTCCGAGCGCCGTCGCCGCCAAGGCTTCGGCGATGCCCGGCGCGACCACTGCGAGGCTGGTGTCCTTGCTCGCGGCGATCGCGCTAAAGCTGTTGATGATGCCCCAAACCGTGCCGAACAGGCCGACGAACGGGCCGGTCGATCCGACGGTGGCGAGGAACACGAGGCCGGTTTCGAGCTTCTTCATTTCCTGGGCCAGCGCCACCCGCATCGCCCGCTCGATCCGAGCCCGACGTTCGCCGCGGCTCTCGCTGGCGTCGTGGTCGCGCCAGGCGCGGGTGCCGGCGGCCATGACCGACCCGGCAATCTCGCCGGACGGCTTGGCCGCCGACGCGTCGGCGCGCACCGATGCCGCGAAACGCGTCGCCGCGCGGCGGACGCGGAGGAGACGGACCGACCGTTCGAGGATCACCGTCCACGAGGCCATCGAGGCGCCCAGCAGCAGGATCATCACTCCCTTGACCACGGGATCCGCCTGAATGAACAGCCCGAGCGGCCCCATGCTCGCGCCACCGTCAGCAATCATCTCGACTCTCCTTGTTGTTGACCCCGCGTCGCCCGCCGACCGGCCGCGCCGGGGAGCGAGACAGTACTGCACTTGCGACTCATTCTCATCCGCAAAATATAGCGTCGGCAGATATCCACTTTCGGTTTTGCGTTTTCGAACTTCGAAAAGATGCAGATGCAAATGATAATGATTTGCAACTAGGCGCGGCGGTGCTATACGCATCCTGGTCGGCGCGACACTCGCGCCCTCAAGGACAGATCATGAGTTTCGGTGCGACGATGGAGACGCGCGGCGAATCGAAGGACAGGGTCGCTCCGCGCGCTTCGGCCGAGCCGCCCCGCCGCATCGCATCGAGTGCTCTCCTCGGGGACGGCCGCGAGATCGTGATCGTCCATCACAGCGAGGAATATCGCCTCCGGATCACGAAGAACGGAAAGCTGATCCTCACAAAGTAGTCCCGGGAGGTCCCCCTCCCCATCGCCCGCCCAGCCAGCACTTCACCCGACACGTTCGGAACGCCAGCCAGGCCCCTTCCCACCGCCGACCCGGCAGGAGGCTTGGATGCCCTTTCGCTTTCGTCCCTCGTTCACCGACGCCCGCACCGCTCTTCTCGGGTGCGTGTCGCACCGGGCCCTTGCGCTCGCGCTGCTCGGTGCCTCCACGCTGCACGCTCCACTGCCGGCGCGCGCCGACGACGCGGTCGCGCTGCCGCAGATCAGCGTTGAGGGCGAGCGCCCGAACGGCTACCAGACGGCGGTACCGACGCTGCCGAAATTGACGGAGCCGCTCCGGGATACGCCGCAATCGATCACGGTCGTACCGCGCCAGGTCATCGAGGACCGCGGCACGACGTCGGCAACCGACGCCCTGCGCAATGTGCCCGGCATCAGCCTGCAGGCCGGCGAAGGCGGCAATCAGGGAGACAATCTGTCGCTTCGCGGCTTCAGCGCTCGCAACGACATCTTCCTCGACGGCATGCGCGACTTCGGGAGCTATTACCGCGATTCGTTCAATTTCGAATCCATCGAGGTGCTGAAGGGGCCGTCGTCCGTGCTGTTCGGACGCGGCTCCACGGGCGGCGTCGTGAACCAGGTGAGCAAGACGGCGCACCTCGGCAACGACAATCAGGAGACGGTCAGCATCGGCGACAACGGGCTGCGCCGCGCCACCGCCGACGTCAACCAGCAGTGGAGCGACACGACGGCGTTCCGGCTCAACGTCATGGGCGAGAAGACCGGCGTCGCCGGCCGCGACGTCGTCGAATACCAGCGTTTCGGCGTCGCGGGCTCGCTCGCGGCGGGCATTGGCCGCGACACGCGCTACACCTTCAACTATCTCCACCACACCGAGAACGACACGCCGGACTACGGCATCCCCTGGCTGTTCGGCCGGCCCGCCCCCGTGAACCGCCGCAACTATTACGGGTTCAGCGACGGCAACAACTTCTTCGACGCCACCGCGGACGTGGCCACGGCGAAGATCGAGCACGATGTGGACTCATCGACCACGATCCGCAACCAGACCCGCGCCGCCTACTACACCCGCAAGATCCGCGTCACCGAGGCGCAGATCCCGGGATCCGCCACATCTGCGACGCCGCCGGAATCGATCACCGTCACCCGCAACCAGATCAACTCGCAAAGCCAGGAGACCTTCCTCCAGAACCAGACCGAAGTGACCAAGCGCTTCGGTGCGGACGGCGTCGAGCACACGATGGTCGCGGGCGTCGAGGTCGGCTACGAGACATCGGCGCCGCTGCGCCTCACCTATTCCGGCGTGCCCGGGACCAATCTCGTCAACCCGAACCCGGATCAGCCGTTCACCTACACGTCGGTGCGTCTCAACACCAACACGACCGCCGATGCGACGTCCGTCGGCGTGTATGCCCTCGACACCATCAAGCTCGACCCGCAGTGGGAGCTGATCGGCGGCCTGCGCTGGGACCGCTTCGACAGCCACGTCAGCCAGGTCGGCACGACGAACTTCACCTTCGACCGCGTCGACAGCAAGCCGAGCACTCGCGCGGCGCTCGTCTACAAGCCGATCGAGATCGGCAGCGTCTACGTGTCCTGGGGCACGTCCTTCAACCCGTCCGCCGAGTCGCTGACGACCACCGCCGCAAACGGCAACCTCCCCCCTGAGGAAAACGAGACGTACGAGGTCGGCTCCAAGTGGGACCTCCTCGGCGAGCGCATGTCGGTGCGCGGCGCGCTCTACCAGCTCGACAAGACCAACGCGCGCGTTCCTGACCCGAACAACACCGCATTGAACACTCTCGACGGCGCGCAGCGCGTCCGGGGCATGGAGCTCGAGACGGCGGGCAAGCTGACCGACGAGTGGCAGGTGTTCGCCGGCTACAATTACATGGACGGCAAGGTAACGAAGGCGTCGACGGCGACGACTGCCGCGCAGGTCGGCTCTCCGCTCACCAATACGCCGCGGCACACCGTGAGCCTGTGGTCGACGTACGACCTCGACCGTGACTGGCAGGTCGGCGCCGGCATGAATTACGTATCGCAGCGCGTCGCCCGGAACACCGGGATCATCGAGCGCGCGCCCGAGTACACGACCTTCGACGCCATGGCGAAATACCGCCTGACCGAGACCGTCGATTTCCAGCTCAACGTCTACAACGTCACCGACGAGCATTACTTCGACCTGTTGCACCCATCGCACGTCGTGCCGGGCGCGGGTCGCACGGTCATGTTCACCACCCGCTTCAAACTCTAGGAGGCCGGGGCGCAGGCCGCCGGATAAGACATGCTGTTGCACGTACCGGATGTGCTCACCGCCGAGCAGGTCGACGAGGTCCGGCGCATCATCGGCGGCGCCCGGTGGGTCGACGGCCGCGCCACCGCGGGCCACCAGGGCGCGGCCGTGAAGGACAATGCCCAGGTCGCGGAGGACGATCCCGCGGCGCGCGATGCCGGCGCGATCGTCCTCGCGGCGCTCGAGCGCAACCCGCTGTTCCGATCGGCCGCCTTGCCGTTCAAGGTGTACCCGCCGCTGTTCAACCGCTATGCCGTCGGAGAGACGTTCGGGACGCACGTCGATGGGGCGGTCCGTCTCGTCGCGGGAACACCGCACCGCGTCCGCACCGATCTTTCGGCGACGCTCTTCCTCAGCGCACCCGACCAGTACGACGGCGGCGAACTGATGATCGAGGACACCTACGGCGCGCATTCCGTGAAGCTGCCGTCCGGGCACATGGTGTTGTATCCCGGCAGCAGCCTCCATCAGGTGAAGCCGATCACCCGCGGTGCGCGCATCGCATCGTTCTTCTGGATCCAGAGCATGGTGCGCGAGGACGGCCGCCGCACCATGCTGTTCGATCTCGACACCGCGATCCAGGGGATCGCGCGCGATGTCCCCAACCACCGCAGCCTCGTGCGGCTGACGGGCGTCTATCACAACCTGCTGCGCGACTGGGCGGAGGTCTGAATGCCCCGCGACGGGACACGAATGCCGTCGCCGCGCGCTCGTAGCGGCTGGCCGCTGCGGCGCATCCTGGCGACGGCACATCTTTGCATCGGAATCGCCCTTGGCATTCCGCTGGTCGCCCTCGGACTGACCGGAAGTATCCTGGTGTTCGAGGACGAGCTGCGGGCGCTGACGGGACCATCCGCTCCGCGTGTCGCGCCCGGTGACGCCCGTTCGATCGCGGACATTCTCGATGCGGCGCGGGGCCGCGCTCCGGACGCGCGCCCGACGATGATCCTGATGCCGGAGACCTCGGGCGAACCCGTCGTCGTGCGCTTCGCCGTCCCCGGCGCGCCTCCGGGCCCCGGCGCCATCGCCGTCCGGGTGGATCCGGTGTCGCTGGAGACCTTCGACCCACAGCGGCCGGGCGACGACTGGCTGCGGCAGGTGTTCCTCCTGCACGCGCAGCTGTTCGTCCCCGGCCGCGACGGGCGCTGGCTGGTCGGCTGGTTCGGCGTGGCGATGGTCGCGCTGGGGGTGAGCGGGATCGTCATGTGGTGGCCACGCCGCCGGCGCTTCCTGGCAGCGCTGCGCGTCGACCCCGCGGCCCGTGGGCCCCGGCTCTACCGCGAGTTGCACGGAACGATCGGCATATGGCTGTGGTGCGTGTTCATGGCCGTGAGCGTGAGCAGCGTTTATCTCGCCTATCCCGAGACGATCGGGGGTGCGGTCCGCGCGGTGCTGCCCGGCCGCGACCTCCGGCCGGCGAGCGCGCCGCGGCTGGCGGACGACCCCGGCACCGCGCCGGTCTCCCTCGACCAGGCCATCGCCGCGGCACGGGCCGCCGTGCCCGATGGCAGCATTCGAACGGTCGCGCTGCCGCTGCGACCCGACCAGCCGCTCCGCGTCGCGATCGCGCCGCCGGGCCACCGCCACGGGACACCAACCGCCGCGGTGTTCCTCGACCCGCGCAGCGGCGAGGTCCTCGAAGTGCGGGATCCCCGCCAATACAGCGCCGGGGAGACGGTTCTGGCCTGGCAGCACGCCATCCATGCCGGGGACGGCTTCGGGTGGCCGTGGCGGGTGCTCGTGTTCGTGTCCGGCCTCCTCCCGACCGTGTTCGTGGTGACCGGCTTTGCCCACTGGATGCTGCGCCGCCGTCACGGCAACGGCGGCCCCCCCGCCGGGGCTCTAATTCCGCTCTAGGTCATATGCAAATGATAACCATTTGCAACTGGGCCCGGCCATGCTACGCAGTGGGCAGGCTCAACCCTTGCGATCCGAGGCAAACGACATGCGGGCGCGTCTCCCGGCACTGGCGGTCATAGCGGCGATGGCGTTCGCCGGAACGGCGGCGGCCGCCGAATACCCCATCGGCAAGCCGGTGATCTCGAACGGCATGGAGATCGGCGCGGTCTACCTGCAGCCGATCGAGATGGACCCGCCGGGCATGATGCGGGCGGCGAACCAGTCGGACATCCACCTCGAGGCCGACATCCACGCCGTCGCCAAGAACCCGAACGGGTTCGCCGAGGGCGACTGGATGCCGTATCTCGCGATCCAGTACGAGCTCACCAAGGCAGGCAGCAACCAGCCGATCACGGGCACGATGATGCCGATGGTGGCGAGCGACGGCGCCCACTACGGCGACAACGTCAAGCTCGCCGGGCCCGGCAACTACAAGCTGGTGATGACCATCGCCGCCCCCGGCAGCGACCACACCGTGCACTTCGGACGGCACGTCGACAAGGAGACCGGCGTCGACGACTGGTTCAAGCCGTTCAAGGTGGAGTTCAACTTCACCTTCGCCGGGATCGGCAAGAAGGGCGGCTACTGACCGGGATGAGCGGCCTCGTTCGCGTCATTTGCCTCGTCGCGGCCATCGTCGCCGCGGCACTCCCCGTGCCGGCCGCCGCGCAGGACATGCCGACCTTCCGGATCGAGATGAACGACGGCGCGATCACGCCGCTGCGCATCGAGGTCCCCGCGAACAAACCGTTCAAGCTCGAGATCCACAACACCGGCAAGACGCCGAGCGAGTTCGAGAGCGTCGAGCTGAACCGCGAGAAGGTCCTGGCCCCGCAGAGCCAGTCGTTCATCGTCTTCCGCCGGCTGTCGCCCGGCGAATACACCGTCTTCGACGACTTCCATCCGGAAGCGCCGAAGGCGACGCTCATCGCGAAGTAAGCATCTCGGGAGAACGCCGCGTGACCGATCGAGTCTGGAGCGAGCCCGCGCGACGCGCCGGAGACTGGCTCCGGGACCATCAGCGCGCGATCCGGCGTCTGCAGTGGGGCGTGGTCGCGACGTATCTGCTCCTGATCCTCGTTCCGGTGTTCCTGCCCCTCCCCGGCCGCGCGGCACATCTCTGGAACAACGTCACCGTCTTCGCCCAGTTCGTGTTCTGGGGGATCTGGTGGCCGTTCGTGCTGCTGAGCATGATCGTGGTCGGCCGGTCGTGGTGCGGCTTCTTCTGCCCCGAGGGAACGCTGACCGAGTTCGCGAGCCGCCATGGCCGCGGCCGTGGCGTGCCGCGGTGGGTGACGTGGGGCGGATGGCCGTTCGTCGCCTTCGCGCTGACGACGATCTACGGTCAGATGGTCAGCGTCTATCAGTACCCGCGGCCGGTGCTGCTGATCCTCGGCGGCTCGACCGTGGGCGCGATGGTCATCGGCTGGCTGTACGGCCGCAACAAGCGGGTCTGGTGCCGCTACCTGTGCCCGGTGAACGGCGTCTTCGCACTGCTCGCCAAGCTCGCGCCGGTGCACTTCCGGGTCGACCGCGACGCGTGGAGCGCGTCGGCAAAGCCGCTCGGCGGCCGTCGGCGCGTCAACTGCGCGCCCCTGGTGCCGATCAAGACCATGGAGGGCGCCGGCGCCTGCCACATGTGCGGCAAGTGCAGCGGATTCCGCGAGGCCGTGCAGCTCGCGCCGCGGTCGCCCAATGCGGAGATCGTCGGACTCTCCCCCGAGCGCATCGACCCGTGGGAGACCGTGCTGATCCTGTTCGGGCTGATGGGCGTCGCGGTCGGCGCCTTCCACTGGGTGTCGAGCCCGTGGTTCATCGCCACCAAGCAGGCGATCGCGGTCCGGCTGATCGAGGCCGGGCAGCTCTGGCCGCTCGAATGGTCGCTGCCGTGGTGGATCCTCACCAACTATCCCGAACAGAACGACGTGCTCACTGTCCTCGATGGCGCGATCCTGCTGGGCTACATCGTCGGCACGGCGGTGGTCATGGGGATCGCCTTGTCGATGATGCTGGCGGTCGCGACCCGCGCGGCGGGACCGTGGTCGTGGCCCCGGTTCCACCACCTTGCCCAGGCATTGATCCCGCTCGCCGGCTGCGGCGTGTTCCTCGGCCTGTCGAGCCTGACCGTCACGATCCTTCGCGCCGACGGTATCCGGCTGCACTGGGTGAACGACGCCCGCGCCGCGTTCCTCGCCGGCGCGGCGGCGTGGTCGCTGGTGCTCGCGTGGCGCATCGCCGGACGATACGCCCACGGCATCCGTCGCATTCTGTCGGTCGCCGCCGTCGCCTCGGCCGTCGCACTCGGGGTGGCGAGCTGGGTGGTGCTGTTCTGGGTGTGGTAGCGGTTACGGCGCTGAGGGTGTGACTGCTTCGCCGGCGCGATCACCGCCCGGGCGCATAGATCTGGTCGTAGACGCCGCCCGAGGCGAAGTGCTTCTTCTGCGTGGCCGCCCAGCCGCCGAACATCGGATCGTCGATCGTCAGCAACGCAACCTCCGGGAACAGATCCTTGTGGCGCTCGGCGACTTCGGCAAGGCGCGGACGGAAGTAATGTCGCGCGGCGATCTCCTGCCCCTCCGGCGTGTAGAGGAACTGCAGGTACGCGGCGGCGATATCGCGCGTCCCTTTACGGCCGGCGACCCGGTCGACCACCGCGACCGGCGGCTCGGCCAGCACGCTGATGCTCGGCACCACGATGTCGAATTTGTCGGGACCGAGATCCTTGATCGCGAGATACGCCTCGTTCTCCCACGACAGCAGCACGTCGCCGATACCGCGCTCGACGAACGTCACCGTCGAGCCGCGCGCGCCGGCGTCGAGAACCGCGACCCGCTTGTAGATGTCGGCGACGAACGCCCGCGCCTTCGCCTCGTCGCCACCCCACGTCCTCATCGCATATCCCCACGCGGCGAGGTAGTTCCAGCGTGCTCCGCCCGACGTCTTCGGGTTTGGCGTGACGATCGACAGTCCGGCCTTCGCGACCAGATCGCCCCAATCGCCGATTCCCTTGGGGTTGCCCTTGCGGACGAGGAACACGATCGTCGACGTATACGGCGCGGCGTTGTCCGGCAGCCGCGTCTGCCAGTCGCGCGCAATCAGTCCCCGCGCGGCAATGGCATCGATGTCCGGAGCCAGCGCCAGGGTCACCACGTCGGCATCGAGACCTTCCATCACCGCGCGCGCCTGACTACCCGAGCCGCCATGCGACTGGCGGATCGATATC
Organism: Gemmatimonas sp.; assembly: GCA_050260515.1. Taxonomy (GTDB): domain Bacteria; phylum Pseudomonadota; class Alphaproteobacteria; order SMXQ01; family SMXQ01; genus DATJIG01. The sequence goes on from JBLNCI010000050.1 coordinate 53,417, forward strand.
TGCTGGCCGGTCTTTTGCCGCCACTGCGCGACGAAGGCGCGGTTGATGTCCTCGTAGAACTCCCGGGTCGGATCGTACGAAACGTTGAGGAGCCGCATTTGCGCGCTCGCCGGAACAGTGGACAGGGCGAGCACGGCGGCGAGCAGCATCGTGGACAGGCGCGGCATCTCTGAACCTCTCGTTGCGAGGTATATACAAGTACTTCGTGTCGTAGGCTTCATAAATACAAATATGTTGCGCTGAATGTCATGCGCGCGGCGCGTGGCGGACATTCCTAACGGCAACCGCTCCGGGGGCGTTCCCGATATTGATCTGATGCTGCGCATCCACGAGGATGACGCGTCTTCTGCAAGTCACCGCGCTTCGGAGGACGCCGCCGACCGCGAGGATCGGCGACTCCCCCGTCGCGGCGAGCGCTGTTCTGGTTTGACGATGGCGTCCACTCCGCCCTTTGCCCCGGTTCAGGGGCCCACTTGGCACCTGTTCGTGCCGAAGCTCTTCACCATTCTCCGTCAGGGATATTCGCTCGACTGGTTCCGCCACGACGCCGTGTCGGGCCTGACGGTCGCCATCGTCGCCCTGCCGCTGGCGATGGCGCTCGCCATCGCCTCCGGCACAACTCCCGACAAGGGACTGCTGACCGCCGTCGTCGCCGGATTCCTGATCTCCGCTCTCGGCGGCAGCCGATTCCAGATCGGCGGACCGACGGGCGCGTTCGTCGTCGTGGTGTTCAACGTCATCCGCGTCCACGGCTACGACGGCCTGATCGTCGCGACCCTCATGGCCGGGATCATGCTGATCGTGGCCGGGCTCGCGCGCCTCGGCACCTGGATCAAGTACATCCCCGAGCCGGTGGTGACCGGCTTCACCTCCGGTATCGCGGTGATCATCTTCACCAGCCAGATCCAGGACCTGTTCGGACTGGTGGTGCGCGACCTCCCTGCCGATTTCTTCGCGAAGTGGCCGGCGTTCTGGACCGCGCGGGATACGATCAACCCGTCGAACATCGCCGTGGCGGGCGGCTCGCTGGCGATCATCGTGCTGCTGCGGCGTTACGCGCCGAAGGCGCCGGGCTTTCTCATCGCGATCGCGTTCGGCGCCGTGGTCGTCTCGGCCCTTGGCCTTCACATCGACACCATCGGATCGCGGTTCGGCGGGCTCCGCGGATCGATCCCGCTGCCGCACTTGCCCGAGGTGACGTTGGCCCGCATCGGCGAACTGCTGCCGAGCGCCTTCACCATCGCGTTCCTGGCCGGAGTCGAATCCCTGTTGTCGGCGGTGGTCGCCGACGGCATGACGGGGCGTCGCCACCGCTCCAATTGCGAGCTCGTGGCGCAAGGCATCGCCAACACCGCCTCGGCGCTGTTCGGCGGTTTGCCCGCAACCGGCGCCATCGCCCGCACCGCGACCAATATCCGCTCCGGCGCGCGCTCGCCGGTCTCCGGCATGCTGCACGCGGCATTCGTGCTCCTGTTCATGCTCGTGCTGGCGCCGCTGGCGGACTACATCCCGCTGGCGAGTTTGGCCGCCGTTCTCGTCATCGTCGCGTGGAACATGAGCGAGATCGACCGCTTCCGGCATCTGATGCGGGCGCCATGGGGCGACCGCATCGTCCTGCTGCTGACGTTCGGCCTCACGGTCGCCGTCGACCTCACGTTCGCGATCGAGGTCGGCGTGGTGCTCGCGGCCGTGCTGTTCATGCACCGCATGGCCGAGGTGGTCCGCGGCAGCATGGGGACGGTCATCGAGGCCGACATCGACGACTTCACCCGGCCCGCCAACGACGTCTACACGCAGCGCGCCGATCTGCCGCCAGGGGTCGAGGTGTTCCAGTTCCGCGGGCCGCTGTTCTTCGGCGCCGCCGAGCTGCTGACGGACGTGCTGGACCGCATCGCCGGCGCCCCACGAGTCTTCATCCTGCGCATGAGCCAGGTGCAGATGATCGACGCCACCGGCGCCAGTCGGCTGCGCGACTTCATCGACGGCTGCCGCCGGCGCGGGACCGAGCTCATCCTGTCGGGCCTGCAGCGCCAACCCAACGAAGTGCTCGAGGACATGCACATCCTCGCCGCGCGCGATGTCCGCGTCGCGAAGACCTACGGGGAGGCGGTGGCGCTCGCGCGCGTGCTCGCGGGCGACGCGACGCCGGCCACGCAAGGCGGCGCATCGTGAGCCGCCAGGCGCTCGCCGCGGCACTCAAGCTCGGAGTGCCGAAGCGCGAGGCGGCGCGGCTCGCGCGTCTCGATACGCCGGAGAAGATCCAGGATTTCCTGACGGCCATGCCGACCAACTTCGAGCCGGATGGGGATACCTGTCGCTCGGTGGTGGCCACTTTGCGTTACGGACGCGCCCACTGCATCGAGGCGGCGTTCATCGGCGCGTGCGCGCTGTGGATCCACGGCGAGCCGCCGCTGCTCATGGACCTGCGCGCGGCGAAGGACGACGACCATGTGGTCGTGCTGTTCCGCCGCTCCGACCGCTGGGGCGCGATCTCGAAGAGCAATCACATCTGGCTGCGGTGGCGCGATCCCGTGTACTGCACTGTCCGTGAGCTCGCGATGTCGTACTTCCACGAGTACGTGACGGGGCCCAGGAAGACGCTGCGCGCCTACTCGCGGCCGATCGACTTGCGCCGCTTCGACCCGAAGCTCTGGGTCACCAATGGCGATCATTGCTGGGACGTCGGCGCGGCCTGCGACGACGCGCGCCATTATCCGCTGATCACGCCGGCGCAGGCAAAGCGGTTGCGCCCGCGCGACGCGATGGAGGTGCGGGCCGGAAAGCTGCTGCAGTTCCAGGCCCGCGATCGCAGGACGTCCTTGCGCTACTGAATTCGACCCAGCGCAGCCGGGAGATCAGCTTTTCGGCTCCGCCTGCACCTGCTCGCCCTGCAGCGGCCGCACGACGCCCTTTTCCTTGAGCTGCTGGACCAGATTCTGCATCGCGCCGAGCCCTTGCAGGAACGCATCTGGCGGCATGATGAGCTGGGTCAGGAACTGCATGGTGGGACGGCCGTTCTTGTCCTTCGCCGTCGGCGAGAGCGTGAACAGGTCGACGCGGACCATTCCGCCGATCAGCGTGATGTTCGAAATGCCGTCGCAATAGATCTTGTCCTCGCTCATGACTGCTCCTTTGCAATGTGATCGTCGCGGCCGTCAGGGCCGATGCTCGGAATGGCCGAGTTCCGGAATGGCCCGCGTCGACACCGCCACGCTGAGTCCGGTGCGCCGCTCGACGCCGACCAGAAGCCCGGCGACCCGGTACGTTCCGCCGAGCGCCACGAACAGAGGTCCGCCCGAGACGCCGCGGGTGCCGGCGCACGCATGCCGGAACGCAAGACCGGCCTCCACTATGTCCTCGACCGCGCAGCGATCGTCAACGCGCAATGCTTGGGCCACGTCCTGGTTGTAGCCGGCGATGATCAGCGGCGTCCCGTGACCCAGCACCTGCTCGGCTTCCGGCCCGATCAACGGTGCAACCCACCCGACGGTACCGCCGATGGGGGCATCGAGTTCGAGGAGCGCCCAGTCGCGAGCGGGCTCATACCCGGCGGTCGCGGGGCTGTAGGCGGGCCTCGCCGCGGTGATCGCTCGCGTCACCCCGGCGTGGGCGAGGTACTCGCCGTGAGACCACCCCGCGACGAAGTGGATGACACCGACCGGGACCGGCCCCTTGGTCACCGGGTTCCAGAGGCAGTGCGCCGCCGTGAGAACCTGCCGCTCGCCGACGAGCACGCCGGTGCAATGCGCCTTCCCCGCGACATTGACGCGGCCGACGGTCCGCCACGGCCACTCGGATTCGACGACCGCCCGGCGATGATCGTCGGCGGGAATTCCCGGAAGCGAGGCGCGGTCGGCGGCGAACGCACCGGCCGCACAGGCCAGCGTGACCACGACCGCCGCGGTCACGCTGGCCCGATGCAGCACGTCAGTCCTCGCGGAGCCCCCGGTTCAGTCCGCTGAGCAGCGGCTTGAACAGGTAGCTCATCAGGGTGCGTTCGCCGGTGACGATCATCGCCTCGGCCGGCATCCCCGGATAGAGCTTCGCGTCGTTCAGCTCGTCGAGCCCGCGGTCGATCACGATGCGCGCCGTGTAGTACGCGTTGCCGGTGCGTTGATCCTGCTGACGATCGGCCGATACGGTCTGGACGTGCCCGAACACGGTCGGCGTCACCCGCTGGTTCAGAGCGGTGAGCCGGAGCTGCACCGGAAGGTCGGCGTGGACCACGTCGATGTCGGTCGGCGCGACCTGGGCCTCGGCGACGAGCTGATCCTTCTGCGGAACGATCTCCATCACCGTATCGCGCGGCGGCAGCACGCCGCCCGGGGTGAACAGCTTCAGATTCACGATCTGGCCGTCGGTCGGAGCGCGCACGGTCGTGCGGTCGAGCACCTCCTGTGCCGAACGCAGCTTCTCGCGCAGCTCGCCGATCTTGACCTGCTCGTCGTGCAGTTTCTGCGCGGCGTCGGTGACGTTCGACACGGTGAGGTCGACTTTCTTGAGCTCGTTCTCGCCGGCGGTCTGCTGCGCCCGGGCGATCGCCGCATAGTTCTGCGCACGGGTGCCCTCGATCTCGGCGACATTCCGCTGGAGCTGGAGGAGGCGCGGCTTGCGTTCGAGTCCCTTGGCGAGCAGCTCCTCGACGCCCTTCTGCTCTTCCTTGATCAGCTTGAGCTGCTGATCCTGCGAGGCGATCTGGTTGCGGAGACCCTTCACTTCCTCGTCGATCTGCGCATTGCGCTGATCGAGAATCTTGATCTGGCTCTCGATCGCATCGCGCTTGGCGATGAACGCCCGCTGCTGCGAGTTGACGATCGCCTGGACGCCGACGTCGCCCGCGTCCGCGCGCTTGGTCAGCTCCTCGGGAAACGCGATGGTATCGCGACGGTCGCGTTCGGCGAGCAGCCGCGCCTGCAGCGCGAGCGACGCGTCGAGATCCGACCGCAGCATGTCGACGTTCGCGCGGGCCGACGTGTCGTCCATGATCACCAGCGTCTGGCCGGCGACGACCTGGTCGCCTTCATGCACCAGCACCTTCGACACAGTGCCGCCGTCGAAGTGCTGAATCGCCTTTTTGCTGCTCTCGACGACGATGGTCGCCGGCGCCACCGCGGCGCTGTCGATCGGGGCGACGGACGCCCACCCGACGAAGCCGACGAAGAACACCGTCACGATCACCAGGCCGACGAAGACGATGCGGCTGATGTTCATCGCCTGCGACACATCGCGCATCGACAGGACGTGGTTGGTCACCCGCGCCGGGACGCGGTGGTCGGAGGGAATGCTTTTGAGGGTCATAGCGAATCCTGAGCGACTTGAACGCTGGCGAGCGGCCGCGGGCCGCGGATCGGAGCCGGCTGGCCGCCGACATTCCAGCCCATCTTGGCGAGTACCTCGTCACGCGGGCCGAGCAGCTCGACGCGGCCGTTGCGCATCACCAGCACCTTGTCCGCGAGGACGAGGAGATTCGGGCGCTGCGTGACGACCGCGACGGAGATCTTCCGCTCCTTCGCGGCTCGGATCGCGGCGGCGAGGGCCTGCTCGCCGGCCGAGTCCAGATTGGAGTTCGGCTCGTCGAGCACGATGAACGACGGCTTGCCGAAGAACGCGCGGGCGAGCCCGATCATCTGGCGCTGTCCGCCGGACAGGTTCCAGCGACCGTCGCCGATCGGCGTGTCGTAGCCCTTCGGCAGGCTGAGGATCAGATCGTGGGCGCCGGCGACGCGGGCCGCCTCGATGACGTCTTCGTCAGAGGCCTCGCCGAAGCGGGCGATGTTCTCGCGAACCGTGCCGGCGAACAGATCGACCGTCTGCGGCAGGTACCCCATATAGCGGCCGCGGTCGGTGGCATCCCAGGCCACCACGTCGGCGCCGTCGAGGCGCACCGCGCCGCGGAACGGCACGAGGCTGCCGACGAGCAGGCGTGCGAGCGTGGTCTTGCCGGCGCCAGAGGGTCCGATGATGGCGAGAGTCTCGCCCGGCTCGACCGCGAAGCTGACCTGCTGGACCGTCGGTTCCGGAGCGCCCGGCGGGCCGTACGTCACCTGCTCGGCGGCGATCCGTCCCTGTGGCCGCGGCAGCGCCGTCGTCGGCGCATCGTCGGTCACGATCTGCAGCAGCTCAGCGAGGCGGCGATAGCTCGCCTGCGCAGCGACCAGCACCTTCCACACGCTGATCGCCTGCTCGAACGGCGCCACCGCGCGACCCATGATGATCGAGGCCGCGATCATCGACCCACCGGTCATCTCGTGATGCACGACGAGCCAGGCGCCCGCGCCGAGAATTCCGACCTGCAGCAGAAGGCGCCAGAACTTCGCGGCCGACGAGATCCAGCTCATCTGGTCGTTGGCCTTCTCGAGATGCGCCGCGCTCTCGTCGTTGAGGTCGTGCCAGCGGTGAAGGATGCCCGGCAGCATGCCCATCGCGACGATGGTGTCGGCGTTGCGGATCGTCATGTCCGCCTCGGCGAAGGCGCGGGCCGAGGTCCGGTTGGATTCCTGCAGCGCACCGCGCGAGCGGCTCTCGTTGAGGTAGGCAAGCCCGGCGAGAACGATCGCACCGACCAACGACATCCAGCCGAGGACGGGGTGGATGAGGAACACGATGCCGAGGAAGATCGGCGCCCACGGCGCATCGAACAGCGGCACCAGCGCGGGGCCGCCGACGAGCTGGCGCAAGGTCGCGATGTCGCGCAGACCGAGCGCGCCGAACGGATTGCCCTGGCGGATGGTCCGCAGCACCGATGCCTCGATGACCGGCTTCGCCAACCGGCTGTCGAGCCAGGCGCCGATGCGCGTCAGCATCATCGAGCGGATGGCGTCGAGCGATGCCATGACGAGCAGCGCCGCGCAAATGATCAGCGTGAGAAGGATGAGCGTCGCGCCATTACCGGTCGGGATGACGCGGTCGTAGACCTGCATCATGTAGATGGGCGACGCGAGGACCAGCAGGTTCATCGCGAAGCTGAAAATGCCGATGATCCACGCCGCTACGCGCACATGGCGTAAGGCGTCGCCGAGCGGGCCCCTCTTGCCGATGGGTTCTGCCACGAAACTCTCCAGACTGGTCCATTGGCGGACCGAAACGATAGTTTACCGCGTCGTACCGAGCCACGGCAGTGGCCCATCCGTCCGCCCCGCCTCTTGGGGCAATTTTTTACGTCAAATCTGTGACTTAGCTACTTTTGCCTGCCACCGACGGGCCACGACTGCGGGCGTCCCGGCCTGCATAGACCAGTCCGTTCGGTCTAGGCAACCCGTATCAGCCGCACAAGCGAATCTTAGCCGGTCACACAAATGCGTGATGTGGCATCGCGGCGGCGGGAAAGCGGCGCGAAGCCGCCTCGCCGAAGCGCCGGTGCGCTGGGCCGTGAGTCAGCCCCACTTGGGCTTGATCTGTCTCAACGCGGCTACGGTGCGCATCGGTATCGTGTGTCCCAGCCATGAAGGAGGCCGATGTGACCCATTACCATGCCGTCGTCTGGATCGATCATAGCGAGGCGAAGGTTCTTTCGTTCAATGCCGACGACGTCGACGAGTCGATCGTCCGTCCGGCGAACCCGCACGTCCATGTGCACCACAAGGCCGGCGTCACCGGTCCCGGCAAGGACACGCCCGACGTCCACTTCATGCGCAAGGTCGCCGACAGCCTGCATCCGTTCGGCGAGATCCTCATCGCCGGCCCAGGCACCGCGAAGACGGAGCTCGCCGAGTTCATCCGACAGCACGACGCCGGGCTCAGCGCCAAGATCCTCGGCGTGCAGACGCTCGATCATCCGAGCGATGGTCAAATCGTCGCCTTTGGTCGAAAATACTTCCGCGCCGCCGACAGGATGAGACGCTAACGGCGGCACCGGAGAGCGCGGATGACGATGGCGTATCCGTCCGGCAAGTGGCCGGCGGGGTTCCTTTGGGGTGTCTCGACCTCGGCATACCAGATCGAGGGCGCGACCCGTGAAGACGGCCGCGGGCCCAGCATCTGGGACACGCGGTGCGCCATCCCCGGCAAGATCGCCCACGGCGACACCGGCGATGTCGCCTGCGATCATTACCACCGCTACGCCGAGGACATCGCGCTGATGAAGCAGCTCGGCGTCGGCGCGTACCGATTCTCCGTCGCGTGGCCGCGCGTGCTTCCCGGGGGGCGCGGCGCCGTCAACGAGCGCGGCCTCGCCTTCTACGACCGCCTCATCGACGGCCTGCTCGCCGCCGGGATCGAGCCGTGGCTGTGCCTCTACCACTGGGACCTGCCCCAGGCGCTCGACGATCTCGGCGGATGGACCAATCGCGACAGTGCCGGATGGTTCGCCGACTATGCGGCGCTGATCGCCCGGCGCTACGGCGACCGCGTGAAGCGACTCGCCACCTTCAACGAGTTCTCCGTCTTCACGCTGTTCGGGTACACCAACGACTGGGGCGCTCCGGGAATCCGGGACCGCGACGCCCACCTCCGAGCCATCCATCACGTGAACCTCGCCCATGGTGCCGCGGTGGACGTGCTGCGCGCGCTGGTGCCGAACGCCTCGATCGGCGCCATCCACAACCGCCAGCGGATCATTCCGGAGACCGACACGCCGGAGAATCGCGCGGCCGCGGCGCTCTTCGACGAGCACTGGAACCGTGCGTTTCCCGATCCGCAATTGCTCGGCATGTACCCGCCGCAAGTCGGCGCGGCGATCGAACCCTATGTCCAGGCCGGCGACATGGCACGGATCTGCCGCCCGATCGACTGGTTCGGCCTCAACCACTACGGACCGATTTTCGCGAGGGCCGAACCCGGTAGCGTGTGGGGTTTCGGCTGGGGTAATGCCCCGCCCGATTCGCCGGTCACCGATATCGGCTGGCCGGTCTTCCCGGAGGCATTCCGCGACGAGCTCATCGAGCTCACCGCGCGCTACCGGCTGCCGATCTACGTCACCGAAAACGGCTGCGGCGGCACCAAGGACGCGCCCGACGCCGCCGGCGAGGTCAACGACGCGCATCGCGTGAGCTATCTCCGCACGCACATCGGCGCGATGCTCGATGCGATCGCGCTCGGTGCCGACGTGCATGGGTATTTCGTGTGGTCGCTGCTCGACAACTTCGAGTGGGGCAACGGCTATGCCCAGCGCTTCGGCCTGGTGTACGTCGACTACGCCACGCAGAAGCGGATCCCGAAGTCGTCGGCGCGGTGGTACGCGGAGCTGATCCGTTCCAGCGACCGCGTCGCTACGCCGTCGCCCGTGCGATCCGCCGCTCCTCGATGAGCGCGTATCCGTCATGCCTCACCAGCGTGAGCGCGCGATGGTAGTGATCGAGGTGATCCTCATGGTTGGCGATCGAGATGATCGTCGCCTCCGGCAGCTCCGTGCCGAGCAGCGAGAGCATGTCCGCCTGGCCCTCGCTGCCGAGGGCGTCCATCGCTTCCTGCAGGAACACCCACGCCGGGCGGTGAACGAGTAACCGCGCAAAGCCGAGACGCTGGAGGTCGTCGATCGCCAGCGCCTGCTCCCAGCGCTCGCGGTCGTTCAGTCGGGTCGCGAGATCCGGAAGGCCGACACGGCGGAGGATGTCGACGAGGACCGAATCGTCGTGGGGCACATCGCCCCCCGGATACGAGATCACCTCGCGCAGGGTGCCGGGCGGAATGTAGGGCTGCTGCGGCATGAAGAACACCGGGGCATCGCCGGGAAGCTCGATGTCGCCCCGTCCCCACGGCCACAGACCCGCGGTTGCCTTGAACAACTTGATCGCCGCCGCCGGTTCGCCGGAGATCAGCACGCGGTCACCCCGGCCGACCGTGAGATCGAACGGCGCGATGACGACCGAATCGTCGGGATCGTTGATGGAAACCCGACGGTAGGTGAGGATCGGCTCCAGGCCCACGCGCATGTCGATGGTGGACCGACTCTCCGGCGCGACGCTCCGCATCAATCCGGCGATCGCGGCGTCGAGCGCCAGCACGCGCTCGGCCGACGCGCGCCATTCCGCGACCTGGGAGAGGTTGTCGACCGGCCACGAGAGCGCGCCGACCGTCTGCTGGAACGCCTGCGCGATCTGCATCAGCACGCCGAGCGTGATCGCGCCGGCGATGAAGCGCGGCGCGGCGATCAGCACCGGCACGACCTGCAGCAGGACCGACCAGCTCGATGTGAAGACGAAGATGTTGGCGAGCGCCGAGGTCTGGCGGTTCCACGCCGCGACGATGTCGTCGAACAGCACGGCGAAGTACCCACGCTCGTCGCGCTCGCCGTGCAGCAGACCGATCGCGAGGGAGCTCTCGCGCGCCCGCGCGAGCGCGAAGCGGAAGTCCGCCTCCTCCGTCTGGCGCCGCTCGACGGCTCGCACCAGCGGGCGCCCGAGCAGCACCGCAACAGCACTGCCGACGACAGCGTACAGCAGTGCCGCCCAGACGAGGTGCCCCGGAATATAGAGTTCGATCTCGTCGAATCGCACCTCCGGCGGTCCCGACAACCCCCAGAGGATGTTGGCGAAACTCACCAGCAGGAGCGTGCAGTAGAACAGCGAGTGCCCGAGATCGAGCGCCGACTCGGTGGTGATGCGGATGTCCTCTGCGATGCGCCCGTCGGGATTCGAATGCTCGCCGGGCATGTAGGTGAGCTGGTAGTGACGGCCCTCGCTCATCCACTTGCCGGACATGCGCTCGGTGAGCCATTTGCGCCACGCGATCTGGAGGCGGCGCTTCAGCCGGAGGTGCGTCGTCACCACCGCGACGTTGCCGAGCACGATGAGGAGCAGCGCGCCGATCAGCGTCACGAACGTCGCCATCGACCGGCGCGCCAGCGAGTCGTAGAGGCGCTCGGTCCAGATGTTCAACGCGATCTGCACCACGACCATCAGCACCGTCAGCGTCACCAGGACGGCAGTGATGCCGAGCGCGAACCACTTGCGGTCGGAGGTCCAGAAGGCGCCGGTGACGCGGAAGAAATCGCGGAAGAACGACAGCCAGCCGCGGCGCGCTCCGATCGGTCCGGGCGGCGCCGCGTGCAGAGCGGTCAAGGTCTGCGGCTGCACGTCGGTCATGTCTCAGTCTAGCAAATGGGGCCGAGGCGCGTTTGATCCAGATCGCCGTCAGCCGATACCGAGACGGTTCGGCGTCTCGGGCCCGAACAGCCGCACCCAATCCTCGTGGTGCACGGTGGTCGGTCGCGACGGCGGCTCGCCTTCGACGGCGCGACGAAACCGCACCGTCCACGCCGAGAATCCCGACATGAAGAACCGCGCGGGCGACCCCGCCAGCGTATCGCCGTCCTCGGGGCCGGAGCCGATGACCTCGGGATACCAGACCCCTCCGGAGATCATGCAGACGGGGACCGTCCAGCCGGTCGGATCCTCGACCCGGTCGTTGAACGACACGTACACCCCCTCCTGGCGGATGTCGCTGGTGCCGTTGCGGGTGCGGTTGAGCAGCATCACGTAGGCGCCGACGTGTCGGTTGAAGTGCACTGCCGGCCCCCAGAACGAGTCGGGATCGACGTTCCGCCAGCCATGGGCCACCGGCCAGACGGGGCGCGGCAGCGCGCGGTCCGCCGACACCCAGCCGCCATCGTGCCACAGCTCGACGTGGCCGGCCGGACGATCGCGATCGGTCACCGCATAGCGCGCGACCGAGATTCCCTGGGCGCGCTCGTTGGCGACGTAGCTGGAGAAATGGACGTACAGGTGCCGCGCCGAGCGATCGGGCACCACGCAGAAGTCGCCGTAGCCGCCGGCGAGGAATCCGTTGCGATACCCGCAGTCGATCTCGGCGTCCGGCGCGCGCAACACGGTGCCGATGCAGCGCCACGTGCGCCCGCGGTCGTGCGACACCAGCGCGCCGATGTGCGGCACGAACAGCCGGGTCGGACAGATGCCGACCTCCTCGGCGTGGTACCAGCCGTACAGCGCGCCGTCGGGCGCGCGCCACACCGACTCGATCCACTTGCCGACCTCGGAGTCGGGATCGTCGACGAGCGCGACGCGCTGCGGCGGCGTCGCGAACCGCAACCCGGCTTCGCTCGAGCGCCGGTAGGTGTGCCCGATCGGGAGGTAGTGGGAGAAGAACGCGAGCGTGTGCCCGGCGTGGCTGAGCACGGGACTGTTGGCGTCGGTACGGGGAAGATGATCGCCGTGGAGGAGGATCGGCGCGGCTTCCTCGATCTCGAAGCGGAAGCCGAAGGACGCGTCGGTCATATTTTAGACATCCGTGTTCCGACGAAGCTGCATGTTCATATCAGACTCGCTTCATTGGCCGCCACTGGGCTGTGGAGATTGGATGGAATCCGCGCGCGTCGTCGAAACCGATATTCCCGCCCGCCTCGACCGGTTGCCGTGGGGACGGTTCCACACCCTGGTCGTCGTCGCCCTCGGCATCACCTGGATCCTCGACGGCCTCGAGGTGACCCTCGCCGGCGCGGTGGCCGGGGCGCTCAAGGAGAGCCCGACGCTCGCCTTCACCAACGCCGAGGTCGGGCTCGCGAGCAGCGCGTATCTCGCGGGCGCGGTACTGGGCGCGCTGCTGTTCGGCTGGCTCACCGACCGATGGGGCCGCCGGATCCTTTTCTTCATCACCCTCGCCATCTACATGGCGGCGACCACCGCCACTGCCTTCTCCTGGGACATCGCGAGCTTCGCGCTGTTCCGGTTCCTGACCAGCGCCGGCATCGGCGGCGAGTACGCGGCGATCAACTCGACCATCCAGGAGCTGCTGCCGGCGCGGGTGCGCGGCCACACCGATCTCGCCATCAACGGCAGCTTCTGGTTCGGCGCCGGGCTCGGCGCGGCGGGCTCGATCCTGCTGCTCGACGCCACCCAGCTCGGCCCCGACGCCGGATGGCGGCTGTGCTTCCTGATCGGCGGCGCGCTGGCCCTTCCCATCCTGCTGATGCGGCTGTGGATACCCGAGAGCCCGCGCTGGCTGATGACCCATGGCCACGCCGAAAAGGCGCGCGAGGTCATCGCCCACATCGAGGGACGGGTCTATACCCGCGGCCGCGTCGCCGACGACGGGCCGCACCCGCGGTTGCGGCTGCGCGAGCGCACCCACACGCCGCTCGCCGAGGCGCTGCGCGTGCTGTTCCACGACCACCGCCGGCGCGCCATAGTCGGCCTCAGCCTGATGGCGGCCCAGGCCTTCTTCTACAACGCGATCTTCTTCACCTACGTCCTGGTGCTGACCGACTTCTACGCCATCCCGGCGGATGCCGTCGGCTGGTATCTGCTGCCGTTCGCGCTGGGGAACGCGCTCGGTCCGCTGCTGCTGGGGCGGCTCTTCGACACCGTCGGCCGCCGGGTGATGATCAGCACGACCTACGTGCTGTCCGGAGTTCTCCTCGCCGTCAGCGGCTACCTGTTCGTGGCGGGTGTCCTCGACGCCGCGATGCAGACTTTCGCCTGGACGGTCATCTTCTTCTTCGCCTCGGCGGCGGCGAGCTCGGCCTACCTCACCGTCAGCGAGACGTTCCCGCTCGAGATGCGGGCGCTGGCGATCGCCGCCTTCTATGCCGTCGGCACGAGCCTCGGCGGAGTCGTCTCGCCGCTGATCTTCGGCGCCCTCATCGACACCGGCTCGCGGGTCAACGTCTTCGGCGGATACCTGTTCGGCGCCGCCCTGATGATCGCCGCCGGACTGATCCAGGCCCGCTGGGGCGTCGCGGCGGAGCGCAAGCCGCTCGAGTCGGTCGCCCGCCCCCTCGCCGCCGACTAGTCGCCGAGGATGCGCCGGGCGTTGCCATGGGCAATCGCATCGGCGGCCGACGGCGACAGACTGCCGAGCACGTCGCGGAACAGCGCGATCGTCTCGGGGTACTTGTCGCCGCTGCCGTGCCTCTCGGCGGCGAACTTCGTGTCGCTGCCGACGAGGAATCGATCGGGCATGTCCTCCATCAGCCGGGCCCAGTCCTCGTAGAGCTGTCCGCGCCGGTTCACCACCGGCCCGAGGTGGCTCCAGCCGGCGTTCCGCGGCACCAGCTTGATCGGCAGCATCAGGTTCGGATAGGCGACCAGCAGCCGCCGTGCGTTCTCGGCGCTCGTCATCGCGGTGTGCGACAGCATCAGCCTGAGATCGGGATAGCGGCCGAACCACAGCGCGAGCGCACCGAACGCCTCCGCCTCGTGCGACGTGCCCTCGGGCTCGACGGGCTCCATATGGACGTCGATCCACGCGCGCTTGCGCGCGGCCAGCGCGAGGACATCGAGCACCGGCGCGAAGTTCGGCCGGAGATGAACGACGTTCTGCGCACCGCTCTTGTCGAAGTGCATGACGCCGAACTCGCCGATGCCGCGACATGCGCCGCCGTCGAGCTCGCCCTCGAGCCGTCGCAGCAGCGACGAGATGTCGTCGTCGCGGAAATTGGCGCGCTGCGCCGAGTCGATGCCCGCCGTCAGGTAGTCGCCGCCGCAGAAAACCCGCACCGGATCGCCCACCCGTCGGGCCAGCGCGATCTTCTGCGCCGTGCCGTCGTCGCGCTTGGCGTTCATTCCCTCGTTCGGCGTCGGCATCAGGTACGCGAGAGCGACCCCCGCGTCGCGGATGAGTTCGGCCACGGGCTCCTGCGTGCGTCCTTTGCCGCTCGATCGCGGAGGAGAGACGTGCGTCAGCACGTCGACGATCTCGCCCGCGTACGGCGCCCGGAAGCTGCGCGCGGGGCGGTCGGGCGAGGGCCGCTCGGCCGCGATCTCGATGGCCGGCGGCGGCAGCGGCGGCTCCTCGGCAGCGCGCGCCGGAGCGATCAGCGCGGTCCCGAACACCAGCGCCCAATACAAAGCCGCCCGGGCGAACCCGGGCGGCTTCACGTTGGCCACGCTCGTCACCGCGCCAGCGGATCGGGGCGGAGCTGGATGTGGACGACCTTGGGCTTGTTCTCCTTGCCGCCTTCCATGTGGAACGGCGCGCGCGTCCCCGTGGTGCTCCAGATGCCGCGCCCCTTCCAGCCGGCGTTCGGATCGTCGATGCGCCCGTCGATGCCCTTGGCGTAGAAGCCCATCGGGTACGGGATGCGCATGTTGACCATCTTGCCGTCCTTGAGCGCGATGATGCTCTCGTTCTCGTTGCCGGTGGCCATCGGCACGTTGTCGCCGAGGCCCAGCGTGTTGCGCTGGTCGACCCAGGTGTAATAGGCCGACTCGGCGCTGCCCGAGTCCGACACGCCCTCGAACTGCGGGCCGGGGAACGGATACATCGTCCACCCTTCGGGGCAATGCTGGCCCGTCGCCGTCGGGCCGTTGAGCGGTCCCTTGCACTTCGAGCGGTCGAAGCTCGCGAGGTGCCCGCTCGACAGCGGCACCCACACCACGCCGTTGCGGTCGATATCCATGCCGCGCGGGCCGTAGCCGTAGTTCGCCGCCGTCTCGTCCTTCCACGGCACCTCGTAATACTCGGCGAGCGCCGTCTCCGACGGGTTCGGCCCCGGGACGAGACGGATCACGCCGCCGGGGAAGTTGCGGGTGCTGCCCCAGATCGAGCCGTCGACCGGGCTGTAGGCGATTCCGTAGAAGCCGCCGCCGGGGACGACCTTGTCCTTGGTCGGATCGACCGGCGCGTTCGCGGCGACCGCCTCGTCGCGCTTGCCGTTGCCGTTGGTGTCCATCACCAGCGCCGTCCAGCCCTGCGACTTCACCTCGTCGCCGGTCTCGTCGAACATGTTGGTGTTGATCCAGCCCACGACCGGACCGCCGCCCGAGGTCCACAGCGTGTTGTTGGCGTCCTCGGCGAAGATCAGGTGATGGGTGCCGAAGCAGGTGTTGATCAGCGTGAACTTGTCGGTCTTTGGATCGTAGAACGACACCTGCCGCCCGGACGACTTGATCGGCGTCACCTTCGCCGAGGGATGGAGATCGCCGTTCTGGCAGAACTCGGGCGTGGCGCTCGGACGGACTCGGGACGTGAACCAGACGCGGCCCTTGTCGTCGATCATCGGGTTGTGAGCGTTCGACTGGCTCGACCAGATCGGCTCTTCGCCCCAGTACGGAGAGGCCATCATCGGCGCATCGCGACCGTCGGGCGTCTTCGGATCGCGGACCGGAATCTTCTTCTCGCTCGCGGTGTTGGTCTTGGGGTCGAGGATGATCGCGTTGTCGGTCGAGAACTCGGTCGCGCCGTAGAGCTTGCCGTAGGCGTTCACCGTCGGGTTGCGCTTGTCGGTCGAGATCTCGTCGTGCAGGTAGGTATGCCCGGTGCCCCAGTCCCACAGCGTGACGACGACATTGCGCTCGACGCCCTGCGGGCGCTCGGGCTTCGCCTTCGGGAGCTGCCCCTCGGCGATGCGATCGGTCCACTCGCCGAAGTCCTTCAGCGCGCGGACGCCGTCCATGCGGCTGATCTGGGTCGTCATGCTCTCGCTGGCCTGGCCCGACTGGATGCGCCGCGACCACGCCTCGAACGCGTTGTCGAACTTGCCGAGTTCCTTCGGGATCGTCCGGGTCGCCTCGTTGCCGATCTGATGGCAGCCGACGCAGCCGTTCGATTTGGTGCTGTCCACCCACGCGGCGAAGCTCTTCGCCGTCTCGGCAAGCCCGCTCTCGCCGCCCTTGCCCGGGAACTCCGACTTCGCCGGCAGCTTCAGCATCGAGAACCAGTAGATGGCGGGGTAGTAGTGCGCCGCCGCCGCCGCGTTCGGCGCCGGCACCGCCTTGTGGTCGACGATCTTGCCCGGGGCCGACTTGATCTTCTGCGAGTCGACGAGACCGTAGCCGCGCACCCACACGTCGTAGTTGGCGTTCGGGAGATCGGGGATGACGTAGCGGCCCTGGTCGTCGGTGACGACGATGCGGATGAAGCGCGTCGGCAACTCGCGGCTCTCCGCGATCACCCAGACGCCGGCTTCGGGTCCGTTCGGCCCGGTGACGACGCCGCCGATGTCGGTGTTGCCGATCGAGACCGACGACTGCTGCGCGCCGCCGGTGTTGATCCAGGTGAGGATTCCGGTGGCGGCCACCAGGGTCGCCGCGAATGCGAACGCGCGGAACTTGCTTGTCATGACGTCCTCCCAACCCGCCGTTTTCGGCGTTTTCCGGCGGCGTCGAGTGCCTGCCGGCCATCCCTTGCCGAAGGGTGCCCCCGCGGCCTCGCTTTCGCAAGCCTTTCCCGGCCCGGAGCCGCTACTGCGTGTTCAGCCCGTGGCGTCGCTGCAGCTCCTTGAGGTACTGCTCGGCGTCGGGACTGAGGCTCGCCATCTTGGCGACCAGCGCCTCGAGGTCGGCATGGTCCTCGGGTGTCACCTCGTCGGCGACGCCGGTGGTGCGGGCGACGAACTCGGGGTCCGCCGTCATCCTGCGGAAGGCCTCGCGGTAGGCGGCGACCACGTCCTCGGGCGTGCCTTCGCGCAGCCCGATCCACTTCTCGGTCGCGGCGAACGCCTGCCAGTACTCGAACGCCTGCCGCACCACCGGATCGGCGATCTTGCTGCCGACCGCCTCGGCGAGCACCGGCACGCCGGGAAACTCGGGCCGCTCGACGAACCGGCCGCCGATGTGCGAGCCCGACTGCGCGACGATGGCAAAGTCGCCGGTGCGCATCAGCTTGTCGATGATGAACATGTTGCTCGTCGTGTGCATGTCGATCTCGCCGCGCTCCATCGCGACCGAGAGATCGTTGGTGCCGCGGTAGCCGACCACGACCTTGGCGTTCCAGCCGAGGTATTCCATGCCCCAGAAGATCACCTGCTCGCCCGAGCGCGTGCCGTCGAGCGCGCCGAAGAACAGCGGCGGCTGCGCCTTGTCGTAGAGCCGCGGCTCGTGCGCCTTGTTGACGAGCAGGACGGTGCCGCCGCGCCCGAGACCTCCGATGTAGTGGAAGTTGCGCGGATCGTAGACGCCGTGCGCCTTGCGATAGGTGATCGGGCTGAGCTGCGCGTTGCCGCCGCCGATCACGGTGAGGCCGTCGGGCGCGGTCTGCTGGACGACGTAGTTGAGCGCGGTGACGCCGCCGGCGCCGGGGCGGTTGCGGATGACGATTGTCGGCCGGCCCGGCAGGTACTTCTCGAAGTACGGCGCGACGAGCCGCGCGCCCGCGTCGGTGCCGCCTCCCGGCTCGGCGCCGACAATCATCTGGATCGTCTTGCCGCTGAAATCGACGGCGGCCGCCGGACCCGCGACCAGCGCGGCAACGACCAGACACAGACAACGCACGACGCTACGCGTGGACATGCCTGCCTCCCCGCCTCTCGGCGGCCATGGATCACGAGAGCTGCGGCACCGCGATCTGACGCTTCATGAAGGCGATCGCCTTGGTCCAGGAGTCCTTGTGCGCGGCCGGATCGTAGGCGTCGCCGAACCTGTTCATGAAGCCGTGGTCGGCGCCCGGGTAGCGGTGGAAGTCGTGCGGCTTGCCGAGCTCGGTGAGCCGCGCGTCGAGCTTGCCGACCTCCTCGGGCGACGGGTGGGTATCCTCCATGCCGTTGAAGCTCGCGACCGGCACCTTGAGCGCGGACGCGAGCTCGGCGGGCGGCGGCGCCTTGCCCATCTTGCGGAACACGCCGCCGCCGTACCACATGCAGCCGCACGACCAGAGGTCGGGATCGGCGACGAGTCCGACGAGCGTCGCGCGGCCGCCCATGCAGTGGCCGATCAGCGCCGGCTTGCCGACGATATTCTTGCTCTTGAGCCACTCGGCCGCGGCGCGGAAGTCCTCGACGAGATGCTCGTCGGTCATGTAGTCGCGACGGTCGTCAGGACCCTTGCCCGGCGGCAGGACATGGAAATGATCGGGGGCGATGGCCGCGAAGCCCTCGCGGGCCAGCTCGTCGACCAGCCAGCGCGTGAAGTCGTCGATGCCGTTCTTGTGGAACGTCACCACGACGCCGGGCGCGCGATCCTGGCCTTGCGGCAAAGCGACGTAGGCCTGCGCCCTGGTCGCTCCGATCTGCAACGGAATCATCTCTCCCACGGTGAGTCCCCCCGAAACGTTATCGTTGTTGGGCTGTATTTTGCGCCGGACCACGCGCTTCGGCAATCGGGGCCCCCGCGCCCCCCGCTCCTTTCTTAAGGGAGCGAGGGGCTGGTGAGGGGCCGGTGGGTTCGCGCGTGTTTGCCAAGCAGCGCGCGGACACACGTCGTCGTCAGCGGATTCAGCTAAATCCGCTTTTTTCCTTCCCGGGAGGGGTCAGCAGGTGCCGCGGTGCGTTGAAACCGAAGCCGCCCTACCGATTGCTTCCCTCCGTCGCGAGCCGCGACGCTGGGTTATGTCGGTACCGAAAGAGAAGATGCGTCGCGACCCGAAGGGGAAGCGCCGTTGCCTCTCAACTTCATCCGCCGCGCCGGTGTCCCGGTTGTCGGGGGCCTCTCGCGGCTTCATCGCTTCAATCGGGAGCGCTAAGCGCAATAGCTCCCCTCGCTTGTCGCGATGCGAGGACTGTGCGCGCACGCGAAAGGCGGCACAAGGGGGCTGTGGAAAGTCTGGGCCGGTTCGGGCGCGGGCTGTTGAAAGTCGGCGAGCGGCGTTGGGATGAAGGCGCTTCCTGTTGCCCTCTCCCCTGTTGGGGAGAGGGGTGGGTGAGGGGATCGCAACGCGGAGTGCTTCACCCTCACCCCTCCCTCTCCCTCGAGGGAGAGGGAGAAAAAATCTGGATTCCCGAACCCTAGGGACCGCTTGCACGCGGTCCCTTCAAAAAGAGGCGCGCGGGAATGACGACAAGACGAAACACATGGATGCCCCGCAGAAAGCCGAGCATGACGAAGAAATCGCTCTCTCCCCTTTTTGGCGAGAGGAAGGGTGAGCGGATCGCAACACGGAGTCTTCACCCTCACATGCCCTCTCCCTCAAGGGAGAGGGACAAAGGGTGGCGCGCAGGCCGTGGATACGCGGCGATGTCGCCGCGCCGATCACCTACAGGCTCTCGTACCACTCGACCATGCGCCGGCGCATCGCCGCGTCGGGATAGCGGCCGCGACCGGCGCCCAGGTTGTCGACCATGTACTCGGGCTTGTCGGTGCCCGGGATCACGGCGGTGATCGCGGAATTGCCGAGCAGGAACTTGAGGAAGAACTGGCCCCAGCTCGCGGCGTCGAACTCGCTCGCCCACTGCGGCAGCGATTTCCCGCGCACCGCCTGGAACAGCTTGCCGCGCCCGAACGGCAGGTTGGTGAGCACCGCCGCGCCGACGTCTGCGGCGGCCGGGATCAGGCGCTCCTCGGCGTTGCGGTCGGCAAGCGAGTAGTCGATCTGGAAGAAGTCGGGCTTCTCGCGCTTGAGCACCGCCTCGACGGCCGCGTAGTCGCGATCGAACGACGACGTGATGCCGATGTAGCGGCAGTGTCCCTGCGCCTTCCACTCGCGCAGTACCGCGAGATCGTGATTGGCGTCGCGCACATTATGAAGCTGCATCAGATCGACCTTGTCGGCGCGCAGCTTGCGCAGCGACGCGCTCATCTCCGCGAGCGTGCCGGCGCGGTCGGCAACCCGCACCTTGGTGGCGAGGAAGATCTTCGGCCGCAGACCGGTCTCGGTCATGAGGTCGCCGAGAACGGTCTCGGCCCGGCCGTAGGACGGCGCCGTGTCGATCAGCGATCCGCCACCCGCGACCATCGTGCGGATCACGTCGGCGCGCTCGCGCCGCGGGCCGGGATCGTTGCCGATGTCGAAGATGATCGCGGTGCCGAGCCCCACCACCGGCAGCGGCTCGCCGGTGCGCGGGATCGGACGTGTCGCGATCGGAGGAGTCGGCTGCGCGCGCACGCCGCGCGGCAACATCGTCAGCGCGGTTGCGGACGCTGCGGCAGCCAGCACACGACGACGCGTGATCGGGAATCGGGGATCGTCCATCACTGACCTCCCTGCTGCGGCGCCGATCGGGCGCGCCGTTCCTGCTCGCGGCCGAGCGCGGCCGCCAACCCCATCCAGACTAGCGAAACCGGCACCGCCAGCACAGCGATCGTCGCGAGATCGAGGCCGACGCCGCGCAGCAGCGCGAACGCCCAACCCGAGGCGGCGTCGGCCGCGCGCAACACCACGGCGTCGATGACGTTCTTCGCCTTGTACTTCTCCTCGCGGACGACGGCGGTGAACAGGATCTCGCGGGCGGGATTGGAGACCGCGAAGTTCGCCGTGCGCTGCACCGCCTGGAACGCGATCACCAGCGCCAGCGTCGGCGCCAGCGCGAGCGCGCCGAAGCCGGCCGCGAACACCAGCGGCAGGAAGGCGAGCGCGGGACCGGTGCCGAAGCGCCGCACCAGCCGCCCCGTCGCGAGAAGCTGCACGACCAGGGTCAGGATTCCGACCGCGAGGTCGACCGTGGCGAACAGCCGCGTTCGCACCGCGGGATCGTCCGACGCCGCGGCGACGAGATTGGCCTGCTCGAAGTAGAGGATGGTCGCGGTGAGCGACAGCAGCGTCACCCAGGCGGCGATGCCCGCGAGATAAGGCGACCGCGCGAGCAGCACGAAGCCCGCGAGCCATCCGCCGCCGATCTTCTCGCGCTCTGTGTGCGCGCGCGGCGCGTCCGTCGCCATCGGCGCGACGCGTTCGAGGCGCCCGGCGCAGAGCACGGCGCCTTCGAGCAGCACGGCGGCGACGATCAGCAGGTTCACCGGCCCGATCGCTCCCGCCAGCGCGACGGTGACCGCCGGCCCGACCAGCGCGCCGGCGGTGCCGCCCGCCGCGATCAGCCCGAACAGGCGCTTGCCCTGCTCGCTGCGGAACAGGTCGGCCATGAACGACCAGAACACCGAGACGGCGAACAGGTTGAAGATGCTGATCCAGACGAAGAACGTCCGGGCGACCGCGACCGGCGCGACGCCGAACGCGAGCAGCGCCCAGAAGATCGCGAGATTCAGGATGAAGAACCGGTAGACCAGCGGGATGAAGCGTGCCCTCGGCAGCCGGGCGACCGCCGCGCCGTAGACCGGGACGGCGGCGACGAGCGCCACGAAGGTTGCCGTGAACAGCCACTGGAGATTCTGCACGCCGCCCGCGACGCCCATCTCGTCGCGCAGCGGCCGCAGCACGTAATAGCCCGACAGCAGACAGAAGAAGTACGCGAACGCGGCGACGACCGCCCGTCCCTCGCCCGGCGCGACCGGCGCGAACCGCGCGAGCATGCGGTCGATCCGGTGGTCGCGTGTGCGCTCGTCCATTCCGATTCCCCGCTCGTTTCGGGCGACCGCACGTTCACGGCGGCGTGCGAGCCCGGCCACGGCGCGCTCGTTTGCACCTCATCGCCCGTCACGGACGATCCGCGAGGCGGCTCCCGTTTTCAATCGTTCGTGAACGGATTCGTGAGCGCCGCCGCCGCCGAGGCCCGCTTGGGGAATTTGACACAGGGCGCGGTTTTGCTGGCTTTTCGACCGTCGGCGACGCGCGGTAATGCCCGAAAAACGGACCGTTCGTTCCACTCCCGGACATCCTCCGCACCGCGATCTCACGACCGGATTCGACGACCTCACGCATTCGTGCCTTTCGCGTGAGCGCGGCTTCCGTTCCGCGCCGACGGCCGATTTGACAGATGCATCGTCGGCCGCGCGACGGCATTTGATCGCTCGCGTCCGGCGTTCGGGCGGCGTGAACAGGAACGGAGTGGCGTCCCATGCTCATCGACCTCATGACCTTCGCCTTCGCGACATTGGCCTTCGCCAACGTCGAGTCCCTTGCCTCGTTCTCGCCGCGCGCGGCCACCGTACTTCGTCGGCATACGCGCTCCGCGCCGCGCCGCTGATCCGCCCGCGGCCTTAGCGCCGCGTCTCCGACAACCCGCTTCGCAACAGCGTGTGAGGGCACTCACGCGGGCAGTCCCTCACGGCCTTTTTTCCGACCCGCCTTGCGCGCTCAGCGCTCCTGAGCACCACAACAACGATAGGTTAAGTTCAGTATGGCTCTCGATCTTTCGACCTTCCATTTGACCTTCAACGACGACTTCAACTCGTTCAACGCCAACCCCGACGGCAACGGCGCGTGGAAGACCCAGTTCTATTTCGGCGGCCGTTCGCTGCCGTCCAACGGCGAGCAGCAGTACTACTCGGACGCCACCGTCGGCGCCGACCCGTTCCGCGTCGAGGACGGCCACCTCGTGATCACCGCCTCGCCGGGCGATAACGCCGGCGGCAACTGGTACAACTCCGGCCTCGTCACCACCGAGGGCACGTTCTCGCAGACCTACGGCTACTTCGAGATCGGCGCGCAGCTTCCCGAGGGACAGGGCATGTGGCCCGCGTTCTGGCTGCTGTCGACCGACAAGGCATGGCCGCCCGAGATCGACGTGCTCGAGGCCTTTGGCGCCGACAACGGCCGCGGCGAAGGCGGCGGCAACGAGATCCACGTCAATTCGATCACGTCGCACTGGGACACCGGCGGCGGCGGCGACTGGGTGCCGACGACCGGCAACATCTTCAGCGGCGATCACGTCTACGGCGTCGACTGGGAGCCGGACACCACGACCTTCTACATGGACGGCCAGGAGCTCTATCACGTCGCGACCCCGAGCGACATGCACAGCCCGATGTACATGCTGGCCAACCTCGCCGTCGGCGGGAACTGGGCCGGCGGCGCCGCCGGCGAAAACGGCGAGATGAAGATCGACTTCATCCGCGCCTGGTCCCACGACGCGCCCGCCGACAACGTGCCGCTCAACGGCAACGGCGCTCCGGAAATGCCGGAATGGGTCGCGCACGACGACGCGCCGCCGCCGGCGGATGCGATGGCCGCCGACGTGGCGAGCGATTGGACGCCGCCGCCCGCCGACCAAGGCCCGCAGGCCGCCGACGTGCCGCCGGCCGACGTGCCGCCGCCCGAGGTCGCGTACGACGCGCCGCCGCAGTCGGACTGGCTGCAGGCCTGAGGGAGCGCCGCCGAGGGGGAAAGCGAGCGCCGCACAGGGGACAAGAAAGTCGAGTACGAACTCAAACAGCCGCCGCAAGGCGGCTGTTTTTTTGCGCGCGTCACGCCTGCGGCCGCGCGGCCGGGACGCTCAAGCTCCGTTTCGTTGCGAATAGTCTAGCTGCGTGATCCGAACGCGAGCGAACGCTTTCCGCGACTCTCGCGCGAACGTGAACCCGGCACGGTCCGTCCACTGTGGTAGCGCCGTCGCGCTCGCGTGAAAAAAGCGGACGAACGCTTCAATTGATCGTGACCGAGTCTTGAGAGATCGCGCGCGCGTCGCAAATCCGATCACGCGTCGCGCGCGATTGACTCATCTCAATGTGCGTCGTCGCGCGACGCGATAAACGCGCGGAACTCGGCGTGCCTTGACCGCGCGCATCCGCGCATCCACTCATCCTCACGATCCTCTGACGCGACGCTCACGTCTTCGTGCAGCGCGCGTGACCTCACGTTTCGCGCTCGGCTTCGTGAGGTGTCACTGCACGCAAACCAGTCCACTCCTCCTGCACCGCTCACGACGCGAGCGGCCGTCTGTTCAAAAAACGCAGGAGGTCTTTCATGGCCCTCGATCTCAGCCAGTTCCATCTGAGCTACGACGACGAGTTCAATTCATTCAAGTCGTCGCCCGACGGAAGCTCGGGCTACAAGACCACGTTCTATTTCGGGGGCCGCTCGCTGCCGTCGAACGGCGAGCAGGAGTTCTATTCGGACTCCAGCGTCGGCGTGAATCCGTTCTCGAACCAGAACGGCGAGCTCACCATCACCGCCGCCCCGGGCAGCAACCCGGACGGTCTCTGGTACAACTCCGGTCTGATCACGACCGAGGGGATGTTCACCCAGACCTACGGCTACTTCGAGATGCGCGCCGAGCTGCCGCAGGGCCAGGGCATGTGGCCCGCATTCTGGCTGCTGGCCGCAGACAAGAGCTGGCCGCCCGAGATCGACGCCCTCGAGGCGTTCGGTGCGAAGAACGCCAACGGTGAAGGCGGCGCGAACAGCGTGCATGTCGGCGCGATCACCGGCGACTGGGCCAGCGGCGGCGGCGGCGGGTGGGTCAACATGCCGAACGGCGCCGACATCACCAGCGGCTACCACACGTACGGCGTCGATTGGCAATCCGACTTCGTCACCTATTACATCGACGGCCAGCAGGTCTATCAGGTCACCACGCCGAGCGACATGCACAAGCCCATGTACATGCTCGCCAACCTCGCGGTCGGCGGCAGTTGGGTCGGCAGCGCCGCGGGCGAGACCGGCCAGATGCACGTCGACTACATCCGCGCCTACTCGAAGGACCCGAACGTCGCGGCGGTCGCCCAGCAGACGATCTCGTCGCCGGACGGCGCCAACACCGGCAGCAACGCCGGAACCGGCACCGGCGGCACGACGTCGCCGATCGACGTCACGACGGGCACCGGCAACCTCTCGGTCCGCGTGTCGGAAGACGCCTACAACGGCAACGCGCAGTTCACCGTGAAGGTCGACGGCCAGCAGGTCGGCGGCACGTACACGGCGACCGCGTCGCACGCCAACGGCCAGTGGCAGGACATCGCGCTGCCCGGCACCTACGGCGCCGGACCGCACAACGTGTCGGTGCAGTTCACCAACGACGCGTGGGGCGGCACGGCCGCGACCGACCGCAACCTCTACGTGCAGTCGGTGACGCTCAACGGTGAGACGATCACCAAGAGCATCGACCTCGCCAGCAACGGGATGACCACGACCGACGGCTCGTCGATCCTCGCGATCAACGGCGCCGCGAACTTCGCGGCGACCGGGACCGGCACGACGCCTCCGCCGGTGATCGACCCGACTCCGACCCCGACTCCGTCGCCGACTCCGACTCCGACGACCTCGGGCCTGTCGGTGCGCGTGTCGGAAGACGCGTGGAACGGCAACGCGCAGTTCATCGTCAAGGTCGACGGCCAGCAGGTCGGCGGCACCCAGACGGCGACCGCGCTGCACAACCAGGGTCATTGGCAGGATATCGATCTCGGCGGCACCTACAGCTCGGGTGCGCACAAGGTCGACATCCAGTTCCTCAACGACGCCTGGGGCGGCACCGCCTCGACCGACCGCAACCTCTACGTGCAGTCGGTGACGATCAACGGTGAGACGATCACCCACGGCCTCGACAATGCCGCCAACGGGATGACGACCACCGACGGCTCGGCGATCCTCGCGATCAACGGCACGGCGTCGTACACCTCGACCGGAACCACGACGTCGCCGACTCCGATCGACACGGGTACGGGCACGGGCACGACCGCCCCGACCCCGACTCCGGCGACCTCGGGCCTGCACGTCTTCGTCTCGGAGGACGCGTGGAACGGCGACGCGAAGTTCACCGTGTCGGTGGACGGCCAGCAGGTCGGCGGCACCTACACGGCGAC